>JAKSIS010000027.1 GCA_024398665.1 Bacteroidaceae bacterium
TGGCAACAATATACAAATAGAATCTCTTCATGTTGATTCAATTATTGACCAGACTCTTTACGACACACGCAAACAAAATGAACAGTTTATTTTTCATCCTCGTCAATCGGGTATTGGAAGTTTACGGTTTAGTGCCTTTATTACTTTCTCTTTCTTATATGGACGACTTGGCCTATACACAATTACGGCATCATAATTGTCCAACATTGCACGCTCTTCTTCATTGAATACATACCAATAACCTATATCATGTGGAGCAAATGTTTCCTTATCCGAAATCTTTCTGAACATTTCAAAATAATCCATTTTACTTCCCAATGACAAACCATCAAGGAAGCAGACCTTTTTGTTGGTAAAATCATACGCGGCGCTATCTATCAGAAGAGAATTCAGCAATGTACTTTCATTGGCATTCAAATATGGTGAATCATCGATGTCTGAATTCTGAATACTGGTGATAATGACAGGTTGCATAAACCAATTTAAAGCTGTCAGCTGTTCTTGCCTTCGTTTTGACAAATCTTCCAATAACTTCATTTTTTCAGCATTGGACATATCAAGAAAATCATCGGAGAAACAATTCCAGTAAGCCTCCCTTCGAGTACCTTTTTCATTGCCTTTGAACATAGCCGCAGTTAACCAATGCCCGTTCAGACGCTCATCCTGACTGTTCAAGATTATATCCTCCGATTTATGACAAGCAACAGTTTTCCCGTCAACGTAAATCGAGTAAGTGAACGAAGTCTGCCTTATCTGATTGTCATCGTTTATGATGAATGTGAAGGTTCCTCTTTCATTGGTTTTATTATATATGCAAAATAGAGGTTCCTCGGCAACAGATTGATAGTCCGTATAAGAATATTTGCCAGTTGGAGCACATCCGACAACCGCCACGATTGCCATGAGAACAGTTAATTTCCGTGCATTATACATAATCTAAAACGATGTAAGTTGCGATGCGAGGTTACTATAAGTACCCGAATTGTTACCTTTTTTTCCTAAATATCCCCAGCTGTTATCGGATATGTTATATGAGGCTATACCAAAACTAATAGTAAGTGGAGTTTCACCTTTAGTATATATGAATGTACCTGATGAGTTTAACAGAGAGCTATTTGCAATACCTAACGTATTTGCCATTGGAATTCCAGACGAAGAAATAACTGCACCTACAGCCCCAGATAGCGCACCTGTAATCATTCCTCCACCCATATAACTCCAAGTCTTTTTTGACTTCCAATCCCATCTGACAGGATTAATCTGCCCCTCATTTGCTAAAATACCCCCTGAATATGTTCCAATAATTGCGCCAACTATCATTGCGCCAACTATTGATTCCCCGTCAGGATCAGTGTACTTGACCGGATTGTTCAAGCAGTAGGCGTACCGGTTGAAGTTCTGCGGATTATTTGGGTCCTGGATGTACGGATCTACGCTGATGAAGCGGCCAAGGATGGGGTCGTACATGCGGCCGTTCATGTCTATAAGGGCAAGCTCATCTATGTGCTCGTGGCCGGTGTAGCCGCGGTCGTACTCTATGGAACCCTGCTCCACGTAACGGCGGCCCCACGGGTCGTAACTGGCGCTGAAACACTTGTTGCCGTCTGCTCCGTCAACATAATAGTAATTGGTTATATGACCGTTCTGGTACTTCTCCTCATACCCGTCTCCATAGGTCACCAGGTGTACAAGCGTGTTGTTCTTCCACAGCACGGCCAGCACACGCTGAAGGTCCGGCCCGTAGGTCAGTTCATACTTGTAGGTGTCGCTCCCAACTGTCTCATTGACCTCGGCCACCTTACCCCAGGCGTTGTAAGTTATGCTCTGATTGCTGTAAGGTATGACATCGTCCGTATTGTCAACGCTGGAAAGACGGTGACTGCCGGAGCTGTAGGCGTAATTGCCCACACCCGTCTTGCTCTGCAGGTTGCCGCTGGAGGAGTAGGTTTCTTTATAGGCCGATGAGAACACGGGGAATGATGTTTGTTGTTATTTCTGATGGATTGGCCGATGAGCGATTTTCACTTTGCTGAATCATTACAATTCTTGGAGATTATTGTCATTGTTGAATTTTATTATTTCATTCTGAGTTTGCATATTTTTCAGATGATTAATTCCAAGAACATTATTCATTGTTAAGTAGGTAGCATGGTCGTCCTGACCATGCTCCGGGGTTACTAATTGGATTTTGTTATCTTATAGTTGAATTGACCATATGTCTTTCCGGCGGCCTCAACAATTATCAGATGTGCATCAGAAATATCATAACACTTCATAATTTGTTTTTTTATAATTTGTTCTCTTTCTGACTCATTTCCAATTGTTGAAAATATAGCCCTTACAGAAAATTCTGTAAAACATTCGTTAGCAGAGATATACTCAACTTTTTCCAAGATACTTTCCCGAAACATCCCCTTAGGTGCCGAGCATGATTGTAAACATAAACATAAACAAATCAGATTATAGAATTTTTTTGTCATTTTTGCTGGAAATAATATGAACTATTAATTATTGAAGGGGTTATTCCCATATTTCATAATTTAACAGACATTAACACGGTGTATGGGCGAAGTCCTATTGTAGGAATTCCTGATAAATTCAAAGCAATTGAAGTATGTGTCGAACAAGAGCTATATAAGAAACTATAGGGTAAAATTCCTTCACCGTTTTTTGTTATCGTATCTAAAAAGCGTCCATACCATTTAATAATTGATTCGTTAACATTTATTATAGGAATGCTTTCCCCATGTATTACATACCGGTTAGTTGCGGAACTACCACCAAGCAACCTATTTGAATAGAATTTCTTTGCGGATGAAGCAATATTTGCAATGATACGCAATAATAATGACATAGTCTGCGCAAAACAAAAATTAATTGTCCGCAGTTTAGCTCCATTATGTTATGTTCATCATTCTGTTCATCGCTTTTGATGCGTCATTATTCTTGATGAATGAGCTTGTCTCTGAAAGAAAGTTTGTAATTTTGAACTTACCTGAAAGTTCAATATATGAAAAAAAACTTATTAGCCATAATCATACAGGCATTCATGCCATTTGCCATTATTCCCTGCATGGCTTCACCGAAGTCACCAAGGCAGGAGTGTCTGCTTGAGAAAGGCTGGAAATTCCACTATGGCGATGCTCCCGGCGCCCAGTCGGTATCTTTTCCGGATACGGCATGGCAGAATGTCAGCGTACCTCATGACTGGGCTGTTTACGGTCCGTTCGGAAGCGGGAACGATGCCCAGAACGTGGCAATCACGCAGAACGGCGAACGGCAGGCCACGTACAAGACAGGACGCACCGGGGGGCTGCCATACACGGGCGTGGGCTGGTACCGGCTTGAGTTCGATGTTCCCGGATTCGCTCCGGACAGGGCGGTGACTCTGCTCTTTGACGGAGCCATGAGTGAGGCCCGCGTGTACGTGAATGGCAAAGAGGCAATCTACTGGCCCTACGGATACAATTCATTCCATGTCGATGTGACGGATTTACTCAATCCTTCAGGAAAGGGTAACGTGCTGGCTGTAAGGCTGGAAAACCAGCCGGAATCGTCACGCTGGTATCCTGGCGCCGGACTGTACAGGAATGTACATATGACTGTGACAGACCGTAGCCGCATAAGTGTGTGGGGCACTCAGATCCAGACCCGTGGCGATACGGTCATGTTCCGTGTCAGCTGTGAGAATATGCTGGAGGGTATGGAGATAGGAACCGCTGTCATTGACGCCCGGGGCAGAAAGGTTGCATCCTTTCACGGACCGCAGGCAGAACGGCAGGTTACAATACCCGATGTCCGCAGGTGGAGTCCTGAGGACCCGTATCTGTATACGGCCGTAACCACGCTGGAACAGGGTGGAAAGGTCATTGACCGCTATGAGACGCGATTCGGAGTGCGTGACATTCATGTCGATGAAACCGGCTTTTACCTGAACGGTACCCGTCGCAAGTTCAAGGGCGTGTGCAACCATCATGACCTGGGGCCGCTCGGGGCCGCGGTGAACCGTGAGGCTATACGTCACCAGCTGGAAATGCTGAAGGATATGGGCTGTGACGCCATACGTACGTCACACAACATGCCTGCGCCCGAACTGGTTGAACTGTGTGACGAGATGGGGCTGATGATGATGGTTGAACCTTTTGACGAATGGGATGTGCAGAAATGCCGCAACGGGTACCACCGCTTCTTCAAAGAGTGGGCTGAAAAGGATATGGTGAACATGCTGCGTCATTTCCGCAACAATCCCAGCGTGGTGATGTGGAGCATAGGCAATGAGGTGCCCACGCAGAGCAGCCCTGACGGTACGCGTGTGCTGAAGTTCCTGCAGGAGATATGCCACCGTGAAGACCCCACAAGACCCGTGACAACCGGAATGGACCGCGTTGCGGAGACACTGAGGAACGGCTTCGCGGCGGTTCTGGACATTCCGGGACTGAACTACCGCGTGCCTTTGTACCGGGAAGCGCATGAGACTTTGCCGCAGAAGATAGTGCTGGGCAGCGAAACCGCATCGACCTTGAGTTCGCGCGGCATATACAAGTTCCCGGTTGTGGAAAAGCAGGGCGCCACATATCCCGACCACCAGTGCTCGTCATATGATGTGGAGACATGCTGGTGGTCAAACATTCCGGACCTAGACTTCTCCATGGCCGATGACTATGAATGGACCTTGGGCCAGTTCGTATGGACGGGATTCGACTATCTGGGCGAACCTACGCCGTATGACACGTCATGGCCCAACCACAGTTCGATGTTCGGAATAATTGACCTGGCATCAATACCCAAGGACCGTTACTGGCTTTACCGCAGCGTATGGCGTCCTGACGTGGAGACAATGCATATCCTGCCGCACTGGAACTGGGAGGGCCGTGAGGGTGAGACCACTCCGGTCTTTGTCTATACCAGCTACAGCCGCGGAGAACTGTTCGTGAACGGTGTCAGCCAGGGCATACGCGAAAAGAACGGGAACAGTCTGATGGAGCGTTACCGCCTGATGTGGAATGACGTGAAGTATGAACCGGGCGAAGTGAAGTTCGTCGCTCTGGACAGCCTGGGCGGAAAACTGGGCGAAACGTGCATACGTACGGCAGGTGAGCCCGACCATCTGGAACTGACCCCTACTAAAACGGTTCTCACGGCCGACGGCCGCGATCTGACATACATCAACGTGAAGGTCGTTGACCGTGACGGCAACCTGTGCCCGAATGAGGACGGACTGGTGGAATTCAATGTGAGCGGCGCCGCATTCTACCGTGCGTCAGCCAATGGTGACCCAACGTGTCTGGATCTTTTCCACGAACCTGAGATGCACCTGTTTTCCGGTCAGCTGACAGCCATTGTGCAGTCATCGGAAGAGAAGGGGAAGGCCGTGTTTTCGGCTGTCATGCAGGGACTGCCCTGCGCCAGCCTGAAGATCAAAGTGAAACGGCCGTAGACAGGGCGTAGCCTTTCTCTCTGTTTATTGCTGTCTCAATTCTGACCGGTTCCGACAGTATGTCATGCAGGTTGTCAGTGATACCTGTGCCCTGCAGCTTGAAAACGGCTTCCTTCTTAGTCCAGAGGGCGGCGAATTCAATGCCCGGATCACCGGACTTGAGAATCCTTTCCATTTCCATGTCATTCATGGTGCGGCGCATCAGACTGTCTGAAACCTTGCGGAAAGATTCGACGTCAATACCTACAGGACGGTCCCAGACAGCGACGGCGACTGCGTTCCTGCAGTGGCTTATGCCGAACTGCATGTCAGGATATCCTGCAACTGACGGCTTGCCGTGGGCGTTCAGTTCGAATGAAATGCTGCCACTGAACCCGAATTCGCTGTACAGCAGTGATTTGAGCATGAGAAATGACTTGAGGCAGGCAAAGCGTCCGAACGTGTGACGGAATGCCATGGCCTGGTCCCTGCGCCATTCCGGCACCAGCGGCAGCATACGTTCCACCATGGCGTCAGTGCACTGCGTCATGTCATCGAAAACGCTTGTTGCCGGCTGTGAAATCATTTTTTTGAGACAATCTTGAACAGTCTGCCCGGCAGACTGGTTACAAATACAATTCCAAGGACAATGGCTATGGCCGTGCCTATAGCGGTGAAACCGGCTGACAGGGACAGGGAGAGTTCCCTGTTGACAATATAGTACGATGTCCAGAATATGCCGGCTCCGGGTATGAGCGGGAAAATTCCGCATATCTGGAACACGATTACCGGACAGCGGCGGCGGACTGCCATGAATCTGGAAACAAGTACCACAGCAAGGGTCGCCACGAAAGTCGATTCAACCGCAGTGGCAGCTGCCAGCCGCATCATTGCCAGATACGTGACCCATCCGACTGTGCCGCAAATACCGGCGTGGACATACTGCCGGCGTGGCGCTCCGAACAGTGCTGCGAACCCGGCAGTTCCAAGAAATGCGGCTGCTGTCTGAATGGGCCACATGGCTGTGACGGCATCGGTCTTCATTCCATCAAGGACAATCATTCCGTGTTCAATACGTCCGTCAATCAGGAATGCCAGGGCTACACCTGCAGTGATGCAGAAGAATACCGTTATGGCGTCAAGCAGACGGGTGGCTCCGGCAATGTAGTCCTCATTGGCCAGGTCGCGTATGCCGTTGGTGAATGGGACTCCCGGTATGAGCGGGATGATTGCTCCAATGGTCATATTGCCCAGACTGTCGCCGAACCCCATTTTGTGGAGGATGATGCACAATGCCGATACGAGCGTGCTGCCAAGAATGTTGGAAACGATTTTGGACATTCTGCAGCATACCTTGAGAATGAAGACATACAGCAGCAGGCCGACGGTGAATGAAGCCAGACAGTCCATCAGACTGCCGCCGAATATGGCGCAGAATGCGCCGCTGCCTATGCCTGAAGCCAGCACCTGCTCAAGGAACGGTTTGGGCTTCATTGCGCGGATCTCAGCAAGCCGCTGCCGGGCCTCTCCAATTGTGCATTCGCCTTTTTCAATCTGCCGTGAAAGCCGGTTTACTGCAACGACCTTTTCAAGCTGGGTGCCTTTGAACGGAATGAATTCAACGTTCGAATAGTTTGTGCCCCCTGATGTGATTATGCCGTTGCTCAGTACGAAGAAATGACCGCTGTCAATGCCGTAATGCCTGGTAATGCGTTCCATGGTCTCTTCTACCCGGAATATCTCAGCTCCGTTCTCAAGCATTATGTGCCCGGCTTCGGATGCTGTTTCCATTACCTGCGGCAGCAGGTCATCACTGCAGCTTTCCATTGGAGAGACTGTTCGGGAAGTATTTCTTCTTTATGGGGTCACAGGTAAGTCCGATGCCCAGTTTGCGGAATATCTTCCGGTCAACTTCACTCAGCATGACCGTAGAATGGACCTGGCAGCCGCGCAGGTTGGGGAGCTGTTCCAGCGCCTTGCGGCAGTTCGGGTCAGTTGTGCTGAGCATGGAGAGTGCCACCAGGACTTCATCCGTGTGCAGACGCGGGTTGTTTCCGTGCAGATAGGAGACTTTGGTCTTCTGGATGGGCTCTATCATGGACTGGGGGATGAGCTTTATTTCGTGGCTGATGCCTGCCAGATATTTTGTGGCGTTGAGCAGCAGGGCGGCACTGGGACCAAGCAGAGCGGTTGTCTTGGCTGTGATAATGGTGCCGTCTTCAAGTTCTATGGCAACGGTGGGGACTCCGGTCTCCTCCTGCCGCCTTCTGGCTTCAACGGTGGTCCTGCGGAATTCAGTCGTTATCTTGGCCTGATTCATGAGTAGGGCTATCTTGTTCACCTCCTCTTCATTGCAGTCACCGTTGGCCATATTGCCCAGGGCGGTGTAGTAACGGCGTATTATTTCGTCCTTTGCCGCCTTGCAGCATACTTCCTCATCGCTTATGCAGAATCCGGCCATATTCACGCCCATGTCAGTGGGTGACTTGTACGGGTTTTCGCCGTAGATACCTTCAAAAAGGGCGTTCAGAACGGGGAATATTTCTATGTCGCGGTTGTAGTTGACCGCTGTCTTGCCGTATGCTTCAAGATGGAACGGGTCAATCATGTTGACGTCGTCAAGATCGGCCGTGGCTGCTTCATATGCCAGATTCACCGGATGCTTGAGCGGCAGGTTCCATATGGGGAATGTCTCGAATTTGGCGTATCCGGCCTTTACGCCGTGCTTGTGTTCCTGATACAGCTGGCTCAGGCAGACTGCCATCTTGCCGCTGCCGGGGCCGGGAGCGGTGACAACCACCAGCGGTCTGGTTGTCTTCACGTAGTCATTGCGTCCGAATCCGTCATCGGAATCAATCAGGGCCACGTTGTTGGGATAACCGTCAATCGTATAATGGACATAGGTGGTGATGTTCTGGCGCTTGAGACGCTTTCTGAAAGAGTCAGCGCTGGCCTGGCCGTTGTAGTGCGTGATTACCACTGAACTGACCAGCAGTCCGCGTGATTCGAATTCGTCCTTCAGACGCAGCACGTCCATGTCATACGTGATGCCCAGGTCGCTGCGGACCTTGTTCTTTTCAATGTCCAGGGCGCTTATGACTATGATCACTTCCGCACTGTCACTGAGCTGCATGAGCATGTGCAGTTTGCTGTCCGGCTGGAAACCGGGCAGGACGCGGCTGGCGTGGTGGTCGTCAAAGAGTTTTCCTCCGAATTCAAGATAAAGCTTGTCCCCGAACTGCGCAATGCGCTGTCTTATGTGCTGGGACTGTATCTGCAGATACTTTCCGTTGTCAAATCCGTTTGTCATAACGGATTGCAAATATATGTAATCTCCCGGTCTTTTTCAAAGAAATGGGCACCAGTTTTCAACATATCCCATGCGCTGCCGTTCAACTGCAGTGGTAAGCTGCCAGACCTTCCATCGGACTGGCTGCAATTGTACCGATAGTCATGCCCAGCGAGTCAGCCGTTTCAGTAAGTTCGGTGGCGAAACTGCTGGCCAGGGAACCTGTGAAATGGACCGGAAGCCATGGACGGTGGTAGTTGATGACGTTGCGGGTGAAGAATTCCGAAAAACAGCTTATCAGAAGCTTGTGTATTTCAGGTACGTTCCTCTTTTCACTAAGGAACGGGGCGAACCCGGCAATGAAACGGCTGGGCATGGGCTGGCGGTAGACATTTTCCAGAATGGTGTCAATGGCCAGGTCATACCTTTCCAGAAACTCGCGGCAGATGGGTTCGGGAAGCTGGCGTTTCAGGCAGTCGCTGATCAGGCGGCGTCCAAGTGCGGCGCTGCTGCCTTCGTCACCAAGAATGAATCCCAGTGAAGGAACCTGGTCGACAATGCTCCTGCCGTTATATAGACAGGAATTTGAACCGGTGCCGAGAACGCAGGCTATGCCTTCGCTGCGGCAGCACAGGGCGCGGGCGGCTCCAAGCATGTCGCTGTCAACGGTAATGTCGGCATTTGGGAAAAAGCCGGCCAGTATGTCGCGCACTGCGTCACACAGGGTGGGAGTGGCGCATCCGGCGCCGTAATAATGGACATGGGTGACTCCGCTGCAGTCAATGTCTGTCATCGGACCAAGCAGTTCTGTCCGGACAATTTCCATTATCCTTTCGGAATTCTGGTGGCAGGGGTTGATTCCCTGGGTCTTGTATACCTGCAGTCTGTCAGGTTCATTGAAGAACCCCCAATCGGTTTTTGTGGAACCGCCGTCAACAATCAGTTTCATTATTATCTGTTCTTTTTACCGAAATCCGGTTCGTATTTTATAAGCGCCGATACCAGGCATGTCACCAGGCAGCAGCCCATTATCCAGATGAAGAATGTGCGGTACCCCATCATTTCCTGAAGGTAACCTGAAATCATACCCGGCAGCATCATGCCCAGTGCCATTATTCCTGTGCTTATGGCATAGTGTGATGTCTGGTGCTCGCCGCGTGCCATATATAAAAGGAAAAGGGTGAATGCGGTGAATCCGAATCCGTATCCCAGCTGCTCCACGAATACGCAACTGCTGACAATGACCATGTTCTGTGTGGGCATCCAGCTGAGGAATACATATACGATGTCCGGTATGGAAATGGCTCCGACCATCCACCACAGGCATTTCTTGAGTCCGTGGCGTGAAAGGGTGATACCTCCCAATATGCCTCCAAGAAGGAGTCCGATGACACCGAGTGTACCTTGGGCGAAACCGACCTGACCTGTGGTAAGTCCCAGTCCGCCGTTTTCAACCGTATCGATGAGGAACAGCTGGGAAACTTTGCCGAGTTGTGCTTCAGGAAAACGGAAAAGCAGGATGAACAGCAGTGCCGTAATGATATCGGGCTTTTTGAAGTATGATATGAAAGTGCGTCCGAACTCCTTCATGATGTTCTTTCCTGACATCTGCGTTGTGCAGTCGGAAACGGGATGTGGGAGAATGGACGAATGGTAAAGCCAGAGGAGAATCATCAGACCGCCTGCAATGAGAAATCCCAGGCTCCATGCATGCGGTGTGGTGAATTTCTTTTCAAAGAATCCTACGAGCATGAGCAGTCCGCCCTGTCCGGCAATCATGGCAATGCGGTAGGCTGTATTCCTGATTCCTACAAACAGTGACTGTTCGCCTTCATCAAGCCCCAGCATGTAGAAACCGTCAATGGAAATGTCATGGGTGGCGGAACTGAAAGCCAGCAGCCACATTATGGCCAGAGTCCATCGGAAAAAATCCGTAGTGTTCAATGTGAAGGCAATTCCGGCCATTCCGGCACCGAGAATGAACTGTGTGAGCAACAGCCACCAGCGTTTGGTCTTCACCAGGTCCACAAACGGACTCCACACGGGTTTGATGACCCATGGGAAATACAGCCAGCTGGTGTACAGGGCGACATCGGCATTGCTTACGCCCATTTTGCTGAACATGATGACCGAAACCGTTACGACAAGCACATAAGGCAGTCCTTCAGCGAAATACAGTGTGGGCACCCAGGCCCATGACGTCCTTCCTTTACTCATATGCCGCGAAGTTAATGTTTTTTTTCACTTCGAGGTGTAATGAATGGAAAAAGTCATTCGTCTGTCATGTGTGATCTTTGGCCACAACCGTAAGGTGGCCGCTCTCTTTCATCTGCGGGTATTGTAGTACGCGTTGCCGGAAGTGCCCTGAATGGTCTCATCAATGGTTGTTGAACCTGGAAGGGGCTCGTTCCTTTGGATGAAAAACAGATCGGGCGAACCGTACATGGCCATGCGGCCTTTCAGATTATCGTCAACGGCCGGAATCTCAGTTTTTCCCTTCAGCGCCTTGTCAATGAGAGTGTCTCCAAGTTGGACTGTGGTGTCATTCCTGAGGATAATGGGTGACGGATTCGGAGCCTTGACTTTTGTGGAGTCATCGGACTTGCTGGCATGGGCCGAAAAAGACAGCAGCAGTGATGCTGTGGCGAATGTAATCTTGTACCATGCTTTGGACAGACGGATTCTGAAATTGCGGATTCTCATTGTTTTCAAGTTTGGAGCAAAGATATGGGCGTTTTTATAAACATAAGGTGAAAATTGCGTTGCAAAAGCGTTGCAATTGATAATTTTCCTAACTTTGGAAATCTTTGACAATAACCAATTCAAAAACCGATATGCGAAAATTTTCATTACCGTTGTGCGTCCTTGGCGGCGCGCTGTTACTTTCCAGCTGCAATGCCAGCGGTCAGTACGAGTATCCGTTCCAGAATCCGAAACTCTCAGTTGACAAGAGAGTGGAGAATCTGCTTTCACTGCTCACTCCTGAAGAGAAGATAGGTCTCATGATGAACGGTTCGGTTTCAGTTGACCGTCTTGACATTCCCGCCTACAACTGGTGGAATGAGGCCTGCCACGGAATATGCTATGATGACGTTACGGTATTCCCGCAGGTTATAGCGCTTGGCGCCACTTTCGATGCCGAACAGCAGTATGAGATATACACGGCCGTATCCGATGAGGCGCGTGCAGTGTGGAACACCACAGACCATCACCAGCTGGGCGTGACACAGCCCAACGGCAGCATATGGCACCAGGGGCTTTCGTTCTGGTGTCCCAACGTGAACATATTCCGTGATCCGCGCTGGGGACGCGGCCAGGAGACTCCTGGTGAGGACCCGTACCTGAACGGAATCATGGGAACCCAGACGGTGAAGGGCATGCAGGGCAATGACAGCAAATACCTGAAACTGCATTCCTGCGCCAAGCACTATGCCGTACACAGCGGCCCGGAACCGCTCCGCCACCAGTTCAACGTAAAGGTGTCGGACCGTGACCTATGGGAGACATATCTGCCGGCTTTCCGCAGGATAGTCAAGGACGGCCACGTACAGGAGGTGATGTGCGCATACCACGCATATGACGGAGATCCCTGCTGTGCCAGCAATTTCCTTCTGGACGACATACTTCGCGAAAGGTGGGGATTTGACGGTATCGTAGTGTCTGACTGCGGCGCCATTGGAGACTTCTACAACAAGAACCAGCATGGCACGCATGAGGATGCCGCCACCGCATCGGTCGACGCCGTCCTGTCAGGATGTGACGTTGAATGCGGAACAAGCTACCGCGCCCTTACGACAGCCATTGAAAAGGGACTCATCACTGAAGCTGACATTGACGTGAACGTACGCCGCATACTGCGCGCACGCTTCCAGCTGGGCATGTTCGATCCCGCCGAGAACCTGCCTTGGGCAAACCTTGGTCTGGAAACCCTGAGCAGCCCCGAACATACCGCACTTGCCTACAAGGCTGCACGTGAAGCCGTGGTCCTGCTCAAGAACAGCAACGGAATCCTGCCGCTCAAGAGCAATGCGACTGTCGCAGTGGTGGGCCCGAATGCCGATGACGCACGCGTGATACTTGGAAACTACAACGGCTATCCCACCAAGGAGAACGCCAAGACCATACTTGACGGTATACGTGAGGCCGCTCCGAATGCAAAGATCATATATGAGAAGGGCTGTGATTTGAACGAACCGTACATTACCACACATTATATAGATAAGATAAACGGAGGAAAGGGTCTGAAGGCTGAATATTTCAACGGCACTGAATTCGGTGGCCCGGTAGTTGCAAGAGCTGACTATGACGAACCGCTCAGCCTGAACACAACGTCACCCGCACTGGCACATGAGGACTGCGCCTGGGAGAACGGACTCAACCTGACTGACTTCTCAGCACGCTATACGGGCAGTTTCACATCGGACTATACCGGTGACATGATCTACTCGATACGCGGAAGCGGAACATATGTGTTCAAGATAAACGGTGAAAAGATTTCTGAAAGCGCTCAGCGCGGTGCCGGCGGCCGTGGCGGATTCGGCGGCGGATTCGGCGGCGGTTTCGGCCGTGGCGCAGCTGCAACCACATTCAAGGTTGAAAAGGGCAGGACATATGAAATAAGCATAGAACTCACCCAGCCCCAGGCACGTTCTGCATCGTTCTCATTCGATATCTACAGCCGCGGTCCGGTTGACTTCGCTCCGGTGGTGGAAAAGGTTTCAAAGGCCGATGTCATAGTGATGGTCAGCGGTATCTCATCGAATATCGAGGGTGAGGGACATGACCGTTCCAGCATTGAACTGCCTGAGATCCAGCAGCAGCTTCTCTCTGCACTTGACGCTACAGGCAAGCCTGTCGTCCTGGTCAATGTATCAGGAAGCGCAATAGGTTTCGGCAATGTCGAGAACCGGTATGACGCTCTTGTCCAGGCATGGTACGGCGGTCAGGCTTGCGGCCAGGCCGTAGGTGACGTACTGTTCGGAAAGTACAATCCTGCAGGCCGTCTGCCGGTGACATTCTACAAGTCAACTGACCAGCTGCCTGATTTCCAGGACTATTCAATGAAGAACCGCACCTACCGCTTCTTCCAGGGCGAACCTCTGTACGCATTCGGCTACGGTCTCAGCTACACCACATTCAGCTACGGCGAAGGCAAGCTTTCAGGCAGTGCGGAGAAGCAGGTGCTTACCGTTCCAGTAACAAACACAGGTTCAGTTGACGGTGAAGAGGTGGTCCAGGTATATGTCAAGGCCCTGAATGACCCCGATGCACCCATCAAGTCACTTGTAGGTTTCAAGCGCGTGAAGATTGCCGCCGGCCAGACTGTTGATGTCAAGGTCGAACTGGACAAGGATACATACTATTTCTATGATTCCAAAACTGACGACCTGGCTAAAAGAAAGGGTGAATACCAGATCCTGTACGGAAGTTCGTCACTTGATAAGGACCTGAAGGTGATTCCTACCAAGATCTGATGAACCCGGAACTGGACAGACTTTTCGTAAAGGTTACCGGCATGGAGCCGTCAGCCGTCAGCAGACTGACGGCCGCCGGCTCCAACCGTGTGTATTACCGGCTTGAGTCCGATGGCAGGACACTGGTGGGTGTGGAGGGTACGAATGCCGATGAGAATGCGGCGTTCTTTGCCATATGCCGTCATCTGCATGCCGCCGGACTGCCCGTGCCGGAACTTGTTGCCGTTTCTGATGACGGCATGTGCTATCTGCAGCAGGATCTGGGCGACGATTCGCTGTTCGCCCATCTGGACAACACGGCCCTGCTGGAAAAGGTGATGGCCCTGTTGCCGGATTTGCAGTTCAAGGGCGGGCGGGACTTTGATTTCAGGGTTTGTTTCCCCACCGTATCGTTTGACCGCCGCAGCATAATGTGGGACCTGAACTATTTCAAGTACTGTTTCCTTAAGGCTACAGGGCTGGAGTTCCATGAGGCCCGTCTGGAAGATGACTTTGAACGTCTGGCCGATGTCCTTCTCAAGGACGCGCCGTATGACACCTTCATGTACCGTGACTTCCAGGCGCGCAATGTGATGGTGAAGGACTCACAGCCATGGTTCATCGATTTCCAGGGCGGCCGCCGCGGTCCCATAGAATATGATGTGGCGTCTTTCCTGTGGCAGGCACGTGCCGCATATCCTGACGGACTAAGGCAGCATCTCATTGACGTATATCTGGAGTCTCTGAAACGTTACCGCGCGGTGGACGCATCGGAATTCAGAAAGAGCCTGATGAATTTTGTGCTGTTCCGCACCCTGCAGGTTCTGGGCGCTTACGGCTACCGCGGATACTTTGAGCACAAGCCGCATTTCCTGCAGAGCATACCCGCCGCAATCTCCAACCTGCGCAGCCTGCTTGACACAGGCGCCGCCGCTGAATGTCCCTACCTGACCGGACTGCTGTCAAGTCTGGTCCGTCTGCCGCAGTTTGACATGCAGCCGTTACGTGCTGATGACGGTCTTACTGTGCACATAATGAGTTTCTCTTACCGCAAGGGCATTCCGCTGGACAGCAGCGGCAACGGCGGCGGATTCGTGTTCGACTGCCGCAGCATGCACAATCCGGGGAAATATGAAGAGTACAGGCAGATCACGGGGGCCGATGAGCCTGTGATAAAGTTCCTGGAGGAGCGGGGTGAAGTCCAGAAATATCTGGAGAACGTGTACGGCCTGATTGTTCCTGCTGTTGAGAAATATCTGAAACGGGGATTCACGGACCTGATGGTCTGTTTCGGCTGTACCGGCGGACAGCACCGTTCGCTGTACTGCGCTGACCATACTGCCGCGTTTCTGAAAGAGAAGTTCGGTGACAGCATCCACATTCTGCTGGAGCACCGTGAACAGGGTATAAGGAGAGAACTATGAATGCACTGATTCTGGCAGCCGGGCTTGGTACACGCCTGGGAAAACTGACAGCTGACCGGCCCAAGGCTCTGGTGGAAGTGGCCGGACATACCATGCTGGAGTACCAGCTGCGCCGTCTGTCTGCAGCCGGTTTTGAGCATTTCGTCATAAACATACATCACTTTGCCCCCAAAGTCCGCGCGTTCCTTGAAGAGAACGGCAATTTCGGGCTGGACATACGCCTGAGTGACGAATCGCAGCTGCTGCTGGATACCGGCGGCGGCATACGCAGGGCATTCCGTCTTTTTGAAAATGAAGATCCGGTGCTGGTGCACAACGTGGACATCTTTTCCGACACGGATCTGGGCGCGCTGTACCGCGGACATGCCGGGAGCGGCGCCGATGCCACCCTGCTGGTTGCGCATCGGACCACATCGAGATACCTGTACTTTGATGCTGACGGAATGCTGTGCGGGTGGAGCAACGGGAAGACCGGGCAGGTGCGTTCGCCGTTGGAGGGCTTTGACAGGACACGCTATTCACCATGCGCATTCCAGGGCATTCACGTGCTGTCACGCACAGTGCTGCCGTATCTTGACTCCGTACCGCAGGAAAAGTTTTCAATTACAGACTTCTATGTTGACAATGCCGGAAGGCTGCGGCTGAGGTCCGTGTTGCAGGACCCGGCAAATTGGGCCGATGCCGGGAAACCTGAAACGCTGGCCGATGCGGAGAGGATAATACGCGGTAATCAGTAGAAACGGCCTATTCCTGTGCCAGGATAGTAGTGCTGCAGGATTTCCCTGTAGCTGTATCCTTTGGCACCCATGACTGCGGCGCCTATCTGGCACAGGCCTGCGCCGTGCCCCCAGCCTGCTCCGCGCAGTATGAACCCATCATCGGTCCTGTCCACAACGAATGCGCTGCTGAACAGGTGTGACTGTGACAATGTGCGGCGTATTTCAAGTTCCTTGCCTATGGTGACGGTGCGTTTCGTACCCACAATCTGCAGTTCTTCAATGCGTGCTGACGGACCGCGTTTCACTGGAACCAGATCCATGATTGTGCCTATGTCAAGCCCTGACTTGCTGGCGAACAGTTCCGACAGTTCCTTCCTGCTGTATACTACGGTCCAGCGGTAGTAGTCCGGCGTTTCAAGGTCATAGCCGTTCAGTGACTTTGACAGTATGTCACCATCGGCCGAATTGCAGAATGACTTGGGACGTGACATGATCCACTGGCGGGCATTGTCTTCATTGCTCAGGTCGGGCAGCGGACCTTCATTGATGCTGCTGTCACGCAGAGGAACGAGATATGGTTTATGGGTCTCCTGCCAGCATGTTTCGAACTGTTCTGTAATTCCGCCGCAGCACTTGCTGAAACGTGCGTCGCACAGGTGGCCGTCATAGACCAGCGTCTGGGCATAGGTGTCGCGTACGGCCTGGCTGGCGCTGGCGCTTATTATGCGGGTGCGGCCCTGATAGCGCTGGCAGTGGTCATCGGCGCATACATCGAACAGGGTATGCTGGTCATGGTCGTACCATTTTATGATACGGCTGTCGGATATGATTCCGCCGGCTGGGGTCTCCGGGCGTGGACGGTGCGGCGAACGCAGCTGTGCCAGGACCCAGCTGCGTGAAATCACGGCGTGGGCCTTGAGGAATTCCATGTTGGCGGTGGGCTTCATTTCCGATGAAACCACGCTTGTCAGATATTCTTCAACAGGCAGTTCGTTTACTGCCCATATCCGGTCACCGTCTGCAATGAACATCAGGTTGCCGCCGAATGTCTGCTCTTCACGCCTTTCCCAATGGAAACCTATTCCTATGGTCACGTCATGCAGGGTGAATGTCGAACCGTGTTCACATGGAACCAGTCTGAGCGAGTCCAGCAGAACGCCGTTCCAGCTTATCCGGCCCTTGTCGCAGTATACCGTCATTTCACCCTCATAAGTCCTGCGCCCGTCGCTGTAGCTTTCATTCAGGCAGAAACGTATTTCCTTTCCGGACATGATGCCTACCTTGAGCAGAGGCTGGACCGGCACAACCTGACGGTAAATGTCCAGTACCTGTCTTTCAGTCAGGCTGTCAAAGTCCTCCTTGCGCGGAGTGATTACCAGACCGCACATGTCCAATGCTCCGGGACTCACAGTGCGGCGGTTTTCTCCAGTTTCATAATAGCAGTCCGGACGGTGCTTGCCGCGTGGGATTACAGCAGTGATCACCTGTCCGTTGCGGTTAAGCGATATGATGTTCAGCCTGGGTTCGTATTCGCCGTCAAGCACACTCATGCCGTCAATCAGTGCACGCAGTCTGTCCGGATCATTTCCCTTGAGCGTGATTACCGGAAATCCGAACGGCTGTATGGTCACAGGCTGGTCAGTGCCGGGCGGTTCGTTCTGCATCAGCTTGTCTATTAGAGGCAGGCCGTCAGCGCGGCCTATCTGCATATGGAGGTGATCCGGGGCCGATGCGCCGCTGCGTGGACCGTTGTAGAAGACAATGTATCCGGGTTCAAGCCTGGATGCCGTTTCCAGCAGCTTGTCACAGCAGTCGCGTATGGCCTGGGGACGGTGCTCACGGCTCACTATACAGAAATGTTCCTTGAGGATTGGGAACGGGTTTACAAGAAGATCGAACCCGTTGCCGATATCTGTGGCCTTCTGTTCGGCCGGCCTGTTCGAAGCACACAGGAAGCAGGGGCGCTGCTGAATGTCACTGGCGCTGACTTTTGCCGCTGTTGACACTATACGTGCCGGATTGAACTGAAGCGACAGGCCGGATGACGAAAGTCTCCGTGTCCGGACGTTTTCCAGATCCTGGAACGCCTTTCTTGCTGCGGGCCAGGTCTCCAGCTGCTCTTCAAGACACTTGCCCAGGTTTTTCAGAGGATCTTCCATCATAGTTCCCTGTTTCGTCCGATACGCCTTAGCAGTTCTGCCGTACGTAACGAATCCTTGTAAGTATTGTTCGCATTGACTTTCTCTGCACTCAAAGCGGCGTCGCTGTTACCTTCCCAGCGGCGGCACAGGTAAAGTTCGTCAAAGATACGTCCTATCCGGTATTTGCCGGCAATAGCTATTCCCACAGCGTAGTCTTCACCGTAACTGACATTGGGAAAACGGATTTCCCTTACTACAGGAGTGTAGAACGCGCGTGGCGCACCCAGTCCGTTAATGCGCAGGGCATTGTTGGGACCGTTGCTGTCAGTCCACTCGGCATGGTCTATCAGCCCGGGCGGAAGTGTTTCCAGACTGAAGTTGCACATGCGGTAACTGCCTATTACCATGGCATAGCCCCCTTCCTTGAACTTGTCAACAATTCTTTGCAGAGTGGCCGGGCTGCTGTAAAGGTCGTCGCTGTCCAGCTGCACGGCATAGCGGCCGCAGCGCGGATCATTGACGGCCATATCCCAGCAGCCGCCTATTCCAAGGTCGGTGCGCTCAGGAATGATGTGGATAAGTCGGGAATCGGAGAGTGCCATTTCCTGCAGAATTCCAGTGGTGCCGTCAGTCGAACGGTTGTCAATTGCAATGACGTTGAAACTGAATGACGCCTGCTGGCCAAGTGCGGAAAGTACCGCCTCCCTGATTGTGCGTTCGCGGTTGCGTACAGGGATGATTACTGACGCTTCAACGGGGAAAAGCCCGTCGGCCGTATCGACACTGGCCCCGGTAAGCGGTTCCATGTATGCTCCGATGCGTTTCAGATGCTCAGTGCAGGCGGCTTCAAGTTCTATCTGCACGCTGCGGTTCCTGGGATTGACATAGTCGAACTGTTTCTGTCCGGATGTGCGCAGGTCAGTTTCCGCAACTGTGTAGAGCGGCTGGGCAATATGCACTACAGGCAGATTCTCCTGAACTATGAGACGCAACTGGTAGAAACCTGCCATCTCATATTCCTTGATACGCTTTTCCGCCAGATAGGCGTCAATGCCGGCGCGGGTCAGAAGCAGCACCGGCCCGAAATCGAAATCATCGCGAAGTCCGCCTTCCTGCAATTCAATGACAGGGGCGGGGACTATGGCATCGGACCCTACCGTCTTGAGGTAATCGCTGTATACCATTCCTGCTGCCGATGCTGTGGCATATTCTGTCAGACGCGTTATGGCGTCATCGGTCAGAAACACTTCCCTGCCGCTTGTGTTCAGCAGGAGATATGGAGCCGTGCAGGACTGCAGAACCTGTCTGACCGTTGCTGTGGAGGCTCCGTAAAGGGGTATGTCAACCATCTGAATCATATCAGCGAAGATAATGATTTTTTCATTACCTTTGTACTTTGATTGTAAAGTAATGGAAAAGAAGAATCTTGTCGGACTTACACTGGCCGGACTGCAGCAGGTGGCACTTGAGACCGGAATGCCGCTGTTCACGGCAAAACAGATGGCTGACTGGCTGTATGTAAAGCAGGTGGATTCCATAGACAGGATGACCAACATATCCCTCAAGTTCCGTGCCGCACTGGCTGAAAACTATGAGATAAGACTGTCAGCACCTGCACACGCCGCCGCTTCAAAGGACGGTACGGTCAAGTATCTGTTCCGGGTGGGCGGGGAGCATTTCGTGGAATCCGTATACATTCCTGACGGTGACAGGGCCACACTGTGCATATCGTCACAGGTGGGCTGCAAGATGGGCTGCGTGTTCTGCATGACCGGCCGCCAGCATTATACGGCCAGTCTGACTGCCGGTGAGATTCTCAACCAGATTCTCTCATTGCCTGAAAAGGAGAACCTGACCAACGTGGTGTTCATGGGAATGGGCGAACCGCTGGACAATCTTGAAAACGTGCTTGCCGTACAGGAGATACTTACAGCTCCGTGGGGCATGGGCTGGAGCCCCAAACGCATTACGGTTTCGACTGTTGGCCTGCGCCGCGAACTCAAACAGCTCATTGAAGGCTGTGACTGCCACATTGCAGTCAGCCTGCATGCTCCCACACCTGAAAAGCGCCGCGAACTGATTCCGGCTGAAAAGGCATTCCCCATGACTGAAATGCTGGAGGTTCTTGGCCGGTATGATTTCAGCCATCAGCGCCGTCTTTCATTCGAATATACCATGTTCGATGGCGTGAATGACTCCATTGAAGACGCGAAACTGCTTATTAAGGCCCTTCAGGGACTCTCCTGCAGGGTGAACCTGATACGTTTCCATGCAATACCCGACAGCCCGCTGCGTCCGGTACCGGAAGAGAGGATGATTGAATTCCGGGACTGGCTTACCGGACACGGCGTATTCGCTACAGTCAGGGCTTCGCGCGGCGAGGACATATGGGCCGCCTGCGGAATGCTCAGTACGGCCCAAAAGGAAAAAGACAGACAATAAACACTTTACGATATGAAGAATGTAATTGCCAGGACGGCGTTTCTTGTCATTGCGGCTTTGGCTCTTGCAGCCTGCGGCGGCGGTAATCAGGGTACGGTGAAGAACGTTTCCGGTTCGAAGAAGAAATCGGTCTTCACACCCCAGTCATCGGGAATGCCGTATGAAATGATGGTGGTTTCACAGCCGGCCGATTATCAGAACGGAGCATATGATGCACTGTTTGAGATTCTGAATGACGATATACCGGGACTTCCGCAGCCTGAAGCTCATTTCAAGATTTCCAGACTGACCCATGAGAATTTCACCCACACTTTCAGGTATTGCCGCAATGTGATAATCATGAACATTGACCACATGTACACCAGCTGCAAGTTCAAATTCTCAAGGGATGTATATGCTTCACCGCAGATAGTTATGACCATACAGGCGCCTGATGCCCAGTCGTTCATCCGGTTCGTCAAAGACAACGCCGGATCGCTGATATCGTTTTTCACACGTGTGGAGATGAACCGTGAGGCGGACAATCTCCAGAAGGAACACAACATACCTGTGGAGCAGAAAATCAAGGAACTGTTCGACTGTGACATATGGATCCCGCAGGAGCTCAACAAGACCAAGGTGGGCAAGAACTTCTTCTGGGCCAGCACCGACAACGGCACAAAGGACATGAACTTTATCATGTACACATATCCGTACCGCGACAAAAACACCTTTACCGCAGAATATTTTGCGGCGAAACGTGATTCCGCGCTCAGGTACAACGTGCCCGGGCCGCATGACGACATATACATGACGCTTCAGGATGACCTTTGGGAAGTTGAAGACGGCACGGTCCACGGCCAGTATGCGCAGATTGCCCGCGGTCTTTGGAAGATGGCCAACTACAGCATGGGCGGCCCGTTCGTTTCCGTTTCGAGGGTCGATGAGAAGAACGGACGCGTGGTTGTGGCTGAGGCTTTCATTTTCGCCCCCGGCGAACACAAGAAATACATGATGCGCCGCATGGAGGCCGCACTTTATACACTCCGCCTGCCCGATGAACTTGACGTGGAGCGTTTCACGTATGACATTGAGGAGGTTACAATCAATCCTGAAAACCAATAGGACACAATATGAGCAACAGAATCAAAGTCGCCATAACTCAGGGCGACGTGAACGGAATAGGTTACGAAATAATACTCAAGACGTTTGCAGACCCGACAATGCTGGAGTTCTGCACGCCGATAGTGTACGGTTCACCGAAAGTGGCCACATACCACCGCAAGGCTGTTGAATCACAGACCAACTTCACGGTTATAGACAATGCCCGTGACGCACAGCCGGACCGGCTCAATCTGATAAACTGCAACAGCGAAGAGGTGAAGGTCGATTTCGGACAGCCTACGCAGGAAAGCGGGAATGCCGCATTCCAGGCTCTTGACCGCGCTGTCAGGGATTATCGCGAGGGGCTGACGGACGTGATAGTCACAGCTCCCATAAACAAGAAGACAATCCATTCCGATTCATTCAGCTTTCCGGGCCATACCGAATACATAGAACATGAACTGGGCGAAGGCAGCCATGCCCTTATGATACTCATGAACAGTTCGCTCAAGGTGGCTCTCGCAACGGTACATGAACCTATTGCCAGGGTGTCGCAGCTTCTCAGCAAGGAACTGATAATGGACAAGCTGACCATTCTCAACGATTCGCTGAAACAGGACTTCGGCATTGAGATACCGCGTATTGCCGTTCTGGCGCTGAATCCGCATGCCAGTGACAACGGCCTGATTGGGACTGAGGAGGAAACGGTCATTGTTCCGGCCATTGAGGAGATGGCAGCGCGCAAGGTGCACTGTTTCGGCCCGTTTGCCGCCGACGGATTCTTTGGCAGCGGCGATTTCCGCAAGTTTGACGCCGTTCTGGCAATGTATCATGACCAGGGGCTTATTCCGCTCAAGACAATTGATATGGAAGGCGGGGTGAACTATACTGCAGGACTTCCTGTAGTGCGCACGTCACCGGACCATGGTACGGCTTATGACATAGCAGGCAAGGGCGCAGCCAGTGAGGAGTCAATGCGCCAGGCCATATACGCAGCCGTTGACATTGTCCGCCACCGCCGTCACGAGAAGGCAATAAGCGCCAATCCGCTCAAGAAACAGTATTTTGACCGTCGCGACGACAGCGACAGGATAAGGCTTGACAAGGACAGGGACTGATGCGCTATGCCATCATTTCAGCAGGTCAGGGCAGCCGTCTGACTGCCGAAGGCTTTGACCGGCCAAAACCGCTGGTTCCCATTGCCGGCATGCCCATGATAGAAAGGCTGGCCGGCATTTTCATGCGCTGCGGTGCTGACAGGATTGCGGTGATAATCAATTCAGGACAGCCTGAAACTGCCGCCCTGTTGCAGGACATGGCCGCGCGCATGCCCATCGGACTTGTCGTAAAGGACACTCCAAGTCCCATGCACAGCCTTATGGAACTGGCTCCGTTGCTGGACAGCGGGCGTTTCTGTGTCACTACCGTCGATACGGTCTTTGATGAAAAGCGCTTTTCGCTCATGATGAAAGAGTTTGAAAACAGTTCACTGGACGGTATGATGGGCGTCACGGCATATGTCGATGACGAGAAGCCGCTGTACGTGGGGACAAATGATGACATGATGATTACCGGCTTTCATGATTCGCAGTGCGGATGCCGTTTCGTATCGGCCGGAATATACGCTCTCACCCGACCGGCTCTTGACGTTCTGGCAGGATGTGTTGACAGCGGCAACTGCAGGATGCGCTATTTCCAGCGCAGGCTTCTGGATGCCGGGATGAGACTGAAGGCCTTTGATATGGGAAACGTTGTTGACGTGGACCACGTTTCGGACATACGCAAGGCCGCTGAAATGCTGGGTGGCATATGAGATATCTTGCAGTTAGCCGTGGAGTTAGGTTTTCGCCCAACCGGGCGGATTCCGATGCGGCCGTTCTGGCTGCCGTCATTTCATGTATAGAGCGGTCGGGACACAAGGTCGATGTAATCTGTGAAGACATGCTGACCGGTACCGGCGGATATGACGGCATTTTCCATATGGCCCGCAGCGGAAGGGCGCTGGACATTCTGGAAAAGGCCGATGTGCCTGTGACCAACACTGTCCGCTCAGTGCGCAACTGCGGCAGGATAAACCAGACAAGACTGCTGGAGGGCCTGATTCCAAGGAGCGTTGTCTGTCATGACACACCTGAGCCGTGGACTGAGTGGCCATGCTGGGTGAAACGTGACGGGCATGCCATGAGTGGAAATGACGTGGCTTTCGTCCATGACATCAGTGAATGTTACATGAGCGGCGCTTATGTGCTTCAAAGTCACGCAGCCGGTTTTCCTGTCAAGTTCTACGGAGTGCGCGGTGCCGGTATCGTTGACTGTTACGCTGCAGGTGAAAAGGACGGCAAGTTCGGACTTGAACGCTACAACGACAGTCCTGACGGCAGGCCGATAGACATGGACCTGCTTGAGAAAACGGCATTTGAGGCATCGGAACGGCTTGGGGTTGAGGTCTTTGGCGGTGATGCCGTAGTGGATCTTGACGGAAGCATGAAGATAATTGATTTCAATGACTGGCCCAGTTTCCGCACCTGCACGGTGGGCGCGGCGCAGGCCATAGCAAAACTGATAATGGAAAAATGAGCAACAGGGCTGTTGAGGCGACATTCAAGTCCAGGGATACGGAGGAATGGCTGGACATTCATTTCACACGTCCCATAGGATATGTGCTGGCACGCTTTTTCGGGGCGCTGAACGTGCATCCCAATGTGGTGACGGTGATTTCCATCTTTCTGGGTGTGTTTGCCGGTTTCTGCTGGTATCACGCCACAATGGACTGGACTGTGCTGGGAATCATCATGCTCATGCTGGCCAACTTTCTGGACAGTGCAGACGGACAGCTGGCACGTATGACCGGCAAAAAGACCCTTTGGGGACGTCTGCTGGACGGCTTTGCCGGTGATCTGTGGTTCGCATCCATTTACATTTTCCTGGCCTTGAGGCTTACCTTTGAACCAATGCCGTTCGGCGGGGGCAGGACATGGGGCCTGCTGATATGGGTCATCGAACTCATTTCCAGTGTTGTCTGCCATTCGCGCCAGGCCGGTCTTGCGGATTATTACCGGCAGATATACCTGCTGTTCCACGGAGACCATTCGGAACTCAATGACAGCCGCGAACTGGCCGCGCAGCAGGCCGGAACGCCATGGAAGGAACGCTGGTTCTGGAAGATATGGCTGTTCTTCTATCAGGGATATACCCGTACGCAGGAGAACATGACCCCGCAGTTCCAGAAATTCCGTTCGGCAGTGCGTGAAAAGTACGGTGATGCCATTCCATCGGACTTGGGACAGGAGTTCTGCCGCAGGACATTCAGGTTTCTCAAATGGACCAACATTTCGACATTCAACACCCGTGCAATTGTGCTGTACGTCACTCTGCTGATAGGGCAGCCGTGGATTTACTTCATTTTTGAACTGACAGTGATGAACGTGATATTCTTCGGCATGCGTAACGGTCATGAGAAAGTGTGCCGTGAAATGATTGGACAATTATGAAGAAACGCTGGCGCAACATATTCTTCATCTGCGGTCTTGCCGCGGTAGTTCTGATGACAGTCATGCTTGACGCTGACTGGAATCAGGTGAAGGGTGTGCTCTCGCAGGCCGGAATATGGTTCCCGGTAATTGTCCTTCTCTGGGGCGTCATTTATCTGATCAACGCATGTTCGTTCCGTCTGGCTATAGGCGGCGGTGTTCCGTTCCTGAAAGTTTTCCAGCTTACGGTATCGGGCTATGCGCTGAATTACGTCACGCCGCTGGGACTTCTCGGCGGTGAACCTTACAGGATTCTGGAACTGTCGGATTATGTGGGCAGGAAGAAGGCCGCGTCATCGGTCCTGCTGTATGCCATGATGCATATCTGTTCACATTTCTGTTTCTGGCTGGCATCGGTGGTGCTGTATGTTGTGCTGCACTTTACGGTGGGCGGCAAATATCATCTGGACGGCTGGATGTGCGCTCTTCTGGGCGTGATGTCAGTGGTGTTCATCTTTGTGCTGTGGCTGTTTTCTCTGGGCTACCGCCGCGGTTTCGTGGTCAGGGTTTTCGGCCTGCTGAACCGCATACCCATTGTTAAGCGCTGGTCAGTGGGCTATCTGGAGAAGAACCGCGCAAATCTGGCCCAGGTCGATGAACAGATAGCGGAACTTCAAGGCGTCCGTTTCTGGTCATCACTGTTCCTTGAATTCGCGGCACGCGTGGTGTCATGTCTGGAATACTGGCTGCTCATCGGACTCCTTATGCCCGGATTCACCTTCTTTGACAGCGTGCTGGTCATGGCTTTCTCGTCACTGTTCAGCAACCTGATATTCTTCTCGCCCATGCAGGTGGGTGGCTTTGAGGGCGGTATGGCACTGGCCGCAGGCGGCATTCAGGTGCCCGGCGCATACGGCCTTTACACCGCACTTGTAGCCCGTGTGCGCCAGATAGTGTGGACCCTCATAGGAATTCTTTTGATGAAAGTTGGAAAAGACAGATGATAAAGGGGCTTCTCATAGACTTTGGCGGTACGATTGATACCGACGGCGTGCACTGGTACCGCATGTTCCGTGACGCGTATCCTGAGGAAGTGTCCGATGAACTGCTGCGTGAAGCGTACGTGCATGCAGAGCGCACACTTGGTCGTGAGAGCATTATTCTGCCCGGTGATTCATTCTGCAGAACACTTCAGACTAAGATCCGTTTGCAGACAGAGTATCTGCAGTCCCATGGGGTTGCAGTCATGCATCCGGACAACGTTCATGCTTGCTGCTACAACAAGGTGGTGTCTCATATTTCTACAGTATCAGGACCTGCGCTTGAGAGAGTTGGGCTGCCAATGGTGCTGGTTACCAATTTTTATGGGAATATGCATACAGTATTGGAAGAATTCGGTCTGTCCCATTTGTTCGTGGATGTGGTCGAATCAAGCGTTGTGGGCGTCCGCAAGCCTGATCCTGAGATTTTCAGGCTGGGTGCAAAGGCACTGGGACTTGACCCTTCAGAAACTGTCATGGTTGGAGACAGCCCCGAAAAGGACATCATACCAGCGCAGACAGCTGGCTGCCGGACCATCTGGCTGAAAGGTCAGGGCTGGGCGGAGGCAGATTGTGTTCCCGACGTTACAATAACATCGCTGTCACAAATTTGCCAAGCTTTCATACCCCTATGCAGTTCAGGAGTCCTGTGAGCGGGGTACCCATGTCAGAGTCTGTATTCTCGGAACAAAAACGAGCCATTTTCTGTTCCGAGATTCCGGCTGCCCAAGTCCTATGTGTCTCAGGAGCCCTGTGAGCGGGGTACCCATGTCAGGGTCTGTATTCTCAGAGCAAAAACGAGCCATTTTCTGTTCCGAGATTCCGGCTGCCCAAGTCCGATGTGCCTCATAAGCCCTGTGAGCGGTGTACCCATGTCAGAGTCCGTATTTTCAGAACAAAAACGAGCCATTTTCTGTTCCGAGATTCCGGCTGCCCAAGTCCGATGTGCCTCATAAGCCCTGTGAGCGGTGTACCCATGTCAGGGTCTGTATTCTCGGAACAAAAACGAGCTATTTCCTGTTCCGAGATTCCGGCTGCCCAAGTCCGATGTGCCTCATAAGCCCTGTGAGCGGTGTACCCATGTCAGGGTCTGTATTCTCGGAACAAAAACGAGCCATTTTCTGTTCCGAGATTCCGGCAGCCCAAGTCCGATGTGTCTCAGGAGCCCTGTGAACGGGGTACCATTTGTCTGCAACTTTGGCTTATTACAGCTTTTCGTCAAAGTAGTCGGTCACCTTCTGCATGAGGTGGACACGGTCCGTGCCTTTTACATTGTGCTCATGGGTGGGATAGGGGAAGTAGTCCAGCTGGACCCCTGCCTTGATGCAGGCCTCGACAAAGCTCAGGCTGTGCTCCCAGACTACGGTATTGTCAATGGCGCCCTGGCATATCAGCAGCTTGCCTTTCAGGTCCTTGGCACGTGGAATAAGGCTGGTCTTTTCAAAGCCTTCGGGATTGGTGGCCTCAGTCTCCATGTAGCGTTCGCCGTACATGACTTCATACCATTTCCAGTCAATGACAGGGCCGCCGGCAACGCCAACCTTGAACACATCGGGATAATTGACCATAAGACTGATGGTCATGAATCCGCCGTAGCTCCAGCCGTGCACGCCTATTCGGTCCCTGTCAACCCACGGGTGTGACATGAGCCATTCCATGCCGGCCATCTGGTCCTGCATTTCGACCTGCCCGCACTGGCGGTGTATGGCCTTCTCATATTCGGCCCCATGATACTGCGTGCCGCGGTTGTCCATGACGAACACCACGTAGCCGTGCTGTGCCATGTACATCTCCCATTTCCTGAGTTGGGCCTGGAACGAATTGTCAACCATCTGCGAATGGGGACCTCCGTACACGTAAAGTATTGTGGGGTACTTCTTGTTCTCATCGAAACCCAATGGCCTGATGAGACGGTAGTGGTTGTCATACTTTCCGTCAGCGCTTTTTATCGTACCCAGTTCAATGGGACAGAAGTTCAGACCGGCCGTGGGGTCGGGAGCGCGGAATATCTCCCTGACCTTCTTTCCGTCAGTTGATGTGACATTCACCACACTCGGGACATTCAGTGAAGACCATAGGTCGATGAAGAATTTTCCGTCAGGGCTGATGCTGCATTCGTGCACGCCGGCATCGGCAGTCAGTCGGGCAGTTCTGCCGTTCTTTATGCTGACACGCATAAGATGGCGTTCAGCCGGTGAAAACTCCCGGGTATAATAATAGGCATATCCATTACGGACTGCAACCAGTTCAAGGTCCGCATCGGTGGCGACCAGCCTTTCCGGTTCCCCGCCTTTCGTCGAACCTATGTACATGTTCCAGTAACCGTCACGCACGTTGGTCTGGTATATGAACCGGCTGTCGTCAATGAAGGTCAGCGGATACGATGGCTCCACATAACGGTCGTCATGGTCAGTGAACAGGGTGCTGATGAACGCTCCGGTTGCAGCGTCATACACGTTCAGATGCATGTTCTTCTGTGCGCGGTCCAGAACCTGAATGTATATGCGGTCGCTGGCCGGTCCCCAGGTGACGTTTGTCAGGTACCGCTCATTGTCAAAGTCAGTGACGTCAAGCCATACGGTACTGCCGTTGCGTATGTCATATACGCCAAGGGTGATGTTCTCCGATGCCATGCCGTTCATAGGATAGCGGATATTCTTGAGCGACCCCGTACGGCTGGTGATGTCCAGCAGGGGGAAAAGCGTCACTTTACTTTCGTCCTTCCTGTAAAATGCAATCCTGTTGCGGTCCGGTGAAACGAAAATGCCTCCGTCTATTCCGAATTCGTTGCGGCTGACAGTTTCGCCGCACACTATTCCCTCCTCAGTGAATGCCGTTATGGCATGTTCGTTGCCGTCTCTGTCCGTGTACCATACGTTCCCGTCCCTGCTGAAGGCACTGAAACTGTCCTTCTTGACCATCGGAGCGGAACATTCCTTTCCGTCAGCTGCATTGCGGCGGTAGACGTTGCCGTCAATGACATAGTGGTAGACTGAACCTGCGGGGTCCCATTCGCAGTCAATCTTCTGTACCCTGACGCCGGTGCCAAGTACGGCCTGCTCCATAGTCAGAAGACGTGATTCCTGGGCTCCTGCCCACACAGTTGCGAGAATTGCGGCAATGGCCGAAGATATTCTTTTCATAATTTTCAGTTTGTCCGTTCAACTTCACGTACGCCCTTTACCTGGCGTATCTTCTTTATCAGCTGGTTCAGTGACGTGAGGTCGCTGACCAGAACCGTAAGGTGCCCCTGGAACAGTCCTCCGCTGGAATCGATGCTGATTGAACGCAGCAGAGTATCGGGCTCCTTGTTTATTACCGATGATATGTTCGACACTATTCCGATGTCGTCCTGTCCCACCACTTTCAGGGTTATGCTGTACTGGCTGCCGCTCTTGCCCGACCAGCGGGCACGTACTATGCGGTAGGGGTAGCGTTCCTTCATGCGCTGTATGTTGGGGCAGTCGGCGCGGTGAATGCGTATGCCGCCCTGTATGCTTACGAACCCTACGACATTGTCTCCGTAAATGGGGTGGCAGCAGCCGGCCATCTTGAATTCCAGTCCGGTCAGGTCACCTATTACAAGAACGTCATTGTCCTGCGCGGTACGGCGTTCGGATTCGGCGAATGTCTTTTCCAGATCGAAGTCTTCAGCATGGTGGACTTCTCCCGACGGGGCGCTTCCGGCCTTCAGTTCATCATATGTGCGCAACACGTCATCGACCGTAATCTCTTCCTCCATAAGGGCGTGGAAGAACGGGGTCTGCGCCTTGAAGCCCATCTTCTGTATAAGGTGTGACATGTCACTTTCCGTGATGTCTATCTTGCGGTTCTTGAAGCGGCGCTGCAGCAGTTCGCGTCCGGCCTGGGCCTCGCGGTTCTGTATTTCGTTCAGGCCCTGGCGTATGCGCATGCGTGCCCTTGACGTGACCACCATGCCCAGCCAGTCATGTTTGGGCACCTGTTTGTCCGATGTCAGAATCTCGACGGTGTCACCGCTCTGCAGCTTGTGGCTAATGCGTACGGCCCGGCCGCCAACACGTGCGCCTGTGCAGGTCAGTCCCAGACGCGAATGTATGGAGAATGCGAAGTCAAGCACCGTGGCGCCTTTGGGCAGCTGGCGCACGTCACCGTTCGGGGTGAAGACGAAAATCTCCTCCTGGTACAGGTCCATGGCAAAGTCCTTTCGCAGTTCGTCTGGTGACGTGTTGTTCTCAAGAATCTCCCTTATGCCGGCCATGACGCTGTCTGCGGCCCCCTGGCTCTTTATTCCCTTGTATGACCAGTGGGCTGCCAGACCGCGTTCCGCTATGTCATCCATGCGGCGGGTGCGTATCTGAATCTCGACCCACTTGTTCTCAGGACCGAGAACCGTTATGTGCAATGACTCGTAGCCGTTGCTCTTGGGTACGCTCAGCCAGTCGCGCAGGCGCTTGGGGTTGGGCTGGTACATGTCAGTCACAATGCTGTACACCTGCCAGCACTGCGCCTTCTCCCTGTCCAGCGGAGAATCCAGTATTATACGTATGGCAAACAGGTCATAGATGTGGTCAACGGTGGTGTTCTGGGCCTTCATCTTTGCCCAGATGCTTGAAATGGACTTGGTGCGTCCCTTTATCGTGAACTTGAGCCCCGCCTCTTCAAGCCGCTGCCTGACAGGTCCGATGAATGCCTGTATGTATTCGTCACGGGACTTCTTGGTCTCGTTCAGGCTTTTCGCAATGTCGTCATAAATGTCACGGTGCTCATATTTGAGCGCCATGTCTTCAAGTTCGCTCTTTATGGCATAAAGACCCAGACGGTGCGCCATGGGCGAATAGAGCAGCCTGCATTCTTCAGTCACTTGCAGGCGGTAGACGTTGTCATCGGACTTTGCAAGCATCTGCATGAGTACGTAGCGGTCCGCAATGAGGCAGATAATGACGCGTATGTCCTCAGCGAACGAAACCAGCAGCTTGCGGAAATTCTCGTCGGCAATGCTGTCGTGCTTTGAGTACAGCTCCTTGACACGGAACATGCCTTGCATGAGCTGTGCGCTGTCTTCATCGAAAGTCTTCTTAAGGTCTTCAAGTCCGATGCAGCCGCTCTGCACCATGGGGTCGAACAGCACGGTTATGAGTGACGCCTTCTTCAGCCCTGTCTTTTCAAGCAGGACCGTGCCGGTCCTCATGCAGTGTTCAAGAATGCTGATTCCGTGCTGGTCAACGCCGTATGCGCCGCCTTCAATGCCTTTCAGCATGAGGGCCTTCAGGCGTCTCCATTCGCCGGTGGCGAACATGGGTCGTGCCAGTTCAAGCAGATTTATGTATAAAGTCCCAATCATTTCTGCAAAGATAAGAACCTGTTTTGAAATGTTCCAATTAACCTTTTATGTGAACATTAAAAAATAACTTGGTAAAGTTTTGAGTCAAGCGAAGACGATATATG
>JAKSIS010000028.1 GCA_024398665.1 Bacteroidaceae bacterium
GATACAAGATTCTCAATCTTGGCATACGGGTTCGATTCCCGTAGGCGCTACAAAAGAAAATGGTTAGCTCGCTGATAATCAGCGAGCTTTTTGTTTGCCATTCCGCAATACTCCCCGTTTTACTACCCACACATTCTTACAGCACAAGCCGGCAGCCCGCAGCATTCCGCCAAAGTGTCCCGCAAGCACCCCAGCAGGAACGCCTCCCGCGCCATTCTCTGCGGGACATACCCTCATTTTGGGGGCTTGTAACGCAGAATACGTACGCACCTGCGTTATGGGGGCAGTTCGTGCGGGACACTTTGGCAGTTCGGACACTTTGGCAAGACGTGCGGGACATTTTGGCAAGACGTGCGGGACACTTTGGCAAGACGTGCGCACCAGCATTTCAGCGTATATTTTGCCGGTTTCAAAATTAATATATATATTTGCCAGAAAGAATATATATGAAAAGAAAGCTCATAGACATATCCGACAGCACATTTGAACGCCTGTCAGCAAAAGCCGGGGCAAGCGGAAGCAGTTTGAAGAGATATATTGAGAACCTGCTGGACGAAGATGCGAAAAATCTTTCGGAACCGAAAATAGGATACGGCTACAGGTTCGTATCAGGCCGTGAGCCGTCCGATGCCGAACTGATGGCCATTCTGGATGCGGCATCCAGTTCTGTGCTGTTACAGAACCGGGAAGCCCAGGATATGTTCTTTGACAGACTTGATGAAGAAATCAAAGAATCGTCACATGGCAGATAAACAACCTGTTCTGATTGTCATAGCCGGCCCGAACGGCTCCGGCAAGACCACCATCACCGAACAGCTGCTTGCCCATGAGTGGGGCGAGGACTGCTGCTACATCAATCCCGACCTGATTGCCAGGGACAAGTTCGGTGACTGGAATTCTGATGAAGCGGTCCTGAAAGCAGCCAGGTATGCTACTGAACTGAGATATGACCTGCTTTCGCGCAGGGAAAGCCTGGTGTTCGAAACCGTTCTTTCATCGGACGAAAAAATAGAGTATATCCGCCAGGCAAAGCAGGCCGGGTATTTTGTACGTGTCTTTTTCGTATCGACAGCCTCGCCTTCAATCAATGCGGCACGAATCACATCACGTTATATCAAAGGCGGGCATTCGGTTCCTATTGACAAGATTGTGAGCAGATACACCAAGTCAATAGTCAACTGCTCCAGGATTGTCAGTCTGGCTGACAGAGTCTATCTTTTTGACAATACCGCAGAAAATGCATCGGCCGTTCTCCTGTTCAGAACAGCCGATGGCACCCTTGCCAGGCAGTATGTGGCCGATATCCCGCGTTGGGCAGCCGGTATATTCAGCCAGGCAGTCCGCAAAGATGCGCGCTGACACCCCGCCGCACACAAGAAAAAAAGGACCCGTCCCAATAATGGGCAGGTCCTTTCCTTATTAATTCGTCTCACCTTTTCAGTCCTTTGCCATGCCGCTGATTTCGCTTACCCACGGAATGAAGTTTTCCACTGAAATGCCGAACGCGGGCAGATTCTCCTTGATCTTCCCATCAATGTGACGTACATCGGTGTCAGCGTCCTTGCCCAGAAGGAACTTCTGTATGAATGCGTCAACTTCCGGATACTGGCTCTGAGGGAGCGCACAGTGGCCGTGACCGCCCTGGATTGAATAACCCATACGGTCCTCAATGCCGAACTTCTTCCACACTTCACGGGCAGCCACGCATGAAACGTAACCGGCCTCATCGGACAGCCATGAAAAATCGGTATTGCCAAGCACCAGCAGCGCACGCGGGCAAATGAGTGCCACAAGCTCATGATGGTCATAAGGCAGTTTGGTGACATTTTCATCCTTCCAGTCCCACATTGACTCCTTGAACCAGTGGTTGTCAGTGCGGCCCAGCTTCTCTACGCCCTGCGGCAGACGGAATTCGTCCGATATTTCTGAAACGCGCCATGCTGCAGCACCGCCGCCACCGGGTTCCTGGGCTATTGTCAGGGCAATGCGCTCATCGAACGCACCTGACCACAGGGCCATCTTGCCTGCAAACGAACAGCCGGTAATGCCTATATGTTTGAGGTCGATGCGGCTCTGTTCGCCCAGAATCTCAAGCGCATCGATTATGCGGCTTACGCCCCAGGGCCACATTGCATAGGCACCGTTCTCCTCCAGTTCCGGATAGAGCCTGTTGACAGGTTCGGATCCGCGTCTCTGCTGGTGTGCCATGACCTGACCGAAATTGAAGCTGAATGTGGCAATGCCGTTCTCCTTCCAGTAGTTTGCAGGACGCAGGTTCACACCGCCGCAGCCAATCATCAGGGGGAATGGTCCGTCGCCGTCAGGATAAGTGATGTTACCCTTTATTGTAAGCGACTCGCCGTTATGGGTTACTGTGACGGTCAGTGCGTTGCCGTCCAGTTCTGCCTGCACTTCAGACTTGTCAGTCATGGGTTTCACACCCACTTCATAATGGTAAAGTTCATTTACAATCTCGGCACGGCGCTTCTCCCAGTCCTTGAATTTCTTCACCTTCTTCTTTCCGTTTGCAAATTCGAACGGATTGGGAAGAGCGGCATTGTCCTTTGCCTGTGATACGGTCACATACGCGGGTTCCGCATATTTTGAGCCCGTAAACTCGCTGTCATAAACCAGCGGAATGTTCTTCTGTGCCATTGCGGGAACAGCTGCAAGAGCACACGCCGCAACAATGATGAATGATTTCTTCATATCTGCTTTCAAGTTTTTGTTTTTGATTCTGTTCCAAAGGTAAATAAAAAAACCAAGGGACCCGCCATGGACAGGTCCCTTTTCAATTATTCCTAACTGTTTCTCAGTCCTTGGGCAGGCCAGAAATGGGATCGGCCCACGGGATGAACTCTTCAACAGATATGCCGAATTCGGGCAGATTGGCCTTGATCTTGTCATCAATGTGACGGATATCGGTGTCAACATCCTTGCCAAGCAGGAAGCGGTCAATGAATGCCTCTACATCAGCATACTGGCTCTGGGGCAGCTGGCAGTGACCGTGTCCGCCCTGGATGGAGTAACCCATGCGGTCCTCAATGCCGAACTTCTTCCACACTTCACGGGCAGCCACGCTTGAAACGTAGCCGGCCTCATCGGACAGCCATGTGAAATCCGTGTTGCCAAGCACCAGCAGAGCGCGCGGGCAGACGATAGCACACAGTTCATGATGGTCGTAAGGCAGTTTCGTGACATTCTCATCCTTCCAGTCCCACATTGACTCCTTGAACCAGTGGTTGTCAGTACGGCCCAGCTTTTCAACACCCTGGCTGCCGCGGAACGGGTCAGCTATTTCCGATACGCGCCATGCTGCAGCGCCGCCGCCACCGGGTTCCTGGGCTATCGTAAGAGCAATGCGCTCGTCCAGAGCACCAGCCCACAATGCCATCTTGCCGGCATATGAGCAACCGGTGATTCCTATATGTTTCATGTCAATCTTCGATGCGGCTCCTACTATCTCCAGACCGTCAAGCAGACGGCTCACGCCCCATGACCAGTCAGCATATGCGCCATTGTCAACAAGTTCAGGATAAAGTTTGTCAAATGCGTATGACCCGCGTCCGGCCTGCTGGCCGCCGCCGAACATGCCGCTCATCTGCGAATAGGCGTTGACCTGACGCTCAGAGAAGTTCAGCTGGGCAATCTTGCGCTCAGTGAAGAACTGGCCGGGCAGGGCAATGTTTGACGCTCCAATCATAAGAGGGAACGGGCCGTCTCCTTCAGGATACTTGATGGGAGCTGAAAGTTCAAGCGTTTCACCGTTCACAGTCACCTTCACCTTCAGCGTATTGCCGTCCATTGAAGCCTCGATCTGGTCCTTTGACACTGCGGGCTTGGTGCCTATTTCGTAGTGCTGCAGTTCATGTACTATTTCAGCGCGGCGCTTCTCCCAGTTCTTGAACTTCTTCACCTGCTTACTGCTGTTCGAAAACTCGAACGGGTTTGGCAGAGCGGCATCGGACTTTGCATTTTCCAGAGTGACATATGCGGGTTCTGCATACTTCGCACCTGTAAATTCCTGATCATATACCAGCGGAATGTTCTTCTGTGCCATTGCGGAAACAGCGGCGAAAGCGCATGCCGCAATAACGATTGATTTCTTCATTGCTTTGATTATTAATTAGTTAGTTAAAATCCGATAAAAACAATTTTACAAATATATGCATTATACCTGTAAAGTCCATTGCACAAAGGCTAAAATTCCAGATTAAGCGCAACGGGCAGGTGGTCTGAATAGCCCGGCTGGTAAGTCATGCCGTTGTAGGTGCGCATCGGCTTTTTCCCGCCGTATTTCTCATCAGGTTCCTGAATGAAATCGAAATTGCACACATGCGGGTTGACAAGACGCGGTCCGTGGCCGTTAAGCAGACTTGCCGTCACTATGAACTGGTCATATTTGTCCCATTCGCCCTGATAGCGGTAACTGCCCAGACGCACGCCGCTCATCACCGCAACCAGACGCCTGTCCGGAAGCTTGTCAGCACCGTCCAGTTTGGCGGTGTTCAGTGTGGTGCGCACAGCCGCATCGCCGGGCCCTTCATTCAGGTCACCCATAATGATCACATACGGTTTTGCACGGACCGCATAAATGCTGTCCACAACAGCCTGCACGACCTTGGCGGCCGTCTGCCGCAAAGGTTCGCTCTTCTTCACGCCGGTATTGCGGCTGGGCCAGTGGCAGACCAGTATGTCCAGCGTGTCCATGCTGGCAATACGGCCTGAAACATGCAGCACATTGCGGGTCTTACCCCCACCCTGAGGTTTCAGATTCACATAAGCCTCACGTGAGGAGAGCAGCTGGAACGAACTGCGGCGGTAAATGAGCGCCACATCAATGCCGCGGGAATCAGGTGAATCTGTCATGACATAACGGTAGCCTATCTCCTTGAGCGGCGAGCGCCGGGTCAGGTCATCCATGACAGTCTCATTCTCAACCTCACAAAGTCCGATGATGTCAGGAGCGTAATCCTCACCGGCAGCAGCAATAAGCCGCGCGGTATTGTCCAGTTTTGTACGGTAGCGCTTTTCAGTCCAGTGACGCTCGCCGTCGGGCGTGAATTCGTCATCGTCCTTTGCGGGATCGTCAACGGTGTCAAACAGATTTTCGGTGTTCCAAAACATTACAGTCAGTCCGTCCTTATCCTGGGCCTGTACACATGAATTCAGAAGAATGGTGAGAAGAATCACCACAAGCCGGTACTTCATATCTGTCAGTCCTTTTTAGAAGCTGTTTTGAAATGTTCGATTAAAAATTTTATGAAAGATTTTCGAGATGAAAATCCGGTTATTTGAAGGAGCAATGGGGCTCCATTGTGACTGAAAAGAAACGGATTTTTCAGCCGGAAAGATTTTATAAAAGATTAATTGGAACATTTCAAAACAGCTTCTTAATGGTTTCAACGTATTCATAGCATCCGGCACTGGCCGCTGCAGGCCGTATCACACCTGCCAGATCGGACGGCCACAGTGCTGCCGCCGCCGTATCGGCTATTCCGCGTGCCGGCGAAATGCTGTCCAGAAGGAACACCGGTTCATAGCCGCGCAGTGTCCCGTAGCGGAAATTGTCAGCACCGCAGCGTTCCATGTCATGATTCTCGAAAACCACGTCATGGAAGGCTGGGTTCAGGCTGTCAGTTGTCAGAACCAGCGAATGGTCCACGCTGCATACTGCGGCGGTATCGCTCCTGGAATCGACCAGTTCCCTGTCATGGCGTCCTGTGATGATGCAGTTGCTGAAAACGGCCTGTTTCATGTCCCACTTACGTTCCCCAACCCTGTCCGACAGCATCACTGCGGCACTGCCTGTGCGCCAGGGTGAGAAACTGGCAACAGTGCAGAAATTGAAACTGCAGCTGCCGCCGGTAATGCTTGCGCAGTAGAGCCCGGCGTTCGTTATCTGCGAATTGGCAACCGTTATGCTGCAGCCTGTGGCCTCAATGCCGTTGCCGGTCACATTGCTGACAACTGATGAAAGCATTTCAAACTTCAGGCCGTCAAGCGCGCTGCTGTCAGCCGCCACGCCCCAGTTGCCCCCATGTATGTCACAGTGTATGAAACTGTTGTCAAAACTCTCCCCACGCAGTCTCACACCGCCCCACTGCCCGTCAAGAAGGTCATATGGCAGGTCCGTGAACATACGGTCCAGACGGTCGCCGCGCATAGTCACCATGCTGTCCTGCGTTCCCTGGGCCCTGACACAGCCGGCCACATCAAGCCATGCTCCGCTGTGGAACAGCAGCCTGGTACCGGGCTGCAGGGTGAGAGTGGCTCCGGGGGCCACATACAGGCTGTCGTAAACCACATACGGCAGCTGCGCAGAGAAAGTCTCATCGGACTCTATGCGCCTGCCGTGAAGCATGACCGCGTTCTGGCCGCAGGCCCTGAGCTGCACCTGCTGCACCACCCCGCTTTCAAGGATGAAACGTATTGAGTCCGATACGACGAAAGGCTGTATATCAGCATTCTGCGGTATAACAGCGCTTACCAGGCAGAACAGGCTGTCACCGGCCGGAATCTCCAGTCCGGCAACCGTTGTGCCGCCCTCGCCGTCAATGTTCATGCGGAACGGGCTTGAAGCGCCGCCGGACAGCAGGGCATCGGCCTTCAGAGCAACATCATTGCGGTTGTAAACCATGAATGACCATGAGGCCGATGCCACCGTGGTCAGCATAGTGTCCATGCAGACCGTGTCCTGGGAAAAGGCCAGCGTATGACGTCCGTCAGTGGAGAACGTCAGCCCTTCATCACAGCCCGCAGCCAGAATGGCCGCTACTGCACCAGCCAATAATACGCGCTTATTCATTTTGATCTGCAAATATAAAACGTAAATCGCCATTAAAAAGTATCTTTGCGACACATTATGGGAGAAAAGATATTGAAATTCCTGAAGGACTGGATGCTGGTGATAGGCATGGTGTCCGGGGCCGGCGCGTATCTGATATACATGCAGATTCCCGCCCTGCATCCGGCCGGTCCCATGCTGGAAACCGTATGCAGGCGCATCCAGCCGGTCCTGCTTTTTCTCATGCTGTTCATCAGTTTCTGCCGCATAGAACCGCGTCAGCTCAGGTTCCACCGCTGGCACATACGCAATCTGCTGTTCCAGCTGCTCTCATTCCTGGCTCTGTCAGGCATTGTCATATGGGCCATGCACAGCAGCTGCGCCGCTGCCGCATGGATTCTCAGGTACCGCATACTGTTCGAAAGCGCCATGCTGTGCATGATATGCCCCACAGCCACCGCATGCGCCGTTGTGACCGGACGTCTGGGCGGTGACATGGCCCAGGTCGTCATGTACACCATAATCATAAACCTGACCGTTTCAATCGTGGTGCCGCTGACCGTTCCGCTGCTCTATCCTACAGCCGGAATAAGTTTCATGACGGCATTCTCACGCATACTCTCAAAGGTGTTTCCGCTGCTCATACTGCCATGCATCACCGCCTGGCTGGTGCGTTATTTCATGCCACGTTTCCACAAGTGGGTCTCAGACCGCATAAACATGTCATTCTACCTGTGGAGCATGGCGCTCACGCTGGCCATACTCATGAGCACCCGCGCCATAGTGCACAGCCGCGGCAGCCTGTGGACCCTGCTGGGCATGGCGGCCGTATCAGTGCTGTGCTGCATAATCCAGTTCCGCACCGGACGCCGCATAGGTTCACGCTACGGCCTTGACGTCACTGCCAGCCAGGCACTGGGCCAGAAGAACACCGTTTTCGGCATATGGATGGGCTACACGTTCTGGGACCCGGTGGTGTCAGTCGCCGGCGGACTGTACACCATATGGCATAACATACACAACACAAGACAGCTTTACAGACATGAGCACGGCAAGTGAATTTGAACATGCCGTTGCGCGGTTCATTGAAGGATACGGCGTCAGACAGGTGGTGGCCGGCGTGAGCGGCGGCGCTGACAGCGTTGCCCTGCTGCACGTGCTGCAGGCACTTGGAATAAAGTGTACGGCCGTGCACTGCAATTTCCATCTGCGCGGGAAGGAAAGCGACCGCGACCAGCTGTTCGTGCAGGAACTGTGCGACAGGCTGGGCATCAGTCTGGAAATATGCCACTACAGCACATCGGACTATGCATCGGAACACGGCATATCAATAGAAATGGCCGCCCGCGAACTGCGCTATCGTGATTTCGAACGCATCATGCAGGAAACCGGGTCCGATGCCATATGCGTGGCCCACCACCGCGACGATTCGGTTGAAACGCTGCTCATGAACCTGATGCGCGGCACCGGCATACGCGGTCTGACAGGCATCAGGCCGCTGAACGGACACATTCTGCGCCCGCTGCTGTGCATGTCACGCGCCGACATTGAAGCGTATCTGGCCGCAATAGGCCAGCCGTTCGTCACAGACAGCACCAATCTGGAAACGGACTATACACGCAACAGGGTGCGCCTGCAGCTGCTGCCGCTCATGCGCTCTATCAGCCCCGGCGCAGACCGTGCCGTCGCTGACACCGCCGTTCACATGCAGCAGGCCCTTGCCATTTACGAAAAGGCCGTCAAGGAGGAGTCAGCGCGCATCACATCGACCCATGACGGCATACTGAGCATTGACATCGATGCCCTGAAAGGATGCACCGCCCCCGGAACCATGCTCTATGAGATTCTCAGCCCGTACGGTTTCAACGCCGCACAGTCCGATGACCTGTTCCGCGCCCTGGACGCCGCTCCCGGACGCATGTTCAGGTCAGCCACACACACCGCCGTAAAGGACCGCGGCACGGTTGAAGTGTGCGCATCTCAGGAACCCTTCATGAAGACTGTCAGCACCGCCTGCGACAGCGTTACGGAACTTGCAGGCGGACGCAGGCTCATCATAGCCCACCCCGGTCCTGACGAACCCGTTTCACGTGACCCGCACGTGGCTACACTTGACGCGGACCTTGCCGGCCCGGAGCTGACTGTGCGCAGCTGGCAGACCGGTGACCGTTTCGTTCCGTTCGGCATGAAGGGCAGCCGTCTTGTCAGCGACTACATGACGGACCTCAAGTTCAGCCTGACAAGAAAGCAGTCGCAGCTTGTCGTCTGCAGCGGCAATGACATTGTCTGGGTGGTGGGACTGCGCAGCGACAACCGCTACCGCGTGACAGACCGCACCTTACACAGGATCACAATCACTCTGGAATGATGGAAATCAAGGCTGTATTCATGGATGTCGATGACACTCTGCTGGATTTCAACGAGTGCGCACGTGAGAACATCAGGTCATGCATGACCAGGCACGGTCTGCATTATGACGACTCCATATTCGACTTCTTTCTCAGCCGCAACGTAAGACTGTGGGAGATGATCGAGAACCGCCAGCTCACTGTCGACGAACTGCACCGTACGCGCTGGGCGAACATTTTCCGCGACCTTGACATACACGGTGACGGGGTGGCTTTCGAACAGGACTTCATCATCGGACTAAGGGAAACGGCCGTCCCCATGGAAGGGGCGCATGAGATAATGGAATACCTGCACTCGAAATATCCGGTTTACGTGGTCAGCAACGCATCGAACCTGCAGCAGACCACCCGACTGGCCAAAGCCGGTCTGATGCAGTATGTGGATGAAGTGTTCGGGGCGCTTGACATAGGGTTCAACAAACCCGACCCGCGCTATTATGACTGGTGTTTTGAACAGCTGGGCGGACGAATAAGGCCGGCGGATGTCATGATAGTGGGCGATTCGCGCAATGCCGACATTGCCGGCGGTAACGCCTACGGACTGCACACGTGCTGGTTTGACCACCGCGGCACGCCCGCTGACCCCGGCATTGTGCCGGAATTCACAATTCACAGACTTGAAGAACTGAAAAGCATATTATGACAATTGACAACGGACTTGTACGTGCTGAAATTGACAGGCACGGAGCGGAACTGTGCAGCCTGCGCAAGAGCGGCGGCACCGAAGAACTGATATGGAACGCCGATTCCCGATACTGGGGACGGCACGCGCCGATGCTCTTCCCCATTGTAGGCAAGGTTGCCGGCGGACATTTCCGCGTGAACGGGACCGAGTATCCCATGTCACAGCACGGTATAGCCCGCGACATGGACTTCACACAGCTGGAACAGTCCGGCGACAGCGTTTCATTCGTTCTGGAATCGTCACCGGACACGCTCAGGTCATACCCCTACCCGTTCCGTATCGAGGCCGTGTACAGCCTGCAGGACACTTCTCTGCTGGTGGACTGGACAATCCTGAACACAGGCAGCACGCCCATGCATTTCCAGATAGGCGCCCACCCCGGATTCAATTTCAGGGATTTCTGCAAAGATGACTTCATACACGGCTATTTCCGACTGACATGCGGCCGCGAACCCGTGCAGAACCTCATCGTGGGCCAGCTCACGCCCGGCGGACTGCGCAGTGAAAGCGCCGCCCTGCTGGCTCTTGACAGCGATGCCATGCTGCCCATCACACCCGGACTTTTCGCTTCCGATGCAATAGTGCTGGAAGAGCATCAGATTGACCAGGTCGTCCTTTATGACAAGGAGTGCGTTCCGTACATAGCCGTACATACTGACCAGGCGCCCGTATGGGGCCTGTGGTCACCGCCCGCAAAGAATGCGCCGTTCGTATGCATCGAACCGTGGATGGGCCGCTGTGACTGTGACGGATATGACGGTGACATCACCGGCCGTGACTACATGAACAGCCTTGAGGCAGGCGGAAGTTTCACGTTCAGTTATCGGATTACAGTACTGTGACCTGCAGGACCTGGTCTGACTACATGGCCGGAATCTTTCCCGGCAAAGTCCGCAAGATTGCGGTGAACGCCGGTCTTGGCTGCCCCAACCGCGACGGCACAAAGGGCAGCGGCGGATGCATATACTGCAACAACCTCTCATTCAACCCAGCCTACGCCGCAACCGGTGGCGGCAGTATTGACGCCCAGCTGGCACGGGGCATTGAATTTTCACGGCACAAAGGTGACGTATACGGATATCTTGCCTATTTCCAGTCCTACACCAACACTTACGGGGATATTGACAGACTTACAGCACTCTATGACGAGGCGCTGCGCCACCCCGGTGTCGTGGGGCTGGTCATTGCCACCCGTCCCGACTGCCTGCCGGAAGAGCTCATGGACCGGCTGCAGGCCATGGAACCCTACGTCATGGTGGAGATTGGCGTCGAATCCACCTTGGACAGCACCCTGAAGCGCATAAACCGCGGGCATGACTTCCAATGCGCGCAGCGTGCCATTCTTGAGCTTGACCGCCGCGGAATCGATGTCGGTGCGCATCTCATTCTGGGACTGCCGGGTGAAACGCATGCCGACTTCATGGAGCATGCCCGCCGCATGTCCCAGCTGCCTGTCAAAACCCTTAAGCTGCACCAGCTGCAGGTCATCAAAGGCACCCCCCTGGCCCGCATGTACAGCGAAGATGAGTCATCAGTCCGGCTGTTCACCGCCCAGGAATACGCCGCCACAGTCACTGAATTCATCAGCCGGTGCCGCCCCGACATTGCCTTTGACCGTTTCGTTTCAGAAACGCCGCCTGACATGCTGATAGCCCCGCGCTGGAACATCAAACCCGCCGAATTCGCAAAACTGCTGTGATTCCACCGGTGGCAACACAGCACTCGTATCAGGCAAGACCCACGTCCGGATAGGCCGGCAAATCCGATGCGTCCCGGTTGGACCGCTTCCCCACCCTAAAGCATGACAACTTTGCAACTGGAAGGCCCTCAGGGGCACTTCTCTGCAAAGTTGTCATCGTTTTTGCCCGTTTTGCCGGTTTTCGTTGACAACTTTGCAACCAGAGAACCGTGTAGGGCCAATCCGCTGCAAAGTTGTCATAAAGGTAAACACGCGTACCTGCAAACATAGTACAAAGTCCGCTCCTCCATAGCACACTCCGTGAACAATTACACCGCGTATTGTGCACCGGTTGTCCACCCACGTTGCAGTCAAAGCCCCGATGCGTTCCGGATTGGAGAAATTTTCAGTAAAGGACGGCGACAGGCTGCACCTGAAATGACTCCTGTGGGGAACGGCTGCAAAAAAACCTCTTACCCCACTGTAAAAATGCGGCAAAGAGACCGGCAGACAGGCTTAGCCATACCGGCTTTCGGCGTCACTGAACCAGCGTCCTGCATTACTGAACCTATGTTCAACGCAACGGCCCGGCGCGCAAACAACAGGATCACCAAACCAGGCTGGCCCCTGAAATCCGGCTCAATATTCAATCACAGGCGGAATGGCAACCCTGGCAGGCTGCGTGCTGCCTGGAAGGCCGAATGCCGTGAATTCTATCACGCTGAGCTGCTGCCCGGGCCATCCGGTAACTGTCAGTCTCACGAACCGGCATTCAACCGGTTTGAACTCCTCGAAAATGGTGTTCTTCTGTTCGGTGTTTGCGGTCCTGTCAAGCGCCATCTGCCAGTTCTCACCGTCCATGGACACCTCTATCTTATACTTGTAGACCGATGCCCCGCCACCACCGAAACCGCGACGTCCGCCACCGCCGCCGAACATCAGACGTACAGCATCGACATTGAACAGCTGCACCTCATCGAAACGCGTTGCCGGAGACAGTTCCACGGTCAGTGTGGGCATGGTGTCCCCAGGTTCCGGCTCCCATACCGTACCGCTGTTGTTGTCAATGGCGTACGATGCGTATCGGCCCGGCTGCTGTGATGAGAATGTCGACAGCGCGTTCATGGCATTCATCTTGTTGATGGTAACAGGCAGTGATTCAAGCACTTTTCCTGCACCGGGAGCCGGCTGCGGAGTATCGGTTATCTTTACTGACCACATGCCGTTCCTGTCAACGTCAATGCGGTCCATACCTATCCTGCGGCCTCCTGGCGGGTTGGAAAGCACAATGGTGTAGAACTGCCACAGGCCGCCGTCAGGACCTTCAACCACACTGCCGTGGGCGGTGCCGGTCACAAGTCCTTCAGTCTTGCGCAGCAGCGGGCTGTTTTCAGCGTACGTATACGGTCCCAGAGGGCTCTTGGCCGTGTAGTAACCTTCAGCATATGTCTTCCACTGTGTGCCTGAAGCCGAATACTCCATATAATAGGTGTCTCCGTACTTGAAACACCACGGTCCCTCAATCCATGCCACGCCGGTGTATTCGTTCATTTCGCCGTAGCGTTCCCATACATGTGCGCTGTTGAAACTGAACAGGTGCGTTGGCTTGTCGGCAAAGCGGTTCAGATGGTCGGGATCCAGGGGCACACCGAAAATACCGCTTATCCCGCGGCCGGAATAGAACAGATACGGCTGGTCCCCGTCAATGAATATGTGCATGTCGAACGGTTCGTTCCAGCCGCCCTCCACACCGGGAGTGTTCTCCCACTGTCCCAGCACAGTATACGGTCCCAGCGGGTTGTCAGCCACATACAGCGGGCAGTCGTTGCCGGACATGTAGAACTTTCCGCGGAATTTCACCACATCGGGTGCCACCGGAACGTGCTGCACGGGCGTGAACTCCCAGTCAAGCATATTGTCCGATGTCCACGCACCGCCGCCGGTGCAGAACATGTAATACGTGTCCCCTTCCTTCAGGACCGATACGTCACCGGATGCGTTTCCGCCCGGTCCGATGACCATGGGAAGCGGGTTGCAGTAACGTCTGCCCGCATTTTTGTCGAAACTGTGAATATCCTGTTTCACTCCACAGGATGAGGCGGCCAGAAGGGCGGCCAGTGTCAGCAGCAAGTTCTTTTTCATACATCAGTCGGTTAATTTGCAGTAAAGATAGTCAATCGGCATAAATCTGCAACGTATTTGCAACGCAAACAAAGCCCCAGGTATGAAAAAAGGCGGTATCTTCGCGAATATGAAAAGAAGTACAGCATCGGCCATCATGCTTATGGCAGCCCTTTGCGCACAGGCAGGAACGGGATTTGAGAAAGGCTGGAAGTTCATCCGGCAGGACGTGACTCTTGAGCAGACAGCGCACACCGGAGAGTGGCGCACCGTGGACCTGCCGCATGACTGGAGCATAGAAGGCGAATTCAGCCAGGACAGTCCCACAGGACAGGGCGGCTGGCTTCCGGCCGGAACAGGCTGGTATGTGAAGGAATTCGGATGCGACTCATTCAATCCCGCAGAAAGCCGCCTGTTCTTCCAGTCTGACGGCATCATGTCGCACAGCACGGTCTATGTGAACGGTCATGAGGTAGGCACCCGCGTGAACGGCTACGCATCGTTCTGCTATGACATATCGGACTACATAAACAAGGAGGGGACGAACCGCCTGGCGGTAAGGGTTGACAACAGCGTACAGCCCGCATCACGCTGGTACACCGGCAGCGGCATGAACCGCAGGGTGCGTCTTTTCAGCAAGAATGCCCTACACATACCGTATCAGGGCGTTTTTGTCCATTACAGTGACGGGCTGGTCCATGTCGAGGCCGATGTCTGCAACAGTTCGCCTTATGTGCAGAAATTCACCGTCGAACTTGCGGACCGCAATGTACGCAGCGGCCGTATCACACTGGCCCCGGGAGAGCGCACCACGGTACGGCTCAGTTTCAGCGCCGACGGGATTGAGAAGTGGACGCCCCGGCACCCCACCGGACAGACCGTAACCGTAAGGGTAAGGCAGAACAGGAAAGTTCTGGATGAAGTCCGCACCCATTTCGGAATACGTACCATACGTTTTGACAATGAAACGGGATTCTCTCTGAACGGCGAAAACATGAAACTGTACGGCGTATGCCTGCATTCCGATGCCGGCGCGTACGGCACGGTCACCGATGACCATCTGTGGACGGAGCGTCTGCTTGCGTTGCGCAAGCTGGGTGTCAACGCAATCCGCTGGGCCCACAACATACCGGACCCGCAGCTGCTGGATATCTGTGACCGCCTTGGTTTCCTGGTCATGGTGGAATCCTTCGATACCTGGGAAACCGCCAAACCGCATGCCGAGAAAGGCTACAACCTGGATTTCCGTGAGAACTGGCGCATTGACACGGAAGATATGGTCAAAAGCGCCCGCAACCATCCGTCAGTCATCATTTACAGCGTGGGCAATGAGATACGTGACAATCTGGACAGTGAGGAAGGCTTTGAAAAGTACCGCATGCAGCAGGACCTGATTCATGAGCTGGACCCCACGCGCCCGGTCACAATGGCCCTGTTCCGCCCCAACTCATCGGGAGTTTACAGGAACGGCTTTGCTGAAATGATGGACGTGGTGGGCCAGAACTACCGTGTGGACGAACTGCATGCCTATCATGAGGCGCATCCCGAAAAGGCAATCATAGGCACCGAGGACACACATGACATCCAGTCATGGCTCATGCTGCGTGACGACGCTTCGCTGTGCGGACAGTTCCTGTGGACCGGCATAGAATATATGGGTGAGGCCCAGTGGCCGCAGGTCTCATGGAACACCGCCCTGCTGGACATAACGGGTGATGTCAAGCCGTTGGGGCTTCAGCGCCAGAGCTGGTGGACCACAGACCCCATGGTGGCATTCGCACGCCATGAGGGCAGTGAACTTGTCATGGACTGGAGCCCGTCGGACTCAACATCGGTCCAGCAGATTGAGGTCTATTCCAACTGCAAGGAGGTGGAACTGCTGCTGAACGGCCGTTCCCTTGGGCGCAAGGCCATGAGGTCCGATGCGCGTCCTGCCATGTACAGCGTGCCGTTCGAACCCGGCGAACTGGTTGCCAAAGGCTACAACAACAGCGTGGAATGCGCCGCATTCAGACAGGTGACCGCCGGCCGGCCGTACGCGCTTAAACTGGATGTCGACAAGGGTTGGTACCGAAAAGCCACGGCCATGGTCGTTGACCGTGACGGGAACGTCTGCCCGCAAGGTTCATACCCGGTAACATTCAGGTTCATATCGGGCCAGGCATGCATTACGGGCACGGACAATGCTGATCCAATGGACCACGCCGCCCACAAGTCACCCATGCATCCGTCATGGCGCGGAAAGTGCGTGGCCTATCTTGACAGTGTCGTTTACCGTAATGTGCTTACCGTTTCCGCTCCGGGCCTGAAGCCTGACACTCTGGTGCTTGAGCCGCGCACCCATGACGGTTTTGAGGAAACGCGTGAAAGCAGGAACCTCAGGACACAGTGCATAAACCGTGACGGCCTGGCCATGAAGTTCTCATACCAGGTGTTCGGCGAAAAGCCGCGTGACGGGCGCAGCCTGTACATTTCCATGCATGGCGGCGGAAACACGGCGCACAGCGTGAATGACAGCCAGTGGGAGAACCAGAAACGGCTGTACAAGCCGGCCGAGGGCGTGTACGTTTGTCCGCGCGCCCCGTGGGACGACTGGGACATGTGGTTCAAGGCTCCCATGGACGGCCTTCTTGAAGAACTTGTACAAACCATGGTCGCCACAATGGAAGTCAGTCCGGACAAGGTCTATCTTATGGGCTATTCGGCCGGAGGCGATGGCGTGTGGCGTCTGGCACCGCGCCTTGCTGACCATTTCGCCGCGGCAGCCATGATGGCCGGCCATCCAGGTGACGTGCATCTGGAGAACGTGCGCAACATGCCGTTCACCGTCTGGGTGGGGGCCGATGATGCCGCGTACAACCGCAATGTGGAGGTGGCGAAGCGCGGACTTGAACTGGACTCGCTGCAGGCATCGGACCCGGAAGGATACGTTCACGAAACGCATGTGGTGACGGGCAAGCCGCACTGGATGGACCTTGAGGACGCCGCCGCAGTGCCCTGGATGGCACAGTACGTGCGCAACCCCTACCCCGAAAGGATCGTCTGGCGCCAGGAGGAGGTCACACGCCGGTATTTCTACTGGTTGGGAGTACAGCAGTCCGACATGCAGCGCGGCCGCACCGTAATAGTCAGCCGCAAGGGCAACACCTTTGAAATTGAGCGCTGCGACTGCCCGTCACTGACCATATACATGAACAGCGATATGGTCAATCCGGACAAGCCGGTAAAGGTCAGATACCATGGCCGTACGCTCTTCAAGGGCAAAGTTCCGTTCAGCATGGAGAAGGCCGCGCAGAACATGGAAACACGCCGCGACGAAAGATACGCCTTCCCCGCCAGCGTCACAGTCAACATACAATAATGAAACCATGCCAGTCATACCCATTTCAACGCTTGACCACCCCGGCGCGCGCATGTTCGCCGGCCTGACCGGAGCACAGCTGCGTGCCGTGCCCGGACATCAGCAGGGCATATTCATAGCTGAAAGTCCGAAAGTGATAAACGTGGCCCTGAATGCGGGCTGCGAACCCGTTTCCATTCTCACCGAACAGAAGCACATTGAAGGCGATGCCGCCGGTATCATAGCCCGATGTCCTGACATCCCGGTCTACACCGGCCCGCGCGAACTGCTGTCACAGATCACCGGCTACACCCTGACCCGCGGAGTGCTGTGCGCCATGCGCCGCCCCACCCTGCCGGATGTTGCTGAAATATGCCGTGACGCACAGCGTATTGTAGTGATCCATGCCGTGAGTGACAGCACGAACATTGGTGCGATATTCCGTTCGGCTGCCGCCCTTGGCATTGACGGAGTGCTGCTGACCACTGATTCCTGTGACCCTCTGTGCCGCCGCGCGGTACGCGTATCCATGGGATCGGTCTTTCTCGTTCCATGGACATGGGTGACGGGCAGCTACCATACCGAACTCTCCCGGCTGGGTTTCAAGACAGCGGCCATGGCCCTGTCCGATGATTCGATCCCGCTTGACGACCCAGTTCTGAAAACCGTTCCGCGCCTTGCCGTAATCATGGGCACTGAAGGTGACGGCCTGCCCGCACAGGCCATTGCGGCAAGCGACTACACCGTGCGCATACCCATGTCACACCAGGTCGATTCGCTGAACGTTGCCGCCGCTGCCGCTGTTGCATTCTGGGAACTGCGCCGCTGACTGCCGCGGTAGGACAAAAAAACGGCTCACCCGAAAACACTAGTGGGGGGGGGGGGGGAAGTTTACCCACATTTTGGCTCATCCGGAAAAGTATGGGGTTTCCCCGCGGGCTTGTTGCCATACTTGCAGCTGAAAAGCTCCTGAGGCCGATTCCTTGCAGGTTTGGCAATGAAACAGCCACAAATGTCCTTTCCTGATTTAGGTTGACTCGGATTATAGATTTATTACTGGTATAAGTTGACTATTCGTCGTTATCCCTGAGATGGGTTTACCATCCGAGTCTTATCACTGTCAGGGGTTGACTGGAGGCCGTAGGCCGGAAGGAGACCCCTGACACGCCGTCAAAGGTAAACAGTTTTCAGTGACAAAAAGCCGCTTTTTGTTGCCAAACCTGCACGAAAAATGCGCGACAGCCTTTCTGGCTGCAAGTTTGGCAATAGAACCGGGTGGATTGTGTAAACAACTGATTTTTCAGTGCTGTCCTGCGACAAACGAATTCCCAAGGTTCAGGTACGACAGGGTGTACAACCTGTGCCAATGCTGACAATATTGATTCCATTATAGTCTGTCAGCGAGAAACCTGATTACCGGAGCTGTATATCCGCGTGCTTGCCAATAATGCATCTGTAAGCCAGAGAACGGCATTTCTTTGCATTATTGGCAGACAATTTGCCGTTTTCAGCTGATTTTCCTGCCAATACTGCACATAATCGGATCTACAGGCAATATGGCTGCAATATTGGCAACACTCCCCCACTATAGAAGCTGTTTTGAAATGTTCGATTAAAAATTTCATGAAAGATTTTCGAGATGAAAATCCGGTTATTTGAAGGAGCAATGGGGCTCCATTGTGACTGAAAAGAAACGGATTTTTCGGCCGGAAAGATTTTATAAAAGATTAATTGGAACATTTCAAAACAGCTTCTATATTTCGGATGAGCCCCAAAAAAGTCATGAAACCTTGGACTTTTTGCAAACAATTGACTAACTTTGGATTCACAACCAATTACAATCGGGATATGGAAAGGAAACATCTCATAATGGCCGCCGGCCTTATGCTGCTGCCCTGTCTGGCACAGGCACAGCTGTCATCGAACAAGGACAAGTTCCTGGGAAACATAACCACAGGATACAATGTTGATTACGGTAATGAAAAGTACTACACCCTGTGGAACCAGATCACCCCTGAGAACGAATCGAAATGGGGTTCCATTGAAGGAAGTTCACGCGGCAGTTTCAACTGGGGCAGCGACAACGCATACAACTACGCCAAGAACCACAAGTTCCCGTTCAAGTTCCACTGCCTGATATGGGGCGCGCAGTATCCCAGTTGGATGAACAATCTCAACACATCCGAACAGTACAAGGCCATAGTTGAATGGATGGACGCCATCAAGGCCCACTATCCCCAGCTGGACATGATTGACGTTGTCAACGAAGCTGTCCCCGGCCACCAGCCGGCCCCCTACAAGGCCGCTCTGGGCGGTGACGGAAGGACCGGCTACGACTGGATCATCAGGGCTTTCGAACTGGCTCACGAACGCTGGCCGGACGCCATCCTCATCTACAACGACTACAACACTTTCCAGTGGCAGCGCAGCCAGTTCATCGACCTTGTCAGAACGCTGCGTGATGCCGGCGCACCCATTGACGCCTACGGCTGCCAGTCACATGACCTCACTGACATGAACGTGAATGACTTCAAGAACGCCATGACTGAAATCCAGAACGCCCTCAAGATGCCCATGTACAGTTCCGAATATGACATAGGCACATCGGATGACGCCCTGCAGCTGCAGCGTTACAAGGAACAGATTCCGTACATGTGGGAAGCTGACTACTGCGCCGGAATCACCCTGTGGGGCTACATCTACGGCCACACGTGGACGACAGACGGAAACTCGGGCATAATACGTGACGGCAAGGACCGTCCCGCCATGGCATGGCTGCGTGAATACATGAAGACCGATGCCGCCAAGAACGCCAAAAGCCCGTTCCCCGGCATGGTCAAGGAAGCGTCAGTCTATGTCAAGCCCACAGCCCTGAAGGTATCTGTCAACGAACCCATGAAAATCACCGTCAATGCACGTCTAAGGACCAGGACAATTGACCATGTTGACCTTTACATAAACAACCGTCTGGACACTACATTCACCGCCGGCCCCTACGTTCTTGAATACACTCCCGCCAAGCTTGGCAAATATGACCTGAAGGCCGTTGTTACAGCTACTGACGGCAGCACATACGAACGTCTGTCAGGTTTCACCGCCGTCACCCCGCGTTCGCCGTTCAAGGGCGAAATAGCCATTCCCGGCACCATTCAGGCTGAAAACTTCGACAAGGGTTCGGACGGAATATCATATCATGATTCTGACAGCAACCGCGAAGGCTACACATCATACCGCACTGACGGAGGTATTGACATAGTCACCGGCAACGGCGGCTACGCTGTAGGATACACATCGACCGGCGAATGGATGGAATATACGGTGAACGTACAGGAAGCCGGCATGTATGAATTTGACGCATACGTGTCATCTGGTGTCACCAATTCATCATTCAGCCTGTCACTCAGCACTGAAGACAGCCAGAAGGACCTCACCACCCCTATGGCCGTTCCATGCGTGCAGTCCGGCAATTACGAAAACTACCGTGCAGTACATGGCCGCCTGTCCGCAAAACTGCAGGCCGGACCTCAGGTGATACGCATCAACGTTACCGGCGGCGGCTGCAACATTGACCGCATAGAACTCAGGCGCCTTACCATCAGCACGGACATCAAGGCCCCCATTACGGTAACACCGTCATCTGTCACCGCCGGTGAAACATGCACCATAAGCGTGGCAGCAGCAAAGGCGAATGACAGCATCACCAAAGTGAACGTATACATAAACAACGTCCTTTACAAGACAATGGACAAGGCTCCGTTCCAGTTTGACTACAAACCTTCCGCAAAGGGAGAATACCTGATCAATGCTGAAGCCTATGTCTCCAGCGGCAAGGTGTCGGCACTGACAAAGTATACGCTCAGTGTTGCAAACAAACGCTCAACTTACGGCCCTGTGGCAATTGCCATACCCGGAACCATCCAGGCTGAAAGGTTCGACAAGGGCGGTGAAGGCCTTACCTTCCATGACAGCGACTCAAAGAATGAAGGCGATTCTGAATTCCGCACAGACGGTGAAGGCGTTGACCTGGTTCTTGGAAACAGCGGTACCGTCATAGGATACACTTCTGTGGGCGAATGGCTGGAATACAGCGTGAACGTGAAGACTGCCGGCGCCTATGAATACATTGCCACCGTATCATCAGGTGTGACAGGTTCAGGCTTCTCCATCGGACTTGTTGAAAACGGATCGGTAACGGCCCTGGCCACAGTAAGCGTTCCGCAGACCGGCAGCAATGACTGGAACACTTATCAGACTGTAACCGGAAAACTGAACCGCCAGCTGCAGGAAGGCAAGCAGATTCTGCGCTTCACCATAACAGGCGCCCAGTGCAACATTGACAAGGTCCAGTTCAAGTGCACCGTGCCTGCCGGCATAGCCCGCCTTGAGGAAGAAGATTCCAAACCTGACACTTACTACAACCTGCAGGGTCAGCGCGTATTCAACGGCACCCGCGGCATAGTAATCAGGGACGGCAAGAAGTATCTGGTCCCGTAAAAGTATAAAAAAAGCCCCGTCTGACTGGCCGTAAAATGCGGTTCTCGTCAGGCGGGGCTTTTTTATTTGTCAGTCGTACTGGACTGCCGGATAACGTCAAAGACGGTCGTAGTCCATAGAGAAGGTGTCGCCCTGGTTTATGTCACCGGTCTGTATGCCCTTCTTCAGCCAGCGTGAGCGCTGGGCCGATGTGCCGTGGTTGAATGCATCGGGAACGGTGTATCCGTATGCCTGCTTCTGGAGATAGTCGTCACCGATTTTCGATGCCACAGCCATACCCTCATCGACATCACCTGCTTCAAGTGAATTGAACATGGCATTGTCATGGTGTGCCCATACTCCGGCAAAATAGTCTGCCTGCAGTTCCAGACGCACGCTTATTTTGTTGCTTTCCTTTTCATTGAGACGGCTCATCTGGCGGTGGGCGTCATCAAGAATGCCCAGCAGGTACTGCACATGGTGCCCCACTTCATGGGCAATCACATATGCGTATGCAAAGTCACCGTCAGCGCCTATCTCCTTCTTCATTGACGTGAAGAACGACAGGTCCAGATATACGCAGTGGTCAGCGCTGCAGTAGAAAGGACCGCTCTGTGAAGTGGCACCTCCGCAACCGGACTGCACGCTGCCTGAAAACAGAACCAGCTTGGGCGGCTGGTATGTCCTGCCGTACTGGCGGAAAATCTCAGTCCAGACGTCCTCAGTCCCGGCCAGGATCTGGCGTGCGAACACTGCCAGTTCCTCTTCCTGCGCTGTTGGAGTGTAATCAGCCTGGACACCCTGTCCCATTCCGGCACCTTCAAGAGCACTGATCACATCACTCGGATTGCCTCCGAACAAGAGGGTAAGAAGTCCCACTATAAGCACCCCGCCTATACCAATGCCACCAGCTGTCTTCATTCCTCCGCGACCGCGGCGGTCCTCAACATTTGTACTCTCCCTTCTTCCGTCAAGTCTCATATCTGCCAAATAAATAATACGTGATTATCAATACATTATATCCGAATATCGCATTACGTGACCGCAAAAGTACGGAAATATTCCGTCCTCAGGCCGCTTTTATCCATGATTTTCAAGGCGTGTGACATAAAAGGCTGTCTGAATTCTGTGTATTTTTGCACTAAGGAACAGAAGACTATGACACAATACGGACATATCATTTTACGCACTGCTGCGGTTACGGGGTTCATTGCAGTGACTTTGCTGCTGGCATGTTCATGCAAAGGCGGAACGGCAGCTGGCGGCAAAAAAACTGATAAGGCTGCGGATAAGGCTGAAACAGAACGCTTCTGGCCGTATTTTGACGGCACCTATCCAATGGTAATGACTGATAACAAGTCACGCATGGAGTATTTCAGCAGCCATTCATGGGACGATTTCAATTTTTCCGACACCCTTTCACTAAGCCGCGACACGTTCAACGTGCTGAGCGGTTTTGCCGGGTTCGTACAGTCCATGAACATGATTGGCGATCCTGAAACGGCACAGGACATAATGCGCAGCCTGATGTCACGCGCCAAGGAATCAAAGACCATGCTGGACTGGATCGTATGGCAGGCGCGTGAAGTTCTCGCAGACCCGAATTCGCCCGTACGCGACAGCGAACTGTTCATGCCGGTCGTTCAGGCTCAGCTTGAATCAGGTTTCTACGGATATGCAGACAGCCTGCGTCTGCGCTACACACTTGACCTGCTCATGCAGAACAGACCGGGACAGCGCGCCAATGATTTTGTCTACACCCTGAAATCCGGCAACTGGTCCAGGCTCTATGACATAAAATCGCAGTACACCCTGCTGTTCTTCAGCAACCCCGGCTGTCCCATGTGCCGTCAGGTGCGTGAAAATCTGCTCCGCTCAGCCCTGATAAACGGAATGGTTAGTGACGGCAGCCTTACGGTGCTGGTCATGTACCCTGACCCCGAACTGGACGAATGGAACGCCCATTTACATGAGATTCCCACGGAATGGACCAACGCGTATGATTCAGACACCGCCATACGCCGAAGACGCCTGTATGACGTCAACGCCATACCGTCACTTTACCTTCTTGACCGCAGCAAGACAGTCCTGCTCAAGGATGTGACCGATGTCACTCTCGTGGAGCAGGCGCTGCAGAAACAATAAGGGACCCGGGGAATCTCCATTTACATTTGGGAGAACATTTGGGAGGATATGGCCGGAAGGCTTTTCACATTCTTCCGCTTCTGCAGGCTGTTTCCGCTTCTGCTGTTTCCCGCCAAACCGTGACACACCGACCGCGGTCAGAAAGCTCCAAACGGCGGGCTGCAAGTCTGACAACCCTGAATAAGGCATGTCAGACTCAATTGATGCCATTCTCCGCCTGCAGGCCGGGTGCATTGAGTCACTGTTTGGCGAAAACGGCTCCGCAGGAATTCTCCGCATGACCGGTCCTCATGCCAAACTGTCCGCACAGGCCGATGCCCATGGACTTCTCTCTGAAACATATGCACTCCAACCGCGGGCACATAACGAAAGCGGCGCCAGCGGTTCGTAGTCACCGCGGCGCCTCAAACAAAAATGTCTGATACGTATTCCTTCAAGCAGCCATGCACGCTGCCTTCATAAGGGCCCGGTGAATCACTTGAATACTACCTGATTGGCAAAGTAGCTCAGGAAATACGGCCAGTTGGGTCCTGCCTCATGGCCTCCGTGGTGCTGGCGGTATGCCAGCGGGCCTTCCATAAGCTGGTCGTTGTCCACGCCGGGGAACACATCGGTCCCAAGTCCCTTGCAGCCCAGCAGTTCGTATACTTCCGATGCCTTGGCGGCAGAAATGAACGAACCCACAACGTCCTGCCACTTGTCACCGTCAAAAGTTCCGGTTGAAATGAAGCAGGCACGTGGTGCGCAAAGTGCTATCAGTTCGTGCTGGTCAACAGGCAGATCAGCCTCAGTGAGCGGTTCGGCACCGTATTTGATCAGGTTGCCGCATACCCAGTGGTACTCCTCATTCGATACAATGTTTCCTATGCTCTCACCGCAATCACGGCGCCAGCCTGCTGCACCGGCCTTACCTGACGATGCAATGAAACCGCCTGCAATTCTGGGTTCGAACGCCATGGCCACAAGCGCAGCCTTGCCGTAGCGTGACACACCCTCAATGGCGGTCTTCGTGGCATCGAACTCCGGACAAGTCTCCAGATAGTCAATGAACCGCGATGCTCCCCACCCCCAGGCACGCAGGGCGCCCCAGTCAGTGGGCTGGCGGTGCTGCCCCTTGTTGCACAGTCCGATGATACCGTTGGTGAGTCCCGAACCCGCATCGGCCTGTATAGAAGAGGGATTGATTGTAGCGCAGGCCCAACCGCGTTCAAGCGTCATCTGCTGCCATGACTGTCCGGCACCGGCGCGCATGGGCATCATCATCTGGCGGCCGCCTGTAGAAATGAAACCGAATTCCATGATCACGGGTACGCCTGACTTGCTGAACTCTTCAGCAACAGACTGCGGCCACATTATCTGGCACTCGATATTCACCGATATTGACGGATAGCTGGAATTGTCAACCACGCCGGCAAGCGTGCGTACCGTGACAGGTATGCCCTGGTAATCCTGCTGCTCCTCGCTCTTCACCTGCCATGTCACTGACGGCACATTTTCGGGAATACGGCCATACACTTCATCTTCAAACATCTTCACTATCTCCCCGCGGCGCACCTTGTTCCACATCCGGGCGTTCTTCACTGCCTTTCCGGCATTTGTGACCAGCGCCTCGGGATAGAATATGTACGGGTTGGCTTTCAGTTCATCATAGTTGGGATGTTTGCTCACATCCTGACTGTTGGGCTGACGGCCTTCGCGTGGCGCCTGAATGCCCAGTTTGGCAAGCATGTCAGCATAGTCAGCTGCAGCAATGCGGTTAAGACTGTCACGTGAGGCGCTGCTGCCTCCGAACATGAAAAACTGTGCATCGGCCTGCATGCCGGCCAGCAGCATGGCAGCTGCGGCTAGAAGTGTTCTGATTCTCATATGGTCATGTATTTCAAAAGCGATAATGCGAGCGTTGCATTGTTATTCTGATACCCCTGTCTAAATTCAAGACCTGCCCAATGACGGGGCCATGTCGTAGTAAAGGTACTCGGCCTGACGGCCGCCGAAGATTACGCCTGTTTCCTAGGCGGCCAACTGGCGGTATCACAGACCTGCTGACCTGACATCTCAAAGTACTTGCGTTCGGGACGCAGACTACAAATATCATGTCGCCGCGCCACACGTTGAACAGATGGTAAAGGCGCAGGAACTTGCCAACGCGGGTCAGTCTGGGATTGCCATCACCGGCATACAGCGCAGGACCGGCCTGTTCGGCAGACACTGTATTCCGTTCTTGAAACACAACTGCACCAAACCGCCTTAAACGCTTTCCTTAACGGCGGCTCTTCACATACGAACAATATGTTCTTGAATCCGATGTCCCGTACAGCATGATTGGAATGCGTTCAATGAATGTGGACAGTGATCCGTTCATGTCACGGTACAGGGGGACAAACAGGTGGTGCAAAGCTTCGCTGATGGACAGTCCCAATGCCGCCCACACTGATACACTGATAAATGACAAATCTCATATCAGAAACCAATTGTCAGCTAATCGGTTCATGACAGCCCACAGTTGTCCTGAGCATGGCAACATACCAGTACACACACTCGCCATGTACCGCTGACCATCCATTGGAATACAAAAATAATAAAAACCAAGCCGCCTTCAATCATACCATTAAAAATATTTTATAATCCTATAGTCCGATGCGTAGTAAAACGGCAAAAAAGACTCCCTGTTATTCGTTCCCGAAGAGCGCGCAACAATCAAGACTTCCGCCCTTGTGCTTGTCAGAGATTATTATATCCTTGATGACGACCTGTTCTTCAGAAACATTGTACTCTTCCATAAATATCTTTATTCCTGCCGCACAATCGTGGCTCAGGCGGGTGTTGATTTCGATTTTACCGGTGCCCTTGTCAGCGCTGCCAGTCAGATAGGACGCATGCTCGGGATCATTCTGAAGTGTGGCCTTTACATAATCGTCAAGGTGGTGCTCCAATTTGTGCGCCAAACGGTGATAGTTGCATTTAAAACTGCTGCAAAACCGGTTCAATTCGTATGGCGCATATACTCATTATACACTGCGGGGCGGATGTGACTGTCGGCGGCACTGTGTTTCACTTTTCGTGCGGCAGGTTTTGGCGTGTTTTGAAAAAGTTGTATGTTTGCCGCAAAATGCAAACAAACTTTTATCAACAAACAAAACTTATGAAGAAAATCATCCTTTCACTCATGGCTCTGGCCACAGTGTCAGCCTACGCACAGTTCGGCGGCCGCGGACAAGGCAACCCCACCGTGCCTTCAGTTACTGAAAACGTTACAGAAGACTTCAAGCCGGCTGCAAACAACCAGGCTGGCCACCAGTACCCCATGGTCAATTCACAGCGCATGGTACGCGCCCAGATTTCAGCCCCCAACGCCACATCGGTAGGCCTTGACATTGACGGCAAGATCTATTCGATGACAAAGAACGAGAACGGCGTGTGGACAGGCACAAGCGCCCCCCAGGACGAAGGTTTCCACTATTATCAGCTCAACATTGACGGTGCAAGCGTACCTGATCCGGGCAGCCTGTACTACTACGGTGCAAGCCGCTGGGGCAGCGGTATCGAAGTTCCCTCAGGTGACCAGGACATATGGGCTGTAAAGAACGTTCCGCAGGGTTCAATGAATGAGGTGTACTACTGGTCCTCAGTAACCCAGGCCATGCGCCACTGCTACATCTACTTCCCCAACGAATATTACACCAACACCACAAAGAAGTACCCGGTACTGTACCTCATGCACGGCATGGGTGAAAACGAACACGGCTGGGCTGAACAGGGTCACACCGCACAGATCATGGACAACCTGATTGCCCAGGGCAAGGCCACCCCGTTCATCATTGTAATTGATTGTCTTGATGCACGTGCAGCACAGCCTGCAGCTGCTCCTCAGGGCGGCCAGCGTCAGGGCGGATTCGGCGGCTTTGGCGGCGGATTCGGCATGGGCGGCGCATTCCAGGATGTGCTCATCAAGGACATCATCCCCATGGTTGAAAAGAACTACCGCGTAATTCCCGACACACAGCACCGCGCAATGGCCGGTCTGTCAATGGGCGGCATGACCACCCGTTCGGTCACTCTTGCCAACCCCAAGACATTCGCATACGTAGGCATGTTCAGCGGCGGCACAATCTCAGCCCAGGACATCCAGAACGCAGAAGGCTACAAGGAGACCAACAAGGTTCTGTTCATGAGCTGCGGCGGCAAGGAGAACATGGGCGTCATGGAGGCAGCCGAAAATCTGAAGAAGATTGGCATCAACGCCACCGGCTACATTTCAGAAGGCACCGCACACGAATGGCACACATGGCGCCGTTCACTGTACCAGTTTGTACAGCTCATCTTCAAATGATCTGACCGGACAGCCACATGATATGCCACCCGCAGGCTTTACCGGCGGGTGGCATTTTTTTGAATACGTCTCTCCAGGAATACCCCACCACTTTTATATAAAAGTTGTATTCTGCACCAGTCATGCCAGTTGCAGCACCAACCGTTTTCCGCCAACTTGCCAAACAGAGAAACGCAGGTGCAAGCCATTTCATTTGTAACGCACCTGCGTGTTTCTCATACCCCCAAATTCGAGGGTAGAGAAACCGGGAACTGCCCCACAGCCTTCATATGCCGGCCAAACGTTTCTCATTTTGGCAAACGGGCAGAACCAAAGCGAAAGGCGGAACCCGAGCCGAAAGCGGAACCCGAGCCGAAAGCGGAACCTGAGCCGAAAGCGGAACCTGAGCCGAAAGCGGAACCCGAGCCGAAAGTGGAACCCGAACCGAAAGTGGAACCGGCCTGTCAGACCCCAACGGCAAGAATCAGGGCCACGACTTCGCTGTAGTTCTGTATGCCGGTCGGGATACTGTTGCCCTTCAGCATCATGTCCAGCAGCCAGGACTGGATGTCATCAAGCAGTTTCCACCTTAGACCGGACCAATGCTGGCGGTTCAGGTTGTAATCATCCATGATTCTTGGATCTATCTGAGCTATCCATCCGTCATATTGCTCTGGGGACAACACACTGCGTGCATTTGCGGCGACGTACGGCAGTATCTGGAAATAGCCACTGTAACGCACTGATTGCAAATCCGATGCGATGCAGAACCGGTAAGCCCAGTAGTTGGCTTCCGCTTCATTGCTCACGCCCATCAGATGCGCATATTCATGTGCGTAGGTAAAGGCGTATCCGGTGGGCAGAAGATCAGTGTTCAGCATGGATTCGCCCAGGAAAGGACCCATGAAACCGGTAACTCCGCACCCGGAATAAAGGCGGTTGAGCAACGGTTTCTTTGCATGCTGCCATTTTCTGGGCCGGGAAAGTCCGAACTGCTTGGGAACAGTGCTGTAGAACTGCTTGATTTCCTGTTCCAGCAATAACGTATCCGTTGCAGCATCGGATTCATACGCCCCGTTGAGCGACTGCGTGTAATCCGCAAGAAAAGTGTTGAATACGTCTGCATCGAATTCACTTGCCACAGTGCCGGACCTGGCATAGATGGAACTGCGGAAATAGTTCGTTCCCCAGCCCATGTAGAACCAGACCGCCACCCACAGCAGCAGTTCCGCCATCCTTAAGGCCGCCCTGCCCCACTTGCATTTGTGTCTGAAAGCCGATATTATGATCCATATCATGACGGCAGCCATTGCGGCTACGGCAATTTCTTCCAGCGAGAATGCCGTAAATGATGACAGCAGTGAAAGTATGCCTGATATGACAGGGTAGCACGTAACCGCATAGAAGTCAGCCGCCGGCGCCAAAAACCGGCATACGGCAATGAAAGCAACGAGCACTGCAAGCGCTATATGTCTGGGTTTTATCTTCATGTTCAAGACCTGACGGGAAATACAGATTCTGTTTCGCCCAAAGATAGGTTATTTTCCGAAAGCGGTGATGGATTAGCTGTGAGTCTCCACATCGGATTTTTCCGGCTCACAGAGACAATGTGAACCGGAATATGACATTGAGTATGCCAATGGGCGGACTATTTCAAATCTGAGTCCAAGCGCTTCAATAATCCGGAAAAAAGTGCTCACGCCAGGCTCAATCTGCCCTTTCTCCACCCTGGAAATGTACGATTTGCTGGCTCCTATCTTTTCTGCAAGTTCAGTCTGTGTCATGTGCTCCTGCTTGCGGGCTTCCATAATAAGCTGCCCTACGCAATAGTTGTACGCTTCCCTCCTGAATTCATTGCGCTGGTCCGTTCCGACTGCTCCAAAACGCAGGTCCATCATTGCATCAATGTCAATAATGTCACTTTCCCTTTTCATTGATGTATTCATTTCTTATTTTCTTTGCAAAATTGATTTCTTTTCTTGGAGTTTTCTGACTTTTCTTATGGAATCCATTGAAAAGCATTACGATACTATCGTCATCAAATATGAAAAACACTCTGTAAATATTACCGGCATGTTCAGCTCTCAATTCATAAATACCATCCTCAAGTGCTTGACAAACTTTTCACTGACTCTTTCCTGGGTCTTCAGCACATCAATCACATAAAACACTTTTTTCGCGCCTGACTGATCAATTGAATTGATGAAATCAGTAAAATAGTTTTTGTATGCCAACACGCGTCTTTCCACGCGTCAAAGATAATACATGTTTCATTATATTACAACATTTAGTGGGGTAAATTGTTGTATAATTGAATTTCTTCTTCAATGCTTGCCAATAATGCAACTGGGAACCTGAGAACGGCATTTCTTTGCATTATTGGCAGATAATTTGCCGTTTTCAGCTGATTTGCCTGCCAATACAGCAAAGAAACGAATCCACAGGCAATCTGGCTGCAGTATTGGCAGTGCATGGCTCAGTGGAAATTTAGTGGGGAGTCATTGAAACGGCTATCTGGAATTGTGTG
>JAKSIS010000029.1 GCA_024398665.1 Bacteroidaceae bacterium
CTTATCGTATGTCATAGGTTATTGCCTATGGCTGGGGTACCTGAGCAGTTACAAAACTTTAATACATTCAATTTATGAAAAAGAACATTATGCTGTGGATGTTGGCAATGGCAGCGCCATGCCTTTTCTGTGTGTCATGCAACAAAGACAATGACGGGGAAGATGGAGATGGCGGCAAGAAGCCTTCAAACTACTGGGAGTCCAATGCCCTGACCCGTTACCATATTCTTGGCAATGTCAAGACTGTCACGACGTATTACGATGGCAGTGAGACACCTGACGCTGTTGTGGAGTTCAACAAGGATGGCAACATTCTGTCCGAAACGTACTATTGGAATGACAACTCCGAAGTGACGGAATATGAATACAATTCTGCGGGAATATTGGTGTCCAAATCATCCAAGACCCCCTATAGCGACTTCGTCAGCAAGGAAACCTATGAATACAACAACCTGGGATACTACCTGCCCATGCAGCCTTTCCATGTTATGGAGTCAGGCCTGGTGAACGGCATTTCAAAGGTGACGAACGAATATGAAGAAGGAAAAGAAGATGTGACACTTATCCGGATTGACGGAGATTCTGTCAGATTCACTGGTGAATATGATGGGGAAACCTATGTAATGGGAGTCATGGCTCTGAAAGACAAGTATGTCTATAAGACTGCCGATGGAGTCCAAATGTTCATGGGACCCATCGAATATATGGACAACGGTATGTTCTCGGTCTACCACGAGGGATTCGACTACAGGGAGTACAATGAAAAAGGAGAGTGGATTGACGGTTCCTACACCTATCGTACCTACAATTACAAGAAGTTCGAAGACTATATGCTTCTGGACTCATGGTCAGAGGAGTACCAAAGCGTCTATTATGACGGTGAAAAAAGGTATGAGAACCATGACTTCCGCTCGACCAAAAACACCTACGATTCCAACGGTTTCCTTATTCAGGAGAAGGAAACATATTCGGGCGGATACAACCAGGATAATATCATTGAGTACAGGAACACCTACGATCCGAAAGGCAACCCCACTGAGATTGTCACCATATATAACGGCGACGAGTCGAGAGCCACTGTTGTAAAATTCGAATACACATATTATTGATTCAAACGGTACCTTTGTCTGAAACTTTTCCCAGTTTCAGTGCGCTGAAAAGGTATACATCGGACATTTTAAAGCCATCCTCTTACAGCGGAGGATGGCTTTTTTCTGGCTCAGTAGAAATTCAGTGGGGGGAAGGCATAGTCTCGAATCAAAAACCGTGGAGCTTGGAGTATCTGCCTGCAGGCACGCCTGCATCGGCGCAGGTTTGTGTCATTTTCTGCGCCGAGACGATGTGCACACATGCAATAACTGGACGCAAATGCAGTAAAAGGGGGCTGTGGCTGCGTGCAAGTGCGTCCACGAAAGTGAAGCGAATGCCCATAATACGTGACGCACTTGCGCAAAATGGGCGCTACAGTATGTTCCAAGTGCAAGTGCGTCCGCAATACTACTTGAAGCCGGACGCAAATGCACGAAATAAGTGCTATGATACATTCTGCGTGAAAGTGCGTCCCCGCATCAAAGGATGGCACGGCCCTTCGTACTTGCTGCCGCCGGATAAATGGAGGCTCACTATCAGATTAATGCCGCACATCGTATTCCGCCAAACTTTGGGTGCATGAAAACGGGCCTACAGTGCACTGTCCCTGCACCCACCGGCCTTAAAACGGCCTTGGGTGCACACAGTAGCCTTGTAGCCGTGATTTGCTGCACCCAAATCCAGGCAAACACTATGGACAGTCGGGTTATAGGACAACATTCCCCACTGTATTTCGGGTGAGCCGAAATCCGACTGAACCAAAAGATGCCTACAAAAAGAGAGGTGACCCGGAACGGAGTCACCTCTCTTATAAACCAGATCCTTGGATTTGAACAAGCCGTGCTTATTTGAATCCGTCCCAGCTCTTGATTGGAATGTCATCAATATCAACGGTGCAGAACGCGTTGATGAACGAACTTGCAAGACGTGCGTTGGTAATGAGCGGAATGTTCAAATCTATTGCGGCACGGCGTATCTTGTATCCGTTGGTCAGTTCGTGCTGTGTCAGATCCTTGGGGATGTTGACCACCATGTCAATCTGCTTGCCATGCAGCATGTCAAGCGCCTGCGGCTTCTGGCCTTCCTCACTGGGCCAGAACACGCGTGTGTTCTGAATGCCGTTCTCTGCCAGATATTTTGATGTTCCGCCGGTAGCATAGATATTGTAGCCATGTTCCTGAAGCATCTTGGCAGCATCAAGCATGGCTGCCTTCTGCTTTGCGGTGCCGGTTGACAGCAGGATGTTCTTCTTGGGAATGCGGTGTCCTACTGACAACATGGACTCAAGGATTGCATAGCGCTGGTCGTCGCCCAGGCAGCCAACTTCGCCGGTCGATGCCATATCGACACCCAGAACCGGGTCAGCCTTCTGCAGACGGTTGAATGAGAACTGTGAAGCCTTGATGCCCACGTAGTCAATGTCGAACAGACTCTTTTCCGGAGCACTTACAGGAATGCCCAGCATGATCTTGGTGGCAATCTCAATAAGGTTTATCTTGAGCACCTTGCTCACGAACGGGAACGAACGTGAAGCGCGCAGGTTGCACTCAATCACCTTGATGTCGTTCTCACGTGCCAGATACTGGATGTTGAAAGGACCGCTTATGTGCAGTTCCTTTGCAATCTGACGGCTTATGCGCTTGATGCGCTTCACTGTCTCCACGTACAGTTTCTGGGGCGGGAACTGGATGGTGGCGTCACCTGAATGCACGCCTGCAAATTCAATATGCTCACTTATTGCGTATGCTATGATCTCACCGTCCTTTGCAACGGCGTCCATTTCAACTTCCTTGGCATTCTCGATGAAACGGCTTACAACTACAGGATGTTCCTTTGAAACGTCAGCTGCAAGCTGCAGGAAACGCTCCAGTTCGTTCTGGTTGCTGCACACGTTCATTGCGGCACCTGACAGCACGTATGAAGGACGTACCAGAACCGGGAATCCCACGCGGTCAATGAACTTGCCAATCTCCTTCATTGAAGTCAGTTCGCTCCATTCGGGCTGGTCAACTCCGATGCGGTCAAGCATGGCCGAGAACTTCTCACGGTCTTCGGCATTGTCAATGTCCTTTGCGCTGGTACCAAGAATGGGAACGTTCTGCGCATCGAGCTTCATGGCCAGGTTGTTGGGAATCTGTCCACCGGTGGACACTATCACGCCGTAAGGATTCTCAAGTTCGATGACATCCATTACGCGTTCGAATGTCAGTTCGTCAAAGAACAGGCGGTCCGTGACATCGTAGTCAGTACTTACTGTTTCAGGATTGCAGTTGATCATGATGTTGCGGTAGCCCTCCTTGCGTATGGTGTTCAGAGCCTGAACGCCGCACCAGTCGAATTCAACTGACGAACCTATTCTGTATGCGCCCGAACCTATTACGATGATTGACTTTTTGTCATCAAAGAACTCAATGTCATGAGCGCAGCCGTTGTATGTCAGATACAGGTAGTTGGCCTTGGCCTGATATTCGCCGCCAAGAGTATCGATCTGCTTGACATAAGGCAGTATGCCCAGTTTCTTGCGCAGTGCCCTGACTGCCAGCAGACCGGCCTGCGAACCCTGAACCTTCTCCAGCCCAAGAGCACGTGAAATCTGGAAGTCCGAAAAGCCCATCTTCTTGGCCTTGCGCAGCAGGTCCTCAGGCAGTTTGTCAATGCCCTTGACCTTGTGCAGTTCCTGTGACACCTTATAGATGCCCATAAGACGGTTCAGGAACCACTTGTCAATCTTGGTCAGTTCCCATACGCGGTCTATGCTGTAACCTTCCTGGAAAGCCTGGCTGATGGCGAACAGACGCTTGTCAGTAGGTTCCTTCAATGCCTTGTCAAGATCAGCGAACTTCACGCTCTTGTTCTCTACGAAACCGTGCATGCCCTGGCCTATCATGCGGATACCCTTCTGGATAACCTCTTCGAAACTGCGGCCTATTGACATGACCTCACCTACTGACTTCATGCTTGAACCAATCTCGCGGTCAACGCCATGGAACTTGGAAAGGTCCCAGCGCGGAATCTTGGCTACAACGTAGTCAACAGACGGTTCAAAGAAGTTGGTGGTGGTTTTCGTTATCGAGTTTGTCAGTTCATACAGGTTGTAGCCCAGGCCCAGCTTGCAGGCCACGAATGCCAGGGGATAGCCGGTTGCCTTCGATGCCAGGGCCGATGAACGGCTCAGGCGGGCATTGACCTCAATCACGCGGTATTCCTCGGACTGGGGGTCAAATGCGAACTGGATGTTGCATTCACCCACAATACCCACGTGACGGGCTATGCGGATGGTAATCTCCTCCAGTTTCTGGACCTCATGCTGTGTCAGGGTCTGTGTGGGAGCTACGACTATACTTTCACCGGTGTGTATGCCCAGCGGGTCGAAGTTCTCCATTGAGCAGACAATGATTGAGTTGCCGCTCTTGTCGTTGACACATTCAAATTCAATTTCCTTCCAGCCCTTCAGGCTCTTCTCGACAAGAATCTGCGGTGAGAACGAGAATGACTTTTCAGCCAGCCTGTTCAGTTCCTCCTCATTGTCACAGAAACCTGATCCCAGTCCGCCAAGTGCGTATGCTGAGCGGATGATTACGGGATATCCCAGTTCAAGAGCAGCTGCACGGGCATCCTCCATGGTCTCGACAGCATGGCTCTTTATTGTCTGCACGCCAATCTCATCAAGACGTTCTATGAAGAGCTCACGGTCTTCAGTGTCCATGATGGCCTTGACCTGAGTACCCAGAACCTTTACCTTGTACTTGTCAAGAACACCGTTCTGATACAGGGCCACGCCGCAGTTCAGTGCGGTCTGGCCGCCGAATGCCAGCAGGATTGCATCGGGACGTTCCTTTGCAATGACCTTTTCTACAAAGAACGGGGTTACCGGATAGAAATACACCCTGTCAGCAACGCCCTCACTGGTCTGGACCGTTGCAATGTTCGGGTTTATCAGAATGGTTTCAATGTTCTCCTCCTTAAGGGCTTTCAAAGCCTGTGATCCTGAATAGTCAAATTCACCGGCTTCACCAATCTTAAGTGCGCCTGAACCGAGCAGCAGTACTTTCTTGTATTTCTTCATTGCCATAATTCCGCGGTGTTAGAGTTTTGAAATGAAATCTGAATAAATGAATTCGGTATCTGTAGGAATGCTGTCCGATTCCGAATGGAACATGACACCTACCCACGGGTTGCGTGTGTTGTAGATTCCTTCTACCGAACCGTCATTCAGGTTCTTGAGATAAACCTTCCACTGGCCAACCACAGACTGCTCACGTATTGCGTAGTTGTGGTTCTGTGTGGTTATGAAGCAGCGGTCAGTGCCCTCCAGCCTCACCGGCTGGTTATGGGTGTGGTGACCGAACTTCAACTTGTATGTGTCCATACCGCCGGCAAGCCCCAGCAGCAGGCATCCCATACCTACGCCAAGGACCGGTTTGCCGGACTTTGCCATGAATTTCTGAAGCTTTGTGACAACCTCACTGCAGTAGCTTGGATTGCCCGGACCGTCCGATATGACAAGTCCGTCAAACTCCATCTTTGAATAGTCATAGTTCCAGGGAACGCGTACCACTTCAAGGTCTTCATTCACAAGGCAGCGTATCATGCCTGCCTTGGCGCCGCAGTCAACAAGAACCACCTTCCTGGATGCGCCCTCATTGTACGTGACAGGCTCCTTGCATGAAACCTCAGGAAGCATGTTGGTATATGAATACTCCTCAGGTTTGTTCTTGCCTTCAAACATAATCTTTGCAGTCATGCTGCCGTGCTGGCGTATGTGCTTTGTCAGTTCGCGCGTGTCAATGCCGCATATGCCGGCAACCTTTTCACGCTTCATCCACTCTTCAAGGGACTCCTTGGCGTTCCAGTGGCTGTAGAAATCGCTGTAGTCGCTTACTATCAGAGCCCTGGCCTGAGCCTGGAAACTTTCAGCATTGGTGGGAAGGCCCATTTCATCGGCTTCTATGGGCTGGATACCGTAATTGCCGATAACGGGATAGGTCATTACCAGCAACTGTCCGCGTGATGCGGGGTCAGTTAGCAGTTCGGGATAACCGGTCATTGCGGTGTTGAACACAAGTTCACCGCTGACAGGCTGCTGGAAGCCGAATGATTCACCTTTGAAACAGGTGCCGTCGGCCAGAATAAGTGATACCGTCATTATTTGTTGTATTTTTCGTAATAGTCAATGAATGCCTTGTTCACAAGCAGCGTTCCGCCGGGTGTCGGGAAATCACCGCTGAAATACCAGTCACCGGGATGGTTGGGGCATGCGTTGTGCAGGCCGTCCAGGGTCTGGTATACTATCTTGACATCAGCCTTGCAGTCCGCCGGAGTGAGAAGTTCACGGATCTTGTCCGATATCTCCTCGACAGTGAAGGGGGCGTAAATCTCCTTGACGCAGTTCACACGTTCTGCTGCCGGTTTGGACAGCTGTTCGCGGCACTTGCAGTACACGTCAGTCACGACGTTCCACATTCCGCGTTCCTCAAGAAGCGCCATGGCTGCCTTGAATGCTATGAAATGGTCCATGCTGGACATGTCAATTCCGTAATAGTCCGGATAGCGCACCTGGGGTGACGAACTGACTATGACAATGCGCTTGGGGTTCAGACGGTCCAGAATGCGCAGAATCTGTTCGCGCAGAGTGGTGCCGCGTACAATGCTGTCATCAATCACGACCAGATTGTCAACACCCTTTTCAATTGTTCCGTACGTTATGTCATAGACGTGTGCTGCAAGAGCGTTGCGGCTTTCGCCGGCTGTGATGAACGTGCGCAGTTTTATGTCCTTCCACGCCACCTTCTCGTTGCGGACGCGGCGGGACAGGATCTTTTCCAGGTCAGCGTCAGCGGGATTCGGACCCAGGGCCTTTATCTGCTGCATCTTTTCCCTGTTCAGATATTCCTCAAAGCCCTGCACAAGACCGAATGAAGCGACTTCGGCCGTATTGGGGATGAATGAGAAGACCGTGTGGTCAAGATCACCTTCAACGGCATCAAGGACAGGCTGCACCAGCTGGCGTCCCAGTTCCTTGCGCTCACGGTATATGTCAATGTCATTGCCGCGGCTGAAATACACGCGTTCGAATGAACATGACATATTGGCCTTCTGCTCTATTATCTGCTCCAGCTTGTACTTGCCCTTCTTGTTCACGCACAGAGCCTGTCCGGGCTGCAGTTCATGTACCTGGTCCGATGTCACGTTCAGCGCGGTCTGTATGGCAGCACGTTCCGATGCCGTCACGATGATCTCGTCATCGGCATACCAGAAAGCGGTGCGTATGCCCCACGGGTCACGGATCACGAACGATTCGCCGCTGCCGGTGATACCTCCCACGACATATCCGCCGTCCCATATCGGGGCCGATGTGCGCATGACGTTGGCAATCTCCATATGGTCCTCAATGTACTGTGTTATGTCCAGTCCCTGCAGGCCCTTCTCTTCAGCAATCCTGAAGAGGCGTTCCACCTCACGGTCCAGACGGTGTCCCATCTGTTCCAGCATGAAGTAAGACGATGCGCTTTCACGCGGATGCTGTCCTTTGGAGACTATCTCCTTGAATACCTCATCATTGTTGGTGATTGTGAAATTGCCGCACAGAGCCAGGTTCTTGGCGCGCCAGTTGTTGCGGCGCAGAAGCGGATGAACCTCCTGAATGCTCTTTGTTCCGCCTGACGAATAGCGCAGGTGTCCCAGATACAGGTCTCCCAGGAACGGCATGTTCCTTGAAAGCCATGCATTGTCAGCAAGCTGTTCCCTGGTGCACTTGCCCAGTTCGGCCTGAATGCGGTCAAACACTTCAGATATGGCGCCTGAACCCAGCGCTCGGTCGCGGAACATATAATCTTCACCCGGGTTGGCCTTCAGTTTCACGCAGGCTATGCCCGCACCCTCCTGACCACGGTTCTTCTGTTTCTCCATCATAAGGTAGAGACGTCCCAACCCATGCTGGAAATCACCATACTTCTTGCGGTAGTATGACATGGGTTTGAGCAGCCTTATCATCACCATTCCACATTCATGATTCAACGGTTCCATACTAAAATGCTGTATAGTTTGTCATTTAAAAAACGCTACTCCTGCAATGAAAAGAAAAAGGGAGAATATGGCTTGCACACTCCCCCTTTTCATATGACAGTACGGCTGCAGACACTGCCTCCGCCCGTATGTTTGTGCCTGAATGAACACGTCATTATGTCTCTCTTCATTTTCATGCCGCAAAGGTACGGCTTTTTGGCGGAACTGTGTCCCGCACGCGCACATGAATTTTTCAACAATGAATTAAAAAATGTTACGCGTGCATACTTATGCGTTTTATACGCAGGGCGCGGCAATCGGATTGCAGTATATGCCAAGAAATATGTCCCTGAGAATATCCTGATCGGCCGCATCATAACGCGACAGGCGGTCCAGGCATGCGCTGAACGCACTGTATTCCTCACGGCTGTATTCCGATGCGAATCTTGTGGTGCCGTACCTCATGTCATAGGCGATGTATGCGTTCGGGAACAGATGGTACGAGCCGCATATGCGCCTGTCTATCAGGGCCGCCACGCTGCGGTGGAACTGCACGTTGGGAACCTGGTCGAAAGCCTGCAGGTCAGCGGCTGTAATGGGATCGCATATCTGGAAATGCACCCTGCCCTTGTCCTGAGTTATTCCTGTCAGTATGCTGTTCAGGTCCTCGCCCGGTTTCTTGATGTACTTTTCACCGTCCCTGACAGCGTACAGTTCAAGAGCCTTCAGCACGTCACACGGTTCCCATTCATATGACACCGACACGGGAACTATGTTCAGTTCGGCCAGGTCCCTGACACGGTCACCGCTGCCGCTCAGACCGAACATCTTTATTATGCCCTGGTCCGTACGGTCAATCCCGTCCTTTGTACGGCCGTTGCGCTGTGCAATCCAGACCGACTGTTTCTTTTCAGTCAGAGCATACCTTATGTAATCGGACAGATGGCGCGTGCTGTTGTAGAAGTCACGCGGGTTTCCGCCACGCTCCACACGGAACATCTTGTTGCTGCGGCCTATGTCAACAAGGAGCTGGCCCTGCATGAGATTTGAACCGAAAGTGATTTCGCCCGTATCATGGACATGGTCGTAAAGCGCATACATGAGAATGCAGGAATCAAGCACAATGTCCCTGTGGTTGCTCACATACAGGTAGTTCTTTGACGGATCCAGCTTTTCTGCCCCTCCCAGCGTGAATTCCGATATGGTACCGTCAATGATACGGCGGTTGAACGGAGCCATTGCACCGTACTGGAAGTCATATATGCTGCGGAATGCGCATATCTTTTCCCGCACCTGTTCCACAGTCATTTCAGGGAACAGGAACGATGCGAGAAGCGGAAAGGACTTGTCTGCGGCAATGCGCTGCATTGCTGCCGGAATCTCATCGTCACGGTACGGACGGATATCGTCAAACATGGACTGGTCAGTCATACTTACTTGCGCTGGTCTATGAATTTTACAGGCTTGCGTCCTGTGGGCGGGAAATTCACTGCACGTATTTCCTCAACGGGACATATCTCGATTTCAGGAGCCACACGTATGCGGGAGCGGAAACTGTCCTTGAGTTCCTTCACGACATCAGAATCCTGTTCCCTCTTGAGCCCTACCTTCACAAGCACGTCATCAGTTCCGGCGGCGCTGTTGCGGACAATCACTACATAATTCTCAATGTATTCAGTATTGTCCAGCACGTCATTTATTGCGGGCGGATACAGTGTGGTGCCCTTCAGCTTTATCATATTGTTCTTGCGGCCCAGAAGCGGTGACAGCCGGTACGACCAGCGGCCGCAGCGGCACTGCTCCACATGCTTGCAGGCAATGTCACCCGTACGGAAGCGCAGCAGCGGCATGCCCTCGACCCCAAGTGTCGTCACCACCACCTCACCCGGCTGTCCGTCAGCAACAGGCATGCCGTCTTCACCTATTATCTCCACAATAATCAGTTCCGGATGCACATGTCCGCCCATTCCGTATTCGCATTCACTGAACGTGGCCCCCATCTCAGTCGATGAATATGTGGCGAAAAGCTTCACTTCAGGCCATTTCCCGTGAATCTGGCGTCCAAGCAGGTTCAGGCTGAAGTTCTGGTCACGCAGTCCCTCACCTATTCCTATTATGCGGCGTATGCTGCTTTTGCGGTAGTCAATGTCATGGGTCTCAGCGTATTCAATCAGTTTCAGAATGAATGACGGCACGCACATGATGGCATCGGGCTGGAAACGGCGTATGGTGTCCCACTGCAGTTCCGGTATTCCGTTGCCCACGCGTATTACCCCGGCACCCATCTCCCTGAGTCCCAGGAAATAGGCCATGCCGGCCATGAAGCGCTTGTCAAGTGTGGTCATAAGCTGAAGCACGCTCTCATCAGTCAGTCCGGCGCACATGAATGACTTCTTCTCGTTATATGCAAGACGCTGCAGGTCCTTCTCGGTGCATCCGAACAGGACAGGATCGCCCAGAGTGCCGGAAGTCGTTATGTAGTCAATTATCTTCCTCTTGGGAACGCAGCAGAAATCGTCATTGTAAAGCTGCAGGTCCTTCTTTTCAGTGAAAGGAATCCGTGAAAGGTCTTCCAGATGCACTATCTTCGCTATGTTTATCCCGTAGCTGTCAAACAGACGGCGGTAATAGGGAGAGTTCCCCTTCAGGTATTCCAGATGACCGTGAAGCAGTTCCTCCTGATATTCCCTTATCCGTTCCGGGCTTTCAAATTCAATGTCTTTCTCCATTTGCAAACAAATATAGTACTATTTCATTCCTATTTCATCAAGCCAGTCAAGAAAAGCGTACTTCCACTGTCTCGATTCCTGTGATCCGTATATGTCGCTCATTCCGAAACCGTGTTTCCCCTCCTTGTACCTGATATACCGGTGCTCTATACCGTGCACTGTCAGCGCACTGTCCAGCAGCACCGAATTGTGCCAGTCCACAACGGGGTCGTCTTCACAGTTTATAAGGAACACCGGCGGGCAGTCATCGGGTACATTGTCTTCAAGCGACATCTTCTCACGCAGTCCGCGGCTGCACTTCCCCCATTCTCCCAGCAGACCGCGGCGGGAACGTTTGTGAACGTACGGCCTGTGCATGGTGACCACCGGATAGACCGGCACTATGAAGTCCGGACGCAGCGAAACCTTTGCCGGTCCGTCAGGCAGGTCAGTGAAATCAGTGCCGTAATAACAGCCCGATGTCATGACCAGATGACCTCCGGCCGAGAACCCCATTACGCCCAATTTGTCAGGATTTATCCCATAGTCACCGGGGTTCTCCCTGAGCAGTCTGATGGCACGCTGCAGGTCACATATCATGTCCGGATGACGGTTGCCGCGGGCAACGTACCTGTAACGTGTGAAATATGCACCGAAGCCTGCGGTCCTGTACTGCAGGAGAAAGGCCGATACGCCGTGGCTCTGCAGCCACTGGGCCACCTCGATGCCTTCACCCTTCACGTCAAGCCAGCAGTAGCTTCCGCCCGGACACACAATGACAGCCGGAGCGGCTGCACTGTCTGCCGCCACATACGGGGTCAGGCAGACATCTGCGGCTCTGCGGTCAACATAAGCCCACGGAGAAACCGTCTGCGCGGACGGATGTATTATGAGTGCTGTAAACAGCAGCAGTGAGGCGAACATCAGCCTTTGAGCATGCTTTCAATTTCAGTCCTGTCCATCTGGCGGTAGCGGTGCTGCAGGTCAGCACTGAAATCCACCTGGAAATACTCCTCGTCATAGAATGACAGCTTGGAGTTAGTGTCAGGATTGCATTCCACATAAGTGATTTCCTCCATGTCCAGCCCTTTGGCCAGGCATATCTGTCCGGCCAGACTCTTTCCGGCATATGTCACTGACGTACCCGGATTGTCCTGGTACAGTTCGGTCACAATCACATATGTCCTGCCGCCACAGCGGCGAATCTTCAGCCCGCAGGTGGACGGCATATCCCATTCGCCCCTGAAGCTGAAAATCTCATCGTAATAATCAGGTGATACTTTCATTTCAATTCTTCTTATTCAAGTTTCCATGTTCCAAATTACTGTTATTCAGGGTTCATCAAGGCGAAACTTGAATAAAGAACATCCTTTTATGACCCCCACCTACATCCTCCCCTCAGGGGAGGACCCAGCCGCGAACGGCTGGAACTGAAGTTCCGGTGAAACTTCAGTTCTTTTTTATATACCTTACCACATCCTTGCCGAAAGAGCGGTTGGCAAGCCTTCTGTCACGCGGACGGTATGTGCCCTCCTCCATTTCACGAAGCGCCACATTGCAGAACAGACGGAACATCTTCTGCTCCTGGCTTTCATCCTTATAGAAGTTCTTCCACGCGTATTCATACACGTCCTGCAGCTGTTCCGGAGTCATCTTCTTGGGCTGGAACACCACCTGACCGGCATTGTAATGGTTCCAGTCAAAGTCAAATATGCGGCCCTGGCGCAGCAGGTCGTCATAGACCTTGGTGTGCGGGAACGGGGTCAGCACGGTGAATTCTGCCAGGTCCAGGTCAATTTCGCCCAGGAAGTCGATAAGGCGCTTGCAGTCATCGACACTCTGGTTGTCAAGACCCAGCAGTATTGTACCTTCAACACCTATCCCATAGTCATGGTAGCGCTTGACACGCTCCTTTATGTAGTCCGATGTGTCATACACGGCCTGATACACATACCATGCGCCGGCCTTGGCAGCCAGATCCAGAACCTCGGGGTCATCCTCGATGGTATGGCTTATCCATTTCTTCTTGAGCGGAGCTATTGCGCGGAACAGTTCCTTCTCCCACTCCTTGTTCTGTGCAAGCGAATTGTCAACGATGAACAGACGGTTGTTCTCTATGCCGGCCATGTCCTCGACCACCTTGTCAATGGGACGCGGACGGAAGCAGCGGCCTCCGAGATATGAAACGGCACAGGGATAGCAGCTGAAACGGCAGCCGCGGCTGGCGTGGAAAAGGTCCACCATCTGCACCCCCTTGTGGTTGTAGAGGTCACGCTTATACAGGTCACGACGGCATGGTCCCACAGATTCTATAGGAGGCAGATTGCCCATGAAATTGTAAAGTTTTTTCAGCTCACCACGGGTCCAGTCCAGCATTACCTGCTCCATTCGGCCCTCACTCTCGCCCAGGAATACGCTGTCAACGTGATTCACCATCTCTTCAGCATGCAGCATGGTTGAAATGCCGCCGGCAAGAACCAGCTTTCCGCGCCTGTGGTATTCATCGGCAATCTCCCATCCGCGCTTCACCTGGGTGGAAAGCATCATGGAAAGGGCCACGCCGTCACACTGCTCATCAAAGTCAATGGCTTCAACATTCTCGTCAGTGAATGTCACATCGACCCATTCCGGAAGCGTTGCGGCAAAGGCCACCGGTCCGTGAGGCGGAAGGTTGAATGTGGTCTGACCTTTCAGCTTCTGCCACTTGGGATAAATAAGTTTAAGTTTGAAAGTGTTCATAACTTGTTTATTTTGTTTGTATTATATCATTCAAAACAGCATTTTCGCCCAATATCGCCTGGGCCGTCTCAATGGCGGTCATGGGCACCCCGCCTATTCCGTGCATGTTCACGTTCTGTCCTGTCAGCAGCAGATTTCCCAGTTTCGTCCTAACCGGCACCTGTGACATGGACAGGCAGCGGCAGTCCTTGAAATAGCCGTATGCGCCGGCCGTAACGGTCCCGTACCAGTCACGGAAAGTAAGCGGACTGGCCGCAAAAATTTCATCGGCCTTTTCCCTGATTCCCGCGAAACGCTTCTCCACCAGATCCAGGACACGCTCCGTACGTTCATGCTTCCACTGCTCATATTCATCACCCCTATGTCCGCTGCGGGTATTCTCCCAACGCTGCACCTCACTGAAGTCCATCAGGCTGAGCACGGTCATATGGCTTGCCCAGCCGCTGCCGCTGTCAGCAAGGAAACAGTTCACGGTATGCGGCCAACCGTCAGTACGGCATCCGTCCCACACATTGCCGGCACTGTCTGAAATGCATACCGGATGCCCGGGATACGGCAGCGCACCGGGTTTCAGTCTGAGAAACACCTTGAAGGCCGATGCGGTGTCAGGAATCTCATCAAGACGTCTGGCATAGCCGGGGCTGAAGGCCCTGCCGTCAAACATTCCCAGCAGCATGCGCGGGTGTATGGATGAAATGTACCAGTCCGATGTGAACCTGCGCCCCTGCGTGTCGGAAACGTACTTTACCATATGGTCAGCAACGGAAACCTCTGCCACCTGGTGACGTGTCAGCACCTGCCCACCTGCATCTTCAATGACGCGGGCCAGCGCATCGGCCAGGCGCTGAGACCCGCTGCCGAACGAACACGGATGCTCCATGAACAGCGCTGATATCATAATGTGCAGATATGCGGGAGTATGCCCCTTCACACCGGCATACAGGGAATTCTCAAATGCCAGAACTGACTGCAGTTCGGGATTGGAGACATACTGGGAAATGAAGCTGTCAGCCGGCATGAAGAATTCATCGCTGTGAGCTGTCACGCCCGGTTGCAGATAGAACAGATTCTCCTCATGCGACAGGCGGAACACTGCGTCCAGATACTTTCCTATGCCATCGGCCTGGTCGGGGAAACGCCCGGCAAGATACGCTTCAAGTGAGCGGCGTCCGGCCGGAAGGTCATATGTATGTCCGGTATCGGCATATGTGACGCTTGCAATTACCGGCGTTTCACGTGTGTCAAGACTGTCAGTTATTCCAAGATAGTCGCATATGCGGCGCAGCGTGCCGCCGGGATTGAATCCGCCGGCCACATGCATTCCGGTTTCAAACCTTTCGCCGGAACGGACGAATGTCTGCAGACCGCCTCCAATCTGTGCGTTCTTTTCCAGGACAGTCACCCTGACCCCCTGTCTTGCAAGCAGGGCGCCCGTGAAAAGACCGCCTGTTCCGGCACCTATTATCAGCGTATCCATATCAGCTCTTCAGTTTGAATTCAAGGTTATCCGGCATGTTGGGATTTGCAGTCACCAGCTGCAGTATCTCATCATCCTTCACAAATCCTGTCACTTTCACCGCCGGATGCAGCAGTGCCATGAGCAGACTCATCTCCCCCTGTCCGGGATCATCGACAGTGACGGCCACGGCATTCTCATGAACTCCGTTCAAAGTACGCCGCAGTCCTATGCTGTCGCTCAGGTTCCTCATGCAGTTACGGTCAATTTCAAGGCCCTTGTACATGTACTGGTGCATGACAAAGGACTTCCAGTAATCCACTGATTCGCACTGGCGGCGCATATCGGCATACCATTTTATATAATGGCTGTGGAATGACTTTGTAAGCTGGCGCGCATCTTCACCCCATGACATGTCATCAGGAGCCACACGCTTTCCTACCGTCACCGTAATATGGCCGGGACGCAGCATGAAGTCATTCTTGGGCAGTACGTGCCCCACTCCGTGCAGGCATACCGGCAGTATGTCCAGTCCCAGTTCGCGGGCCATGTGGAATGCGCCCTTGTGGAAGCGCAGTATGCTGCAGTCCGCGGAACGCGTGCCCTCGGGGAACACCACAATGGAATAGCCGCGGCTTACCAGGCTGCGCAGCTGGGGCATATATGCGTCAATGCCGTCAGCTGCAGGAATGAATTCGGCCCTGCGTATTATGGCACCGTATATGGGATTCCTCCACACCCAGTCATTGGTGATTACAACCATCTTGGGGTTGAGCATGAGCAGGCACATCAGGTCCAGGTGTGACTGGTGGTTGCTTATGACGACTGCGGGCTTTTCAAATGTCTCGCCTATCCTGTTGTCCAGAGTGAATCCTACAGCCGGCACGCGGCGTATGACAAGGTTCGAGAAACGGTATATAACGCCGTGCAGCCACCTGTCCTTGGCATCGGTCTTACGGCCCAGGAAGACCACAAATGCCACCGGGGTCACAAGGATGACGGCAATCAGAAGCACGGCAAAGGCATAGACCGTGCGGGCCAGACGTATGAGAGTGACAGGCATTTCACGCACCTGTCCCTTCTTCAGAGTCAGCCACTTGAACAGCCACTCAGGCAGATAATGCGCCATGACGACCACCACCAGCATGCCCACTATCGTTATTTCAGCCAGCGAACGCATGGCCGGATGCTTTGCAAGTATGAGTGTCCCTATTCCGATGAACATTATCACGGCCGATATGACCACACTGCGGCGGCGGTCATCCAGCGTGCGTACACCGTATGCGTATTCGTGCATGAGACCTTCAGTAATGAATATGGTGTAGTCGTCACCCTGGCCGAAAATGAATGTGGCCAGTATGATGCTCACAATGTTGAACTGTATGCCAAGCATGTTCATCAGGCAGAGAATCCATATCCAGCCCACTGTCAGCGGCAGGAATGAGAGCAGCGCCAGTTCCAGACTTCCCATTGTGATCCACAGGAACGCGAACACAATGAATCCGCACATGAAGAGTACCATGTTGAAGTCATCGGACAGCGAATTCACAAGCGCCGCCATGACCTCACTCATGCTTTCGGGAGTCAGATCCTCACGCGATATGAGTTCAGGCTGACTGGAGGCCGATTCCAGGAACGGACTGAAGGCGTTCTCAGTGAATCCGTAGCTGCGGCTGTCCCTGGAGAGCTGTTCCAGCTGCCCGCCGTGCGCATTCCAGAATTCCAGCCACCGGCCTTCCATGGCCTTCTGGGCGGTCGAATCAGGAAGCAGCGCTGCGAGAACGGACTTCTGGTCCATGCTTCCCGCATCGGCACCGCCGGACAGCAGCTTAAGGTCTTCAGACTGCTGCCTTGTCATGTAGTTTATGTGGTTCAGGTCCGTGTCAAAGCCTGCGCTGCCGCCCCATATCAGCATGACAGCCGTTATCAGAATGACTGCACGGGAAATCCAGCGTCCCCTGACATTGGGTTTCATACTCACCCTCTCCCGGCCGTACTGCGTATCCGCCTCCCCGCGCGGGCGGGCAAGCACCGGAAGGAAGACCAGTGTGAACAGAATCGTCCCGACCAGCATGAGTGATCCGAACAGCGCCAGGTCATGCATGGCCTGGGCCTTGAGCAGTATCAGGCACAGGAATGCGCAGACAGTCGTTATGTTGCCTACAAGCAGCGGTGTGACCATTTCCTTGAGCGTGTGGCGGTTGTCACCTGTATCACGCAGAGAATGAAGGAAATGCAGCGGATAGTTGGCGGCAATTCCAACAATTATGGAACCCAGTCCTATTACAATGACCGATATGCTCTCCCTGAACGTGCCTATTATGCCAAGTGAAAACGCCGCACCGAAAACCAGCGTGAACGCAATCCACAGCATGTCGCTGAGGCGTCTGAATGAAAGCAGCAGCACTACGAATATGCCAATCAGGGCAAGTGCCACGGCTATGATGCTGTCAGTCTTTATCCGGCTGGCGTTGGTAACCGCTATTACCGGTGCTCCCACTGACGATATCTGCAGGCCGGTGTCAGCCATGACCGCCGCAGCCACCCTGTCAGTCAGCCGGCACAGTTCGGCATTGCGCCCCGATTCGCTCTGTCCGAACGGAGAATCGAAGAAAATAAGGCCCACAGGCTGTGTGGAATGCAGTATGTGGCCGTCCTCCATGCGGTATCCGCTGTTTCCGCCCAGCTGTGAAAGTCCCAGAAGCTTGTCCGTGAACAGGTTGAGCGGATCATATGGAATGGTGTTCTTTGTGAAACTGCCGGTCATCATCTGCAGGGAACGGCGGTCCGCCTCCAGCTGAGTGTCCACATAGCCCGGTATGGACAGCAGCGAATCCATGCGCCGGTAGTCGGCATCAGTAAGGAAACTGGCGTAATGTTCCTGCACGAACTGTATCAGGTCCATGGCCATGCTCTCATCGGCCACCGCGCTCATGTCCGGCACAAGGCCCAGCGTGTCACAGTCAAACCATATCTCTTCAAACAGGTCCATGGCTGCTACAAGACGCTCATCGGAATCATCGCAGTCCTGTGCCCGGAATATGACGGCAATGCGGTTCTGCTCAGAAAGCTGCTCCATGAATTCAGTCTGGCGGCTGTCCTTTGTGTCAATGGGCAGGAAACGGGCTATGTCCTCCTCATAATGCAGGTTCAGTATGGAAACGGCACAGAGCAGCATGATTGCCATGACAACAGCCACCGCAAGCCATCTGCGCCTTATGAGCCGGTCGTATATTCCAAGGAAGAACTTCACCATAGCCTAACCCTTTATTCTGCGCCAAAGTGCCAGCGGCAGTCCTACCGTCAGCGCCCCTATACAGAGCACCGTATTCAGAACGCTTATTCTGAAAAAGTCACGGAACGGACGGAAATGTGACACGCGCTCCCCTTCAGGAGCATACCATACACGTACAGGCACGCCCTTCATGCGCACGCCATGCCATGCGGCGAACACCATAAGTTCAAGTTCCGATTCGTATCTTGATGTCACCAGCCCCAGCCAGTGAAGTCCCTGAAGCGGATATATGCGGAATCCGGACTGCGTGTCTTCCAGTTCCTGGGCCGTCTGCAGGCGGAACCAGAAATTCGAAAAACGGTTCGCGAAAGTGTTCCGGCGCGGCATGTTCTCACTTGTAAGGTTGCGCATTCCTATGATGAAGTCCATGGGGTTCTCTTCCGATGCACTCATCAGCACTGGTATGTCTTCAGGAAAATGCTGTCCGTCAGCGTCAATGGTAATGGCATGGGTGAATCCGGCGGCACGGGCGGCCTTGAATCCGGTCTTCAGCGCACAACCCTTTCCGCGGTTGCAATCATGACGTATTACGGTCACGGACAAACCGTCAAGACTTGTACCATCAGTACTGCCGTCATCGACCACAAAAACATCGGGGCATACGGCCAGGACGCGCTCCGCGACATGGGCCACCGTGCCGGCGTTGTTGTATGTGGGAATTATCGCGCAGTATCTGTACATCGGTCTCAAAATGGCTCCTTCTCCAGTATGAGTGACATTTTGGCGAACACGCAGCTGTCGTCATCGGCCCCAGTAAGCAGAGCCTGGGCCCTGACTGTCCCGTCTTCATCGCTGATACCTGACAGACTTACCGCAAGACAGCGGTTGTCAACGGGTGAAACCACACTTGTGAACTTCACGTTCTTTATTCCACGCAAATAAAGAGTGCTGCCCAGGTGCTGTGACAGCAGTTCCTGGACCATCTGCACCAGACATACCCCCGGGGTTATGGGATGCCCGGGGAAATGCGCCTTGAATATGGCATGGTCAGCGTTCAGCAGTACAGTGTAACGGGAACCGTCAACTGACTGCACATTGAAGAAATCACCAATCAGTTTCATAGTTTCCGTTCAGTTGTACGTTTTCAATGGTTACATGCGTGCCTGCGCCGCCTGTCTCCGTCATATCAATGTATTCAAGCAGTCCTGTCCTGGAACTGAATCCCAGTTCAATCCGGCGGAACATCTTCTTCATGTCACGCCGCAGCGGATCCATGGTGGCAATCCACAGTCCGTCCCCGTCAGTCATTGTCACCTTGAAAAGGCGGCTGTCCCTGAGACATTCACCTGACATGCAGCCAAGCATGATGCCGGCTATGCCCTGGTACAGACGGCTGCCGTCCGCACCGATCTCGTTGTGACCGCTTTCAGTATCAATGGATACCGTTTCACCGTCAACGCTGAACGAGTAAGGGAATGGCTCCGTATATGACCATTTCAGTCTTGAAGGCTGGAAATACAGCATATGGCCTTTTGAAACCTGCTTGTCCTCAAGTAAAGGCACGGTCCTGGTCTGTGTGAAATCACATTTCATAGACTTCATGTCCGCACATGCCTTACAGATGGATTCAATCCTCTCATCGGTCCCGTCCGCCGGACTTGCGGCGAACATGACTCCGGCTATGAGCAGCAGTACCGCTGCGATTGCTGTTACGGTCTTTTTCATTTGCTGATGAATATTGCTCCTACCATTATTATAGCTATACCTATCCAGCGGTTAAGCGGAATGGTTTCACCGAGAAACAGCATTGCGCCTATCATGCCGAACACGAAACTCATGCAGCTCAAGGGGAATGCCACGCTGAACTCATAGTTCTTTATGATGTACATCCACAGCACTGTGGCCACCGTCAGTGTAAGTCCGCAGCCCAACCACCACCAGTTGGTGATTTCCGTTCCAATGAAGTTCCAGAACCCGTGGTACACGCTCATATTGTTAAGGGCAAACTTGAGCATGAGCTGTCCTACGGCCAGCAGCAGGCTCTGCAGCAATGATATAGGTATTATCTTCCACATACAGGTTTGAGTAAAGCGAATGAATGGTGACGTCCCTCCACAACGTTCACGACAAGTATGCCCTTACGGCATGCAATGTCGCCGTTTCCGCCGTTCAGGACCGATGGAATGCGCCCGGCCTTCAGACAGCAGGCCGATGCATAGAACCCCAGGGCCGATGACGAGAAGCTTACGCCGAACAGAGGCTTGTATGCCAGTTGCGGGACATCGGACCTGAGGAACGAATACCACGAATCATTTTCCGCGTTTCCGCTGCGTCCTGTCATGACCGCATCGGGATCATATCCTGACATGATTTCCTCAAGTTCCCCGCTTGTGGGCCGGTTCACAATCTTCAGGTCTTCAAGTGTGCACATGGCCGGTCTCTCACCGCCGGCCTCAAGAAGCACGGAGACGGCAGCCTCACTGCATGTTTCACCGTCCTTGACATGTCCGGCCTTGCGCATGAAAGTGGAAAAGACCGGTGACATTTCGTCATGTGCGCCCACAAGCGCATTTCCTATCCTGCCCAGACGGAACTGAAGCCAGGCGTCATAGAGGGCGCTGTCAAACGAAAGCCCCTTCTGGGAATATGTCGAATTGTACCCGTGGCTCACGGTGTTTATGCCTATGAGTGACGATGCCGTATTGTGCGTGGACTGCATGAACTGCGTGGGCTTGAGCATCTGTTCGCCGTCACGTACCAGAGCGTCCAGGAAAAGTTCGGTGTTCTCAATGCTTCCGAAACCGGTCCCTGTCACAATGGCATCGGGGTTTGCAATGCCGCCATCAGCCAGCGCTGACAGTGACGTTGCCAGAGCCCTCTTGAGCAGTTTGCCAAGACGGCGTGATTCACCGGCCGATATGAACTGCCTGAAATCAGGATCAAGAGCACGGGCATACTGGCCCGAACATGCTTCGGGACTGTCCATCCATTCTTCGCACAGCGGTTTCTGGACTGATATCTGTTTTGCTGACAGTACTTTAATCTTCTCCTGCATAGCTCAATACCATTGACGAATCATTACCTCCAAATCCGAAGGCATTGCACAGCACATGCCTTAGCGGTCTGTCCGGCCGCAGTTTCATGTTGGGCACAATGCCGTCCTCCATGGGATTTTCAAAAGCGTAGTTTATAGGTGTGAACCCGTTCTGGAGTGCCAGAATGCAGATTACGGCCTCAATCGAACCCGATGCGCTTGTGGTATGGCCGGTCAGTGACTTGGTCGATGAGACCGGCGGCAACGATTCCTTGAACAGGCGCATCATGGCATGGCTTTCACTGACATCGTTGTTCGGCGTTCCTGTACCGTGGGCGTTGATGTAGTCAATGTCCGACGGCTGCAGTCCTGCATCGGCCAGGGCCTTTGTCATGGCAAGATATGCGCCCTCACCGTCAGGTGACGATGCAGTCTGGTGGAATGCGTCACAAGCGTTTCCGTAGCCTGAAAGCAGCGCTACGGGTTTCACTCCGCGCCTGGCTGCGGACTCGCGTGACTCCAGCACCAGGAATGCGGCGCCCTCACCCAGATTCAGCCCTGCCCTTCCGGCATCGAAGGGACGGCACTGGTTGCGGTCCAGTATCATGAGCGAATTGAAACCGTTCAGATGGAACTTGGTAAGACACTCGCTGCCTCCGGCCACCACAATGTCGGCCTCACCCAGACGTATCATGTCTGCAGCCAGCTGCATGGCGTTGGCGGCCGACGAACAGGCTGTTGATATGCTGGTTATGTATTTGAAGCGGCCAAACCGGTCAGCTATCATCTCGGAGCACGAACCGCAGTCATGCGCCTTGATGTAGGCGTCACGGCTGTTGCCGGCACTGAAATCCAGATAATACTGCTCACTCTTGTCCATGCCGCCCACTGTGGTTCCGTCAACGAATGCGGCACCGTTCAGGTCCTCCCGTGACAGACGTGCCTGGGAAAGCGCTTCCCTGACAGCCATCATGCCCATCAGCGATGTGCGTGTGGTCACGGTTCCTGATGCAATACCCAATGCGCTCTCCATATCGGCATCGGACATGCTGACCTCACCTACGGGAAATTCCGTATGTCCGGTCTTCAGGTACCTGACAGGCCCTATGCCGCTACGGCCTGAAAGCAGCGAATCCAGCACCTGCACCTTGTCCAGACCTATGGCACACACAATGCCGCAGCCGGTTATCAGCACTGACCTGTCCTTTCCCATCAGGCCTTACTTTGTGCGGTTCTTCTGAATGTAGTCAGCCATTACGTTCACTGACTTGAATATCTCCTTGCCCTTGGCAGGATCCTGCAGCTTTATTCCGTAGTTCTTCTCCATGAGAACAATCAGTTCCAGGGCGTCAATCGAATCCAGTCCCAGACCTTCACCGAACAGAGGTGCGTCATTGTCAATGTCTTCGGGCTTAACGTCTTCAAGGTTAAGAACTTCAATAATCTCCTGCTTAAGTTTGAGAATCATTTCTTCCATAGTGGTTTAAATATTTGAATTGTCCATTATTGTCTGTATTGCGGCCGCAAGGCGGTCGGTATATTTTGCATCATCACGCGTGACCATGGTGAAGAATGCCTGGAAATCATCATTGTGACGGCTGTCAACCCATCCCGCCAGCACGCCCGCAGTGACATCATCGTCAAAAGCGCAGGCCAGGTGGAATGCCATCTGCGCGGCATCGGCCTTTTCAACGACATAGAATGACGTCTCGCCGCGGAAACGGTTGCGTATGGCAATTTCACCGGTCACTATGTTGGGCAGCGTGTACACGAACAGGGCCGGACTGGGGTAATAGTTGTCCGCATCCTGAATGGTCTCCTGGTAGTTCCGGTCCGCGCAAAGCGACGCCGTAGTGCCGAACAGCACCACCGCGCAGTCCGATGTATACTCTTCGCCCGGTTTTTCCCTTCCAATCGCTTTCAGGAGCAGATCCGATGCCAGAAAACCAACCTTGCTCAAGGTATCCATCTTGAAGAACTTGGGCCAGTCGCCTATGTGTGCACGGTACAGTTCCGAGAGCATGGCCCCACCCTGGGATTCATGCTCCAGCATCACTCCGTCCACGCAGGCGTGCTGCCGGTCAATGTATACGTATTTCAATTTCAGGTCTTCCATTGTCAGCCGTTCAGTCTGTAAAGCAATGCGGCATTGCATCCGCCGAATCCTGAAAGCAGCTTTATGAACTGCCTCCTGTCAGTTGTCCTGTTAACGGGACTTACAGCAACCGGGTATGTTGTACCCTGTTGTGCAAACCCGCGTGTGGCCAGAACCGTATGGTCCATGACGGCGTACATGGAAAGAATGCTCTCCATTATGCCGGCTGCACCCATTGTATGTCCGTAACAGCCCTTCAGTCCTGTAACCGGAACGTCAGTCAGTCCGGCGCGGAAGAGGGCTATCGATTCCATTTCATCATTGTAAGCCGTGGCGGTGCCGTGCACGTTCACGAACGCCAGGTGATGAGGCGTGCAGTTGCGCAGCACCTCCATCAGGGCCAGATAACTGCCCTCGCCCGTACGTGACGGTCCCGATATGTGGTTTGCGTCATTGCGTATGGCACCGTTTAACAGCTGCCAGCCATCCTGAACGCTGTCCGCAGCCTTCAGAACCACAGTTGCAGCACATTCGCCCAGGTTCAGACCGCGGCGGTCACTGTCAAACGGGCGGCAGAAATCATTGCTTACCGCCTTGAATGACTTGAATCCGGAAATTATGAACGGCGACTGCTCATCGGCACCTGTAACGACTGCATAGTCATACCTGCCGCTCATCAGCGCGCGCATGGCTTCAATCTGGGCGCAGACACCCGATATGCAGGCGTTGCACACCACCAGCGGGCTGTTCTTATTGCCGAACCAGTCCGATATCTGACGCGCCGCCACGCCCAGCAGTACACGCTCCTCGGGGAACCCTGCCGTATTGCCGAGCAGGCTCACATTGCCCTTGGTCGTGGAGAGCACGAACAGCACCCGGTCACTTGACGGATCAATACCCGAATCCCTGACAGCCTTGATGCAGCTTAGAAGAACCATCTTCTCAAAGAACGTGAAACGGGCGGCAGGAATGCCGTTTTCAAGACATGCACTCTCTACCAGCTCACGGTCCATGAGCGACATGGCAATACCGTCATACCGCTTCAGACCGCTCTTTCCGGACTTCACGCTGTCATAGTTCGAAGCCGAATCAAGTCCCAGCGGTGAGACCACATTGTCCGCTATGCACTGCACTATACGTTCCATTTCATCTTCCAGTTCAAGTAGAATTCAGGATTAGCCCACACCAGCCGGTATTCCATGTCCATGAACACCTGCACCGTATGGCCGGTGGCCAGGACCTCGCCGCCTGCGTGGTCCGTAATCTCATAGTCAAACACAATCTTTGCCGCATCGGTCGGGCGGAAACATATTGTGACATCGGGATTCATGTCATAAAGGACCGGTTTCCTGTATTTGACCGACATTTCCACCAGCGGGGCATAGAACCCCTGGCCGTAAATGTCCATATATCCAAGACCGTACTGTCTGCCGAATGCCTCACGGGCGTCCTCAAAGAAAGTGGCGTAATGTCCGTGCCATACTATGTGCATGGAATCCACTTCACTGAAACGGATCTTCAAGGGTACGGTAGTCTTCAGTTCAGCCATAATTCATTTCTCCAATGCTATCTTCATATCGGTTTCAGCAACCTTTTCGTCACCTATCAGTATGGTGGCATGCACAAGCGTGATGTTGAAGACCTCCTGCAGCTTCTCCACACGGGTCAGCAGCGTTTCGCCGGTTTTCGGGGTTCTGTAAGCCCTGAATCCCGATACGGCGCCTATGAAACCTATCTTCACCTTCTCGTTCCTGCACAGACTGGCATAACCCAGTGCTGCAGCACATGTCTGGGCAATGTTCTCGTTCATGCCCGCTGATGAAAAACGGCCCTCATCATTGAAGATGTTGTCAGCCCTTATCTCCAGCCTGGTCTCACATGTCTGCATGTCACAGAACACCATACTGTCAATCATGACAAACGGCGGTCTCTGCGGAAGCAGGTCCAGGACATTCAGCTTTTCAAATTCATTCATCGGACTTCTTCCAGAAATCATAAAAATTAAACCACTGTGTGGGATAAAGCCGTACAATCTCCTCAAGAGCTGACGCAAAGGACTGGGCCAGGGAATTCATGCGGGCGCGCACCGGAAGGGTGCTGTCCGAACTGATGTCGCGTATGAACACCCTGTAGGTCTTTGCATTCTCGCGCATGGCAAACATGGCCAGAATGGGCACTTCCTTCTGTACTGCCAGTGCAAACGGCCCCATGGGGAAACGCGCCTCTGCGCCAAGGAAACTGCATTTCAGATATTTGCCTGAACCAAGCATACGGTCCCCGGTCATGCTCACAATCTCACCGCGGTCAAGAGCCGCATTCATTGCAAAAATATGTGACATGGTTCCGTCCACCTCAATCAGATCAATGTTGTGACGGGCCAGAATCCTGCGGCGGAAATCCTTCATCACCTCACTCTCACCGGCAAACAGCAGTCCGTTTATCTTCTTGCGGTCCGATGTCAGTCCGTAACCCACCATCTCGAAACTTCCGGCATGGCTGCTCAGCTGGACGAATCCGCCGGGAGACTCCATGAGATCCGTGAAAAGTGCGTTGCCGTCAATACTGAAGCCGAACTCCTTTCCGGCATAGGCGGCGTAGCGGTCTATTATGACCTGCCCGAACCTGAAATGGTTGGCATAGACCTTGAAGAATGATTTCAGCGGACCATACTGGAAACGCTCACGGAAAAAACGGTATATGGCAGTGAATCCCCTGTGACCAAATAACATGTAGAACGGTACGACCACGGCCATGAAACAGTATATGACCCTGCGGTCCACCACCTTCATGACAGCCACCAGGGAACGTATCATCCAGGGCAGACCGTCAGTCCGTCCCTTCCACTCCCGTTTTTCCGCAACTCCTGCCATGCGTTTATCCCAGTTTTGTCTGCAGATAGTCGCAGAACGCGCTGAAGGTCTTCACCCCAGCCATCTCCTCACTCTTGATCTTCACGCCGAATGTCTTCTCCACAATGACCACAATGTCAATGAAGTCAAGACTGTCAATGCCAAGATCCTGCTTGAGCAGTGCATCGGGAGCAATCTTCTCTTCGTCAATCTCAAGGTCCTCAATCATGAAGTTACGGACCTTGGCTTCAATTTCGCTTCTTTCCATATTGATAATCTGTTTGTTATTCCTTAGTGCAAACCATAATGCTGTGGCCTCCCTGGCCCATTATGTCGTAAATCCTTTCAACCTTCATGCCGGCCTGATTGACCAGACGCTCCATTACGTCCGAATGGTACATCCTGCTGTTGCCGTTGGCTATGGCGGTGAAATACAGGCTTGTCATTGTAAGGCACAGGGTCGCAGCCTCGTAACGCTGGCGGTCCCAGAATGTCTCCATTATGTACAGGCGTGTGCCGCTGTCCATTGCCGCAGCTGCACGCTGCAGTATTGACAGTATCTCATCCTCGCTGAAACAGTCCAGGAACTGGCTCATCCATATCGCATCGAAATGACGGCCTGCCGGGAACGCGGCGTTCCTGTCAAGCAGGTTTATTCCGTATCCGTCAATTCGGTCGGCCCCCTTCTGACCTGCAGTCTGACAGCGCATCATTTCCAGCTGCTGCGGCAGGTCCATGATTGTAACCTTCACGTCACTGCTGTAACCCACGCAGCGCATGGCCCATCGGCCCGTATTGCCGCCCACATCGACAAGTGATTTGGTTTCGTGCTCATCGAACACAATCTTCAGGGCCTCTTCAAACGAACTGTCGGAATAGAAGTGGTCAAATCCGAACCAGCTCTTCTTTACCTGATCGGGCAGCTGCGAAAGGCCCTCATAGACCGTAGGCCAGCTGCCAAAGTGCTCCAGGCCGGCCGGGCGGCCCTCCTTGAGCGATTCCTCAAGCCTGAACCAGCCTTCATAATTCACGTCGTGGTTGAATTCCATGTTGGCGCGCGTGGCCCTGTCGGTAAGCAGGAAGAAACCGGTTTTGGTCATGCTGAAACGGTCCGTTTCCGGGTTGACAATAACCGTTCCGGCTGACAGCGATGCCTCAAGCAGCACCTTCACGGCGTATGCTGACAGGCCTGTAGCCTTTACAATCTCTTCTTCTGTCATTCCGTCTGCGCTGTCACGCAGCAGGTCCAGTATTCCGAACTTGACCATAAGGCGCGATGCCTGGAAAATGACCGGCCCCCATGCAATGAATTCGGCCAGACGCTGTGCGTCACCGGCCTTCATGGTGTCCTTCGTGTATGCTTTCTGTAATGCGGGTGAAAGGTTCATATCTTTTTAATGACTAATGCGCTGTTGGTACCGCCGAAACCGAACGAATTGGACAGTATGGTCCTGAGTTCAGTCTGCCTGGTTTCAGCTGCAATGTTCAGTTTTGCGGAATATTCGTCAGGATTCTCAAAGTTTATGTTGGGGGCCACGAAACCGTTTTCCAGCATGAGCGTGCAATATACTATTTCGCTTGCACCGGCCATCCAGCATTCGTGTCCGGTCATTGACTTGGTCGAACTTATCAGTGCGCGGCGGCCTTCAAACAGGCGTGCCAGCGCAACGGCCTCATACATATCACCCTGCGGGGTCGATGTGGCATGTGCGTTTATGTAGTCAATGTCATCGGGCGTGACGCCTGCGGCCTTCATGGCGCGTACCATGGCCAGGTATGACGCATCGGAATTGGGCTGTGATATGCCGCCGCTGCCGTTTGACGAGAAGCCGTAGCCGCACACCTCGGCAATTATGTGTGCGCCGCGCTTCACCGCGTGGTCATAGTCCTCAAGCACCAGAGCCGCAGCGCCGCCGCTGGGAACCAGTCCGTCACGGTCGCGGTCGAACGGACGCGACGCCTTTGCAGGTTCATCCATGCGTACCGAGAATGCTGACAGGGCATCGAACGACGCCATTGACAGGTAGTTGGTCTCCTGCGCGCCTCCGCACAGAACCATGTCCTGCAGGCCCTGCTGAATCATCATGTAGCCTATGCCTATTGCGTGCGAACCGCTGGCGCATGCGGCGCTGAGCGTGAAATTCACTCCGCGCAAGTGGAAAATGGTGCTCATGTTCATGTTCACCGTGGAATTCATGGACTGGAAAATCAGCCCCGAACCCACCATGGCCGAATCCTTGTACTCACGCATGCGCCGGTCAGTCTCGATGACAGGCTTTGCGCTGGAATCGTTGCCGAAAATCACACCGACCTCATTCCCCAGCAGGTAATCGTCATCAATGCCCGCATTCCTGAAGGCCTGGGCCGATGCCATGAACGCATATTCGGCCTCCTGTGACATGCCGGCACGCAGACGGCGGTCCAGCAGTCCCTTCAGTGCCGGCTGCGGAACAATACCGGTAAGTATGGAACGGTAACCGTACTCCTTTCGTTCAGGATCAGTGCCAATGCCTGAACGTCCTTCGAAAAGTGACTGGCGCACATCGTCCAGGTTCTGTCCAAGACAGCTCCAGATTCCCGTTCCTGTAATTACTACCCTACCCATTGCTTACCATTCAATGCCCACGCGCAGGGACAGGTTTGATAGGTTGCGGTCAAAATACGTGACGTAGCTGCGGTCAGTCGTGTGGTCATAAGTCCAGTCCTCGACCTTGAACGGGGCGAAGAACGAACCAGCCAGCAGAACCGAGAATGCGAAATCACGGTCCGATGCGAAACGCAGACCCAGTGCGGCATCGGCATAAGGCTTTGCGCCCTCATGGAAGAATGACCCCAGACGCATCTGCGCTGTCGGGGCAATCCTGCTGTGGTTGAAAACGTATTTTGCCGATGTGAATACGGGAACGTAAGTCTCTTCAGGTGATACCATGAGACCCAGGCCCAGACCCACGTGCATCTTGTCTGTGTAGAAGAAACCGTGGGTGGTGCTGATTGACATGCCTGTTTCGCCGTCCTTCAGGAAAAAGACGTTCGAATACTCGATATGCGCCTGGTATCCGCTTGGAATACGTACGTTGTCCTTTGTGTTCTGGGCCAGTGCCAGTGCCGGCACAGCCAAAAATGCAGCAAGTGCGAAAAGTGCTTTTTTCATATTGTTCTGTCTTTAATTGTCAGGTGTAAAGTCCGCCGTTTATTGAAATGACGTTGCCCGTAATGTACGATGCGTCCTCCTGCGCCAGGAACGCCACAGCGGCAGCGACCTCATCGGGCTGTCCGAAACGGCCCGCGGGGATCATCTTCCTGAGTTCGTCTTCATTGAGTTCACTTGTCATGTCCGTTGCAATGAACCCCGGAGCCACCGCATTGACCGTAATCTTGCGCGGAGCGACCTCCTGCGCCAGAGCCTTTGTGGCGCCTATCAGGGCGGCCTTTGCTGCTGAATAGTTGGTCTGGCCCGCCAGCCCCTTGAGTCCGGAGAGCGATGCCACGTTGATGATCCTGCCCCAACGCTTTGTCATCATACCCTTCAAAAGGCGGCGCGTTATGTAGAAGAAACTGTTCAGGTTCGTATCCAGCACGCTGTTCCAGTCATCGTCCTGCATGAACACCATCAGGTTGTCACGGCGTATTCCGGCGTTGTTGACCAGTACTGCGACATAGTCGTCAGGGTGCGATTCCATCCAGCCGTCAATTGCCTTTTCCACAGCCTCACTGTCCGCAACATCAAACGGCAGCAGTTCAGCCTTTCCTCCTGCCTGTTCAATTAGGGACAGGGTTTCAAGTGCCGCATCGGAATTTGACCTGTAGTTGACAATCACCGGATAGCCCATTGCAGCCAGCCTTAAGCACACCGCACGGCCAATTCCGCGTGACCCTCCCGTTACGAGCGCGTATTTCATATTATTTTATTTTATATACGTAATAGCCCGCAAAGTTAGTAAAAAAGCCCAAATAGGACAAGTATTGGACCCATTAAAAAACAAAATGCAAAATGTGGCGCATTATCGGCAAAAATGACTACCTTCGCGCCGGATTTTCAAAATAAGCCGAAATAGCTCAGTTGGTAGAGCAACGCATTCGTAATGCGTAGGTCGCGGGTTCGAGTCCCGCCTTCGGCTCAAACATTGGTAAAAAAGCGCCCCGAGGGACGCTTTTTTTGGCTCAGTGGAAGTTTAGTGGGGGCTGAGTAAATTTGTGTCTGCTTTCACAGATT
>JAKSIS010000003.1 GCA_024398665.1 Bacteroidaceae bacterium
CATATGAACAAAAAAAGAGACCGGCTAAAAAATGCTTTTTAGTCGGCCTCTTTTTTTTAAACAGCTTCTTAGGCTCAGAGGAAATTCAGTGGGGGAATGCATATATAAGAATTTCTCATCAACGATACCTCTCAAAGCTGTCCTAAACCCTTTGATTTTGGAGTTGAACTATTCATTGGCTCAGTCGAAATTCACTGTTGCCAATATTGCAGCCAGATTGTCTGTAGATCCGATTATGTGCAGTATTGGCAGGCATATCAGCTGAAAACGGCAAATTGTCTGCCAATAATGCAGAGAGATGCCGTTCTCAGGCTTCCAGATGCATTATTGGCAAGCCAGACACACAAATTTAAACATCACCAAACAAGTCCCATTTATTGTTTGTTGCTTATTCTCTAAACGACTGCTGATATTCACTGGGACTTTTTCCATATATCTCCGAGAACGTCCTGGCAAAGTATGATGTGTTGGAAAAACCAACCATATACATGGCCTCGGACACTGTAAACTTGCATGACTGGAGAAGCATTGCCGCCTTTTTCATCCTGATGGAACGTATATATTCTACAGTTGATTTGCCTGTCATAGACTTGATCTTGCGATAGAGTTGTTTCTCACTGAAGCCGCCAAGTGCACACAATTTTGTCACGGACAATTCCGGATCATCTATGTTGTTTTCTATCAGGGTAGTGACTTTCAGAAGATATTTTTCATCTATTGATTTTCCTATTTCAACTTTCGGTTCGGAAATCATATCAATGCGTACCTTTTTCTCTATTGTTTTCCTGCGTACCGCAAGTTGTTTTACGCGTGAATACAGTGTTTCCAGATCGAATGGTTTAGGAACGAACATGTCTATATTCAAATCAATGCTCTTCAGCTCAGTTTCATGATCTCCACGAGCCGTGAGAAGAATAATGGGGACAGTTGAAAGAGAATTGTTCATACGAATCTGACGACACATTTCCAATCCATCCATGACTGGCATCACTACATCCGAAATAATCAGGTCCGGAGTAACGCTTTTGCACAGTTTCAGGCCGGATTTGCCGTCAAATGCGCATACACACTGAAACTCCGGCGAAAAGGTATCTGTAAGAAAATCGCAGACAGAGTGATTGTCATCTACAATGACAACTAATGGCTTGCTGTCTTTTGCCACAACGATATCGGCTTCTTCAACATTATTGGGCATGTCGGACCTGATAGGGAACGACAGTCTGAATATGGTGCCATTGTCGTCCGATGAAACCGATATTTCTCCTTTCAGCTGTTCCACATATTTTCTGACTATTGCCAATCCGACTCCCGAACCGTCTTTTGACTGTTTTTTTGAACGGGATGACTGAAAATACCTTTGGTATATCAATGGCAGTTCGTCATCAGGAATACCGATACCCGTATCGGATACGCTGATTCTAATTAATCCTTGTTCTATGTCATCTTCAAGGCTAAGAATAATTGTTCCCCCTGAAGGAGTATATCTGCAGGCATTTGAAATAAGGTTGGTGAGGATTGTCTCCATCTTTATGACATCAGTTACCGCATCTATTGAAGAACTGGAGGAATTGAAAATGAAAGTGAGCTCTTGCAATGATTCCTTATACGAATTGAAAATGCTTTTTGCAAACTCCACAAACTCTACATTAAGTTGAATGACCTCTTCGCCCGGTTCATTGCGGTCATTGTAATAATCCAGGGACAGTCTTATCAGAGAATTGAGTTTCATCGCATTGTTCTGCATAAGTTGCAGTGTCTTCCTACGGTTTGAGTCCTCGGTTTCTTGAAGCAATTTGCTTATCGGTGCAATTATCAGGCTCAAAGGGGTTTTGAATTCATGTGCCACTTCCGTAAAGAAATTCATCTTTGTCTTAGCCTGAGCCAGAAGCCTCTGTTTCTGCTCCCTTTCCAATTCAAGTTTATTGCTCAGAATAGAATTGTTTACTATCAGGAGTGAAGCTGAGAGAAAAAACAGCGCATATAGAGTCAATGCCCACCAGGAAATATACCAGGGCCTGAGTATTTTTATCGTAATTACAGGACTGCTTATTTGCTCGGAACCGGATTGCGATATGTAAATCCTGTGCCGGCCAGGCGGCAGACCTGGAAGCATGATGGAATTCCCATGCGTTTCAATCCACTGTTTTTCATTCCCGTCAAGATTGAACATGAATTTCCTCATGGCACCAATGGAATAGTCATAATCAGAGAAAGACAGTCTGATGCTGTTTTCTCTATGGGACAGAACGACCTGGCCGGATTTTATGACAGAGTATGGCAGGACCGTTTCATCGTTTACCACAACACTTGTGACATGGATTACAGTCGGCTTATGCTGTAATATTGCCCTGACTTCATCAGGAACGACCTCGTCTATTCTGTCTGTTGCCCCAAGCAACACCCTTCCACCAAGTTTGTCATAATACATTCCGGCATAGTAACATCCCGTTGAAAACCTTCCAATCCGACCTGTTTCAATGTTGACTATAGCAATTTCATTAGGTAGGCAGAACCAGATTTCATTGTCCACTTCAGTCATGGAAGTAATGTCTGGTGCCATTGCACTGCTGAAATCGTATCTTTCACTCAACCAATGTCCTTCCTTCATGAAAACTCTAAATACTTCAGCACCATGTGATATCCATAAATTACCTTTACTGTCAGACAGCATGATATCACCTTTCATATAATCGGAATTTAGAGGATCCTTGAAAGGAACGAACACGTCACTCTCTCTCTCAAACAAAAAAATGCTTTTATCAGTAGTCCTGACCCATATCCGTCCATCTGTGGTTTTCTCAACTTGCAATGCACGGCTACTGGTAAGTCCGTCATCATTTGTGTATTGACGGACAGACATCAGGTTATCCACCCTGTATACACCGGAAAGAGTAGCCACCCACATCTCCGAAGAATCCGCCACCATTCCATAACCGTCATAAAAAATGGTAAACAGGTTGAACCGTTTTTTATCAAATTTTCTTGTGTTCGCGTTGAAGACTGTCATTCCTGACGGCAGCAGCGCATATATCTCATCTGTGGCAGGATTATGGGCAATAGTCCTGACTTTGTTGTGTGAAAGACTGTGCCTGTCGTCTCCCAGACGATACCAGTCAAATGTTGCATCCGGATTTAATATTACCAGTCCATAGGTGCCACCTGCAAATATGCGTCCGGTATTGTCACCGGATATGTTGCAATAAAGATTCATGGCACCTTCGGGCAAACCGTTTACGGGCCGGATTATCTCCTTACGGCCAATCAGCAATCCGGTATCACTTCCATACCAATAGTTTCCTGATGAATCGTTCATGATGGACCATACCACATGGCCCGAAATCATAATATTGCTGTCATCCGATGTGTCATACATATACAGACCGGCATCAGTTCCAAGAACAAGCTTGTCTCCTATACTATTCATGGTCTTCACCCACTCATAGCTGGCGAGCAACTTTGATGTGTTGGTTTTGAGGTCAACATCGAACAGTCCTTCTGACGTGCCAACATACAGATGACTATCGGATTTGGGAACAAGCGCGTCTATTCCCTCGATACCGGAAGGAAGTCCGGAAACATTTACTATCTCATATATGCCCGACAGCAAACCGTACCTGGCCAAATGCTCAGTTGTACCTATATAAATATAATTGTTGTAAAAGGCCATAGAACGGATCCATTCGCTGCCTGATGCATTACCCGCAACTTCGGAAATAACGCCTCCATCAAAGCTGTAACGGTAAAGTCCTGATTGGGCTCCTATCCAAATGCCGTCATTGTCCTTAAGAAGAGAATATACTTCAACATCCTTCAAATAAAGAATTGGAGTGAATGTCTCATTCAATCGGTCATAAAACGCTATTCCGTCAACACACCCCAACAATATGCTGTCACCAAAACATTCAAGGCAGTTTATGAACAGACGGTCATTGGTCCTGCCCTGTGAATCCTGACATTTGATACAATCATACCCGTCATACTTATATAGATTCATATCTGTACCGAACCAGATAACTCCCTGTTCATCCTGGCATATAGAACGAACAGAAAGGGGATTGCTTCCTTCTACAACCTTGATAGCGGGAAGAGAAGTGTCTGTTCCATAACAGATTGCTGGAACAGCAATCATAGACAACAATAACAGTATACGCTGGATTTTCATTTTAAAACCTATTTCAAGCGCAAGAATACTGAATAATTTTGTAAAAAAATAGGATTGTCCGATTTGTGTCCTAATTTGTCCTGTGCAAAAACTGGCAACACCATGTTTATGGCAATCTTCGCACTGGAATTATTAGGGATGAAAAAACATTGGTGGAATTATTGACGAAACTCCTGAAGCACCTGTCGGCGGATACATGTTTGAAAACAGGGATTCCGGAGATTGAGAAAAGGGATTTTAGAAAAGATTATTTAATAATATGAAGACGAGTATAGGAATAGTAAGAAGTGCCATAATGGTAGTGCTGTTAACATTATTGGCTTCATGCGGCAACGGATATCCCAAACCAGTAAACAAAAACGCAACTCCTGAAGCAAAGGAATTGCTTGAAATGCTTTACCGATCGGTTGACGAAGGAAAAATCATATCCGGTCTTCACCACAATCAATTGAACATGCCAGCTTACCGATATGACTTGGACAATATTGGAAGGGCTTGTGGCAAGGAACCCATGATATGGGGAGGTGATGTTGCCTGGGATGCTTCACGGGTTATAGAAATGGCTCAGGAAAATTATGCAAATGGACATATAATAACACTTATGTGGCATGCTGCACGCCCCATGGACCATGGAACAGTCAATTTCAGAGGACAGACCCAAGGCGAATTCTCTGATGAACAATGGGATGAGCTCATGACTGTGGGATCAGAAATGTACAACAGTTGGCTTGCACAGGTAGATTCAATATCACAATATCTGAAAGTGTTGAAAGACTGTAATATCCCTGTTCTTTGGCGCCCGTATCACGAAATGAATGGAGAATGGTTCTGGTGGGGATGGCGCGAAGGCGAAAACGGTTTCAAGGAACTATGGAAGCGTCTCTATGAAAGAATGGTGAATTATCATCATTTGGACAACCTTATATGGGTATGGAATGCAAATGCGCCACGGAACATTCCGGGAGACACAGCTAAGGATTATTCACTGTTCTATCCTGGAAATGACTATGTCGATGTGCTGGCTACCGATGTTTACAACCGCGACTGGAAACAGAGCCATCATGACCAGCTGATAGAGCTAGGTAAAGGCAAACTCATAGCTATTGGTGAACTGGGCAACCTTCCCAAACCTTCAGATCTTGATACCCAGAACAGATTTGCCTGGTTTATGATATGGACAAGTTTCACGAGCGGACATTACAATACGCAAGATGATGTCAAAGCCATTTTCGAACGTGAGGGTACAGTGTCCATTCCGTTAAACGACTGAGATTTATAATTTTTATATATTAACCTAACAACGAACATTTATGAGAAAATTGTTACTGTTTTTATGTGCAGGAGCATTGCTATCATCGTTCAGTATGAAAGTGTCCGCACAGATTGAAAATGAGAAACCGTTCTTTTTCGGTTTTGAAGACGGACTTGATTGCTTGCAGGATTCAAGCAATCCGGTTGACTCTATCACAGAACTGCGCTTTTATAATGGAGAGCCTGGTGACGGAAACAACAAATTGCCTTCAAGCTTTGAGATTGCCTATATCAAGGATACATTGATTAATATCTACAATGGTATTATACCTTATGTCTCACGTGAAGATTCATATGAGATTGTTGAGGATCTGGACGGCTCACATGAGGCAGAAATGCAGGAAATTGGAGCAGAAGGAGGTAAATATTATCTCAAGTACACTTCAGGTGGTGAGGGTAGTTCTCTGTGTGCTGATAATCAGGCAAACTTGCTGATTCCTGGATTCCAGCTTGAAGATAAGACTTCATACCGTCTTGTCTTTTATTCCAAAGCAAGCAATCCGGAGGCAAATATTGAGGCTGGCGTTTTCAGAGGTTATTTCAATTGTGAGGAGCCGATTTCACTTAATGGCTCAGCCGGAAACTATTTCCTGTTGAACAAAACCCAATTCACCACTGACAGTTGGGAACGCAACACTCTTATGTTTTTCTATCAGAATGATTCCGTAGCCAACAGAAATATGTACAAGAATGGTTACTGGTGGTCTGCTACATGGAAGACTGTTGATATCGAAACCGGAAACGAATATGACAAGTTACAGCAGTTTGATAAATATTATGTGCGTATGTCATTCAGGTATCCGGGTACAGAATATTATATTGATGATATTTACCTGTACAAATCAACAATTGCAGGAGCTGAGTATAATGATGATATGGTGCGTGTAAACTTCGGATATGAAACAAACCTTGCACAGCTGGCCAAAAATGATCTGCACGGAACAATAGAAGTCCCAGTTGAAAACTTTACCGTTTCAGCTGAATTTGAAGGAGATCCAGTTGATGTTAGTGTTGTAGCAGCAGAGTATCACACTGACGGCTACCTCTATGTATGGCTTGACGACTATCTTGACGGTCTTGATGTCCGCCTGAGTTTCAAGAATCCGGAAGATCCGAATCTTCAGCTCAAGTATACAGGTACTCTCTGTCCCAATTCACTTGACACAGAATGGGTAGAGGGTGGAAAGGTCGTTCCTGATTTTGAAAACGAAATTGTATTGTACAATCCCGAAGTATTCGCACTTACCAAGGAATTCCTGGCACCGGTCGTAATGAATTCAATACCGGAATACGGTTCTTTCAACCTTGATCAGGATATCAACTCAATCCAAGTCGCATTCTCAAAGGAAGTATATGTGAACAAAACTGCAGGAACAGCAGACGAACATAACCCTCTTCTTTTCATGAATGGCGGCAACGGCAGGGAAATATGGACCCCCACGGATTATGATGAAGAGAACTATACAGTAACATTCAGTCGTCCCAATACAGCAACATCAAAGTTGAGCGGTGACTATGATGTTGAAGTTCTGAACGCACGTTCTGGTGACGGTGAGGTATATCAGGTCAGCCAGTCTCAGACTTTCTCCCTCTCATTCGGAGATGTCAGCCAGTTCGGAGAGCCCAACTTCATTTACGATTCCGAGATACTCTGGGCATCTGCTGTAAGCGGAAGCATACCTAAGGGTTGGACTTCATGTGACGGCGGACATGGCGAAGACGGTGAAATCGGAACTGGTGAAAAAGCCGTAACCAGCGGAAGCGAAATGATCCATTTCGGAGCCGGAGGTGCATTCACTCGCGGATTCTATATCTGTCCCCGTGCAGGAGGTGTTGATGCCGTATTCACCTATGGAGCTAATGAAGGTTCTGAAATTCTCTTGACTGAAGGAAGCTATTGGTTCTCATTCAAAGCTATAGGCTGGAGTAACATTCCGGCACTTGAAGTTTATGTATATCCTATGAGTGACGAACGTCCGGAAACTCCACTGAGCATATGCAAACCGGAAAATATTGTCGATTGGCAAGTTGGAAGTACCGGAAGCTACGTTGTAACCGAAGAAACCGAATTCCGAGTAAGTTTCGATGTCGAGAATGCGGATAACTATATATTCGAATTCCTTATCCCAAGTGGTGACAACTGGGGCTGGGGTGCAGCTGTTATTGGCTCAGTCGTACTTAGCAACCAGTATTCGTCAGCATTCAAATACATCAAGATGCTTACGGATGCACAGAGTTCTGCCCAGGCTTTACTTGCAAACGCCCAATCTGTAGATAACTACCGCGGACAGTATCTGAATGAATTAATCAGTACAATAGATTCATTCGAAGGATTCTCAAGCACATCACCGTCTGATTACGAGAATGCCGCCAAGACCATCAAGGATGCAATGTCCAAAATGAACGGACGAATCAGTAATGTTGAAAATTTCTATGCAAAATATAAGGCAGCTCAGGAAAAAGACTCTGTATTTACTGATTCCATAGGCTATAATCAGCTGGTGGCTTATGTTAACCTTGTCGACATTATCAGCAAGTATAATGGTATTGATGTCACTGTTCTGGACAACGATAGTCTGACAGCCATAACAGCAGCAGTTTCAGATGCCACACAGGCCATGACAAACCGTTGCTCACAAATGGACAAGTTCAATTCTCTGAAGGCAGATCTTGAGAAATTGCTTGCAGATAATTCAGCTTACAACTTTGTTGAAGAGTACAAGAACATGGAAGTAGTATACAACGAAAACTTTGAACTTGATCTGATTACAGCAACAGATGATAACCTGAATGAAGCTATCAATTCACTCAATAGCGCCAAGACTTCATTCAACAACAAGATGAAGGCAGCAGGTGTTCTTACAAAGCAGGACAAGGCGCTGCAGAGCCTTGCTGCAGCATATGAAGTTCAAGTGGATCAGGCTGTAGACGATGCAATGAAGGAAATCCTTGAAGACCGTCAGGATATAGCCAACATCTATCAGCTTGCCATCAAGGCCAAACTGTCCGAGATTATGGCATCCGACACAATTGCGGAAGATGGTAGCATTGACATGACCGGCTTTATACAGAATCCATCGTTCTATACCACCTATTCACCGTTCGCAACCCACATTCCCAGTAACGAAGATCCGTTGCCAGGTTGGACCATTCTTGGCGGTACCGGAAATTCATACCTCAGGACTCCAGGTAGCGGTACTGATAAAAACCTCAATTATGTGGGAAGTGCAAATGATGCCGGCGTAGCTGTCGACTGGAGCAGTTCAATCAAGCTCACTCAGACTGTCAAGAATCTCCCGGCAGGCATATACACATTATCAGAAGTATGCTCAGATAAAGGCTGGGGAAGCATGAAAAATATCTTTGGTGGAGTGTACGTAATCCAGCTGGATGAAAACTCTGATACACTGAGTGTTGATACTCTGCACGGTAATGCGCCTGTAGCAATAGAGTTCACAGCTTTGGGAGGTGATGTACAGATTCTGCATGATTATTCCACAACAAACACCTGGTGTTTCGTTGATGATATGAAACTGACTCTTATCCAACGGCTGGAAGGTTATGACTATCAATCTGCTGCAGTATCTGCCGATGCAGAACTTCAGGAAGCAACACTGAATGTCAATGACATATTTGAAGCAGACGAAACAATATATTATAACCTGAATGGCATACGTACTGATAAACCGGAAGGAGTCAATATCAGGGTAACTACAGGAAAAAACGGTTCTCGTAAGGTAGAAATGGTTTTCATGAGATAAGGTTAGTTTTGAAAGGTTAGAATTGCGTTTTTTCTCTGTGTAATCGACTGGGAATTCCCAGTCGATTACTTATAATTAACCCTATTGTGCAAATGGAAATCAGAATGACACACAACTTGAAACATACAGGGCCTGCCGCCAATTATCAAACTACATAATTATTATTCATGAAAAGGTTATTTACTCTCTTATTTGCTATATATTCCCTCTCCGTTTATGCTTGGGAGGGAAAAGTGACAATTACTACTCCAAATACACAACTTTTACTCCACGCTAATGAAGGTGGTGATTTGCGGATGGATTACTATGGTTCCAAAGCCTGCACGGATCAGGAGCTGCGTGATGCCGGATGTTCTTTCAACAGTTCTGCGTTACCTGCATTCGGTACCGTGGACATGGTGCAGTTGCCTGCCATTCAGATACAACATGCCAATGGCGATTTGAATCTGGAACTGAAAGTCAGGGATTATGAGATGAAGGATGAGTCTGATGCCAAGACCTACGTGTTCACAATGGAAGACAAACTGCTTCCGGTAACAGTGAAAGTATTCTACAAAGCCTATAGGAATGTTGATATTATTGAAACATGGACAGAAATATATAATGGAGAGAAACGGGCTGTTGTACTGAAACGTTTCGACAGTGGTCATCTGGTTCTCAGACAGGGTGACGTATGGCTTACACACTTGCATGGAGACTGGGCTGCGGAAGCTGAACCTACAATGGAAAAACTATCCCCGGGTATAAAAACAATCAGCAACACTGACGGTACGCGCAACTCACATCTGGATGCCCCTGAAGTGATGCTGTCTCTGGATGGAAAACCGCAGGAAAACAGCGGAGAAGTGATTGGCGCTGCATTGTGCTGGAATGGAAACTATGAGCTGCGATTCAACACACTGTTGAAAAAAGAGCACCATTTCTATGCCGGCATCAACCCACAGGCAAGTGAATATGTCCTGGATTCCAAACAAACATTCGCAACACCCCATCTGGCACTTACGTACAGTGCGGAAGGCATGGGAGGGGTTTCACGTACTTTCCACCGTTGGGCACGTACCTGCGGCATGCTCCATCGCGGTATGAATGTTGGAGATATTCTGCTGAATTCCTGGGAGGGACTCTACTTCGACATAAATGAGGAGCGAATGATACAAATGATGGATGACATTGCCAAGTTTGGTGGAGAACTGTTTGTTATGGACGACGGATGGTTTGGAAACAAATATCCCCGAAAGAACGACAGCAGTTCTCTTGGAGACTGGGCCGTAGATACAAGAAAATTGCCGGGTGGCATTAAAGCTCTCACCGATGCAGCACGTCAGCGTGGAATTAAGTTCGGAATATGGATAGAACCCGAAATGACTAACACGAGGAGCGAACTGTTTGAAAATCATTCGGAATGGGTATTGCAAACAAAAGGACGTCAACTGAAAACCGGACGCGGAGGAACACAGCTTGTGTTGGATTTGACAAATCCCAAGGTTCAGGATTTCGTATTTGGCATTGTGGATGATTTACTTACCCAATATCCTGAAATAGCTTATATCAAATGGGACGCAAATGCCCCCATACAGAACTATGGAAGCACATATCTGCCTGCTGACAAACAGTCAAATTTGTATGTGGACTATCACCTTGGCCTGCTGAAAGTTCTGGAACGTATCCGTTCCAAATATCCTGATATTGTTATTCAAGACTGTGCCAGTGGAGGAGGTCGTGCCAATTATGGCCTGCTTCCATACTTTGACGAATTCTGGGCTTCGGACAACACTGATGCCCTGCAGCGCGTCTATATTCAGTGGGGAACATCGTATTTCTTCCCTGCCAACTCAATGGCCTGCCACATCAATCATTGTCCTTATGGTAATACCGGAGGACGTGTCATTCCCATCAAATTCCGTTGCGATGTAGCTATGAGCGGCCGTCTCGGCATAGAGTTGCAGCCCAAGGATATGACAGATGAGGAAAGGAAACAATGCACCACTTGCATTGCTGATTACAAGCAATTGCGCAAAATAGTACAGAATGGTGATCTGTATCGACTGATTTCTCCTTATGAGAGACAAGGCGTGGCGTCGCTGATGTATAATCTGGAAGGAAGTGCGGTCCTCTTTGTTTATAAAGTTGAAAACTTTTATAACCAGTATATTCCGCGGATCCGGCTTGCCGGTCTTGACCCTGATGCGACTTATACTCTTAAAGAGAGGAACGTGCGTGTGGGCCAGCGGCCTTGCTCGCTTGACGGAAAACGTTTCAGTGGCCGGTTCCTCATGGAAATTGGTATTGAAGTGCCTCTCCGGGAGGATTATGCATCAAGAGTGTTTGAACTTAGCCGTTGAACGAAGCGATCCATCTTTTTTACCCAGCGCTTGACGGACAATAGGATTCCTTATTATTAATGGATTTTTGTGAACAAAAAATGAGAAGAGGGAAAATAATGTTTTTTTTATTGCTGATGGTGATGACTGCCAGTGAGGTTTTTTCACAGGAAACGCGTCAGATGTCAGCTGAAGCGCAAGCGCTGTTGCAGTGTCTGAAAGAAATTGAGGGCAAAAAGACGCTTTCCGGCACCATGGCCAATGTCAATTGGAATATCAACGAGGCCAAATGGGTATACCAGCACACAGGCAAGTGGCCTGCCCTGAACTGTTTCGACTACATCCACCATATCTTTTCCTCCCCGGGCGGTTGGATGGACTATTCGAACATCAAGGAAATTTATAACTGGTATCACCAGGGAGGAGTCGTCGCGATTATGTGGCATTGGAATGTGCCGGCCAACCAGAGCGGACAGTATTCCTTCTATTGGGGCACGGAGAGTGACAAGACCTTATTTGACGTGCGCAAGATATTTGAGCCGGAATCCGATGAATACAAACTCATGATGAAGGATATTGACATTGTCATATCATTCCTCAAGCCGTTGAAGGAGAGGAATATTCCCATACTGTGGCGTCCGCTTCACGAAGCGGGCGGAAAGTGGTTCTGGTGGGGAATGGACCCGGAAGCGTGCAATGAGCTCTGGCGCGTAATGTACAGGCGTTTCCAGGATGCGGGACTTGACAACCTTATTTGGGTATGGACACAGGCGGCAGCCTGGAACATGCCATACAGCGAAGGTTACAAGTGGTATCCGGGTGATGAGTATGTGGATATAGTAAGTATTGATATCTACAATAACAACAGCTCCTCAAATATCTATAACAGCTGTTACAAGTTCCTTAGGAATTACTCTCCTGACAAGTTGGTGGCTTTAACAGAGTGCGGGAATGTTCCGACCATAAGCAAGCAGTGGAAAGCAGGCAGCAAATGGCTTTTCTTCATGCCATGGTACGACTACGGACGTACCAGTGATCCAAAGAGTGAGGCGTTCAAAAGTACAGACCACAGCTACTGCAACGCAGACTGGTGGACGGAAGCTTTTTCCAATGACTTTGTACTCTCCCGTTCCGACTTCAGACAGCTGATGACAAATATCCAGACAGTTACTACCGAACAGTCTCCTGCCAATTCAGAAAGATACAATCTCAATGGACAACCATGGACGGGCGACCAAAGTGGAGTATCTGTCATCAATGGAAAGAAATATGTAACAAATGCAAATTATTGATTTAAGAAATGGAATATAAAGAACGCATACTAATGCTGCGTCAGCAGCATGAAGAACTGCTGGCACGGAAGAATGAGCCGCAGCAATGGGATAATGGGATTTACGTAAAATACAAGTATCCCATTCTAACCGCCGGGCATACTCCTTTGGAGTGGCGTTATGATTTCTCGGAAAAAGATAATCCATACCTGATGCAGCGCATTATGATGAATGCCGTTTTCAATGCCGGCGCCATAAAATTGGATGGACGTTATCTGCTTGTATGTCGCGTTGAAGGGGCTGACCGCAAGAGTTTCTTCGCTGTAGCTGAATCAGACAATGGAATTGATAATTTCCGTTTTTGGGATATGCCGGTTACGATGCCTGAAGATGTATTGCCTGCCACCAACATCTATGATATGCGCCTCACGCAGCACGAGGATGGTTGGATTTACGGTATCTTCTGTGCAGAGCGTCACGATGACACCCAGCCCAATGACCTGAGCGCCGCAACTGCCACTGCCGCCATTGCCCGTACAAAGGATTTGAAAAAATGGGAACGCCTGCCAGACCTCAAGAGCAAAAGCCAGCAACGTAATGTAGTGCTGCATCCGGAGTTTGTGGACGGTAAATATGCCCTGTATACACGTCCTCAGGACGGATTTATTGAAACCGGATCCGGCGGCGGTATCGGATGGGCCCTAACAGATGATATAACACATGCCGAAATCTGTGAAGAAATCATCATCAATCCCCGTCACTACCATACAATACAAGAGGTGAAGAATGGTGAAGGCCCTGCTCCGCTAAAGACATCAAAAGGCTGGCTTCATCTGGCTCATGGTGTCCGTGGCACAGCCGACGGTCTGCGCTATGTCCTCTATCTTTATATGACCTCATTGGATGATCCTGCACATGTCATTGCGCAACCTGGCGGCTGGTTCCTTGTGCCGGAAGGTCAGGAATATATAGGCGATGTTATGAATGTAGCTTTCTGTAACGGTTGGATTCTGGATGATGACGGCCGGGTTCTTATCTATTATGCCACTGCGGATACCCGTATGCATGTAGCCGTCAGTACACTTGACCGTCTCATTGACTATTGTATGAATACTCCGGAGGATGCACTCTCTACCGGATCCAGTGTGGAAACCATCAAACGTCTCATCTCAAAAAACAAAATGTCAAGATAAAACATCCATAGACTATGATATGATTCTTTTTCCGAGGTATGATGTGGACCGTCACGCCATGTACTGGCCAATCCACCTTGTTGAATCAGTCCTTCTTGTCAATTAATCACAGAAAATAATTTTTTCAGACGAAATATTCATAATTTTATAACATTATTTCCGTCTTTTGTCCTACTGCTGTAAGGTTGTCGGGGAAATGTGACGAAACTGACCAATGGACTTCTGAATTGTTGATGGCTGTTTATAAAACTGTTTAACAAAGTATTGTTGAATTATGAGTACTGATAAGATTTCCGTAAAGGAGAAGATTGCTTATGCACTGGGTGATGCCGCAGCCGGTGGCATTACGTGGAAAATCATGTCCATAGCCTTCCCGCTGTTCTTTACGAACGTGTTCGGCCTTACTTTTGCCGATGCCGCCGCGCTTATGCTGGTGGCACGTCTGTTTGATGTGGTGACAGACCCCATAATGGGCAGTCTGGCTGACCGCACACGCTCCAGATGGGGCACATACCGCCCATGGCTCATTTTCGGGGCCGTGCCTTTCGGACTGGTGTTCGCCCTGCTGCTATATACCCCTGATCTGGGGCCCGCCGGCAAGCGTGTGTACGCCTACGTGCTGTATCTGCTCATGATGGCCGTCTATACTATGGTAAACGTACCCTACGGTTCGCTTCTGGGTGTAATGACGGACAATGATGATGAAAAGAACAGGTTCTCGTCATACCGCATGGTAGGCGCATATGCAATGGGTTTCATAACCCTGCTTTCATTCCCGTATCTGCAGAAATGGGTGGGCGGTACTGATGCGCACCAGTATGCTGTACTGGGCGCACTGTTCGGCATAATTGCCGCAGCCATGACACTTGTGTGCGGTCTTATGACTAAGGAGCGTCTGAAACCGGTACGCGCTGAGAAGTATTCGTTCAGGCAGTTCGCAGACCTGCTGCGCAACAGACCCTGGGTCATTCTTTCACTGATAGGGCTCTGCACGAATTTCTTCAACGGATTCCGGTATGCGGTGGCCGGTTACATGTTCGACTACTGTCTGGACGGCAACGTCACCATGGGGTCGTTCATAATCAACTTTACCGTGCTCATGGCATTCGGTGAGGTGACCTGCATGATATTCGGCTGCGTTTCCCCCAGATTTACTGCATGGGTGGGTTCAAAACGCAAGGCTTTCGTCATTGCGTCTGCCATATGTGCGGTAACATCCATACTGTTCTTCTTCATTCCCATGGATTCGGGATACATCTGGCTTATGATAATCATTGTTGTCCTGACATCTGTCGGGGTAGGGCTGTATTCCCCGCTGCTGTGGTCCATGTATGCCGATGTGGCTGACTATGCAACTGAAAAGTTCGGCACTTCAAGCACCGGACTGATATTCTCGTCAGGAACGATGGCTCAGAAGCTGGGCAGTGCCATATCAGGTTCACTGATTGCTCTGCTGCTGGGGCTTGCCGGCGCGCGCATGATTCCTGATGAATTCGGCAATTCCGTAATTGACCCTGAATCGGTCACATCTGCGGTCCGTACCATGGTGTGGTCGCTGTTCTCGCTCATTCCGGCAGCCATTGCAATTATCATGGGCTGGCTGGCATACAGGTTCCCTATCAGGAAGTGAACCATGGCAAAGGAATACGGACACTATGATGACAGGTCGCGTGAGTACGTGATCACTGACCCTTGCACTCCGTGGCCATGGATAAACTATCTGGGGACCGAAGATTTCTTCAGCCTGATATCCAATACGGCCGGCGGCTACAGCTTCTTCAGGGATGCAAAGTTCAGGCGGATCACACGCTACCGCTACAACGGCGTTCCTATGGACGCCGGCGGACGTTATTTCTATATCAATGACGGCGGAACGGTCTGGAATCCGGGATGGAAACCGTGCCGTACGCCGCTTGACTTCTACGAATGCCGGCACGGCATGAACTATACGCGTATAACCGGAAGCAGGGACGGAATAAGGGCATCGGTCCTCTTTTTCGTTCCGCTCAGGACTTGGGCCGAGGTCCAGAAACTGACTCTTAAGAATGAAACTGACAGACCCAGAACGCTGAAACTGTTCTCGTTCCAGGAGTGGTGCCTGTGGAATGCGGCAACTGACATGGAGAACTTCCAGCGGAACTGGTCAACCGGTGAAGTCGAAATTGACGGCAGCGTGATATATCACAAGACCGAATACAAGGAACGCCGTGACCACTACGCATACTATTCCGTGAACGTGCCGGTCCAGGGATACGATACGGACCGCGAATCGTTCTTGGGACTGTACAACGGTTTCGATTCGCCGCAGTGCGTCATGGCCGGACGGTCATCGGATTCAGTGGCGCACGGCTGGTCGCCAATTGCAAGCCACTACATTGAGGTGACCCTGCAGCCGGGGCAGTCAGAGGATTTCGTGTTCCTGCTGGGCTATGTCGAGAACGCACAGGAGGAGAAGTTCTGTGATGCGGATATGGAACGCAAGAAGTCCGGCGCACTGATCACTTCACAGGCAAGTGACCGCACATTTGTGAACAAGAGCAAGGCCAGGGAGACAATACGGCGTTTCAGTACGGTGCAGGCAGTCGATGCGGCATTTGAGGAACTGCGTGCCATGTGGGATGACCTGCTGGACGGTTTCACGGTGAAGAGTGACGACGAACGCCTGGACCGTATGGTGAACATATGGAACCAGTACCAGTGCATGATCACGTTCAACTTCTCACGCTCGGCATCGTTCTTCGAGAGCGGGGTGGGGCGCGGCATGGGATTCCGCGATTCGAACCAGGATCTTGTGGGTTTCGTGCATCAGGTCCCGGCACGTGCACGCGAACGCATAATTGACATAGCGTCGACACAGTTCCCCGACGGCGGCTGCTACCACCAGTACCAGCCGCTGACACGCAGGGGCAACAATGACATAGGCGGCGGTTTCAACGATGACCCCATGTGGCTCATTTTCGGAACGGTCGCATACATACGCGAATCAGGTGACTTCTCAATACTGGACGAACCCGTCCCGTGGGACAATGTTCCCGGAACTGAGGTCAGTCTGATGGAGCATCTGCGCATTTCATTCGACCATGTGGTGAACAACCTGGGGCCGCATGGCCTGCCTCTGATAGGACGCGCTGACTGGAACGACTGCCTGAACCTGAACTGTTTCAGCTGGAATCCGGACGAAAGTTTCCAGACTACTGAGAACCGCACTGAAGGATCAAAGGCCGAATCGGTGATGATTGCCGGGCTTTTCGTGTTCTGCGGCCGCCAGTATGTGGAGCTTTGCCGCCGTATCGGACTGGATGCTGAAGCCGGTCGTGCATCGGACCATATTGAAAGAATGGTCAGTGCTGTGAAGGAGTATGGCTGGGACGGCGAATGGTTCCTCAGGGCATATGACTTTTACGGCAACAGGATAGGCAGCCATGAGAACGATGAGGGCAGGATTTTCATAGAATCACAGGGGTTCTGCACCATGGCCGGCATAGGGCTTGAGGAGGGAATGGTTGACAAGGCGCTTGATTCATGCCTGAAACACCTTGACACCGGACATGGAATGGTGCTGAACAGTCCGGCATTCACCTCTTATCACATCGAGATGGGTGAAATAAGTTCGTATCCGGCCGGCTACAAGGAGAATGCGGGCATATTCTGCCACAACAACCCGTGGGTCATAATAGGTGAGACAACCGTAGGGCGCGGAAATGACGCCTGGCAGCATTACACAAGGATATGTCCCGCGTGGATAAAGGACCAGGACCTGCACAAGATTGAACCGTACGTGTATTCGCAGATGGTTGCCGGCAGGGATGCCGCAAAGCCGGGCGAGGGCAAGAACTCATGGCTTACAGGCACTGCAGCGTGGAACTGGTACGCAGTTACGCAGTACATCCTGGGCATTCAGCCAACTTATGAAGGCCTGAGAGTTGATCCGTGCATCAGCGCCTCAATGAAGGGCTTTACCGTGACCCGCAGGTTCCGTGGGGCGACTTATGTCATTCAGGTGAGCAATCCCGACGGCCGCCAGAAAGGCATACGCAGCCTGACGGTTGACGGCGTTCCCGTTGCAGGCAACCTTGTTCCCATGCAGGATTCAGGTACCACCTGCCATGTCATGGCAATAATGTAAAGACATCAGAATATGACCTGAACGGCATGCGTCTGGATGCCCCGGGGCCCGGCCTGAACATTATGGACGGCCGCAAGGTCCTGATAGCAGAATGACCAATGGGGACTGTCCCCATTAGACAGAATGAAAAAAGGCTCCGGACCGGAGCCTTTTTTCATGAAACTGATACCGTGTAGGATGCGGCGCCGCACTGGCAGCCCACCGGCGGATTCTCTTTGGCAACTGTAAGCGTTATGCCTGTAACTGAAGGGAATGTCGCCTTGAGACGTTCCAGTATGCGTCCGGCAACATGCTCAATGAGCTTGGAAGGTATTTCCATCTCCTCCCTGATGATCTTCGCTGCCTTCCCATAATCCAGCGTGTCATTCAGAGAATCCGATTCGAACGCCTTCCGTACATCGGCTTCCATCCTGAGGTCAACACAATACCAGGCACCAACTACAACCTCCTGTGGCAGAACCCCATGAAATCCGAAGCACTTAAGCCCCTCAAGCGATATTGTCTGTTTACGTATTTCCATTTTCCTTACAAACCGGAATCATCCATTATCCGCAGCGTGAAGAACCGCAGTTCTGGCATATAAGGCATCCTTCCTGGTAGACCAGTGATTCGCTGCCGCAGACAGAACATTTCTCACCCTTGACTGCGGTGCCGTCCAGAACGTATTTCTTCAGTGCGCGTTCAACGCCGTTCTTCCAGTTGTTGATGTTTTCCGAACCCAGATCCAGTGATCCGATAAGCTTCATGCACAGGTCAATGGGCATCTGGTAACGAAGTACTCCTGAAATGAGCTTTGCGTAGTTCCAGTATTCCTTGTCGAACTTTTCAGACAGGCCTTCAATGGTGACCTTGTATCCGCGCTTGTTCACGAACTGGAAGTCATAGCGCTTGTTGCCTTCATCATCGATGTTCTTTATGATCCAGCCCTTTTCAACCGTCTTGGGCAGTACTATGCCCTCATCGTCATCCTGCAGACCGGTGAATATCTCATATGGGCGGCCGTCAAGCAGACCTACGAATGCGACCCATTTCTCCTTGTTGTTCTGGAAACGTACCACATCGGCTTCGAGAACGCGGGGGCGTGTCTCCACAACGGCACGCGGCTGGCAGTCACACGGTGCAAGAAGCGGTTCCTTGCCGTCCTTCTTTTCAGCCTTGTCCTTCTTTTCTCCCTTGACATCGACCAGAACGCCGTCACGTGAGCCTTCGCGGTATACTGTGCAGCCCTTGCAGCCGCTCTTCCATGCTTCCACATAGAGATTGCCAACCAGTTCCTCAGTGACATCGGCCGGGAGATTGATTGTCACGCTGATTGAATGGTCAACCCATTTCTGCAGGCGGCCCTGCATGCGGACCTTGTTCATCCAGTCAACGTCCTGTGCGGTGGCCTTGTAATAAGGTGACCTGGCGACCAGTTCGTCAAGTTCCTCCTGGCTGTACTGTTTCGTGGTGTCAATACCGTTGGCCTTCATCCACTCCACGAACTTGTGGTGGTAGACTACAAACTCTTCAAATGCGTCACCGCTTTCATCTATGAATGTCACGTTGGCGTTCTCGTCATCACGGTTCACCTTGCGGCGGCGTTTGTAGACCGGCATGAATACGGGCTCAAGGCCGGATGTGGTCTGTGTCATAAGGCTGACTGTGCCTGTAGGTGCAATGGTCAGACATGCAATGTTGCGGCGGCCGTACTTCTTCATGTCAGCGTAGAGCTGCGGATCGGCCTCCTTGATGCGCATGATGAACGGATTGTCCTTCTCACGCTTCCAGTCAAAGACTTCAAATGCGCCGCGTTCCTTAGCCATGTTGACTGATGAACGGTATGCTTCGAGAGCCAGCGTGCGCTGTACCTTTTCGGCAAATTCAGTAGCCTCTTCAGTTCCGTAGCGCAGACCCATGGCTGCCAGCATGTCGCCCTCGGCCGTGATTCCCACACCTGTACGGCGTCCCATGGTGCTCTTGCGCATGATCTTTTCCCACAGGCGCTTTTCCGTGTACTTGGTTTCGTCATCCTCGGGGTCACTTGCAATCTTGGCCTGAATCATGTCGATCTTTTCAATTTCAAGGTCGATGATGTCATCCATTATGCGCTGTGCCATGCCCACATGTTTCTTGAACAGGTCGAAGTCAAAGTATGCGTCCTCCTTGAACGGGTTCACTACATATGAATACAGGTTGATGGCAAGCAGACGGCAGCTGTCATACGGGCAGAGCGGAATTTCACCGCAGGGGTTCGTGCTGACTGTGCGGAATCCAAGGTCAGCATAGCAGTCGGGTACCGATTCCCTGAGTATGGTGTCCCAGAACAGGACTCCGGGTTCTGCTGACTTCCATGCATTGTGGACAATCTTCTTCCAGAGTGCTGCGGCATCGATCTCCTTTGTCCATTTGGGATCAGAGGAATCAATGGGGTAAGCCTGAACGTACGGCTGTCCGCTTGTGGCGGCCTGCATGAATGCGTCATCAATCTTCACTGACACGTTCGCACCGGTCACCTTGCCGCTGGTCATCTTGGCGTCAATGAAGCTCTCCGAATCAGGGTGCTTGATTGAAACGCTCAGCATCAGGGCTCCGCGGCGGCCGTCCTGGGCAACTTCACGGGTCGAATTCGAGAAACGTTCCATGAAAGGAACCAGACCTGTTGACGTAAGGGCGGAATTCTTTACCGGAGACCCTTTGGGACGTATGTCGGAAAGGTCATGGCCTACACCGCCGCGGCGTTTCATGAGCTGGACCTGCTCTTCATCGACCTTCATGATTGCGCCGTATGAGTCCGATGCGCCCTCAGTACCTATTACGAAACAGTTGGAGAGTGAGGCAATCTGATAGTTGTTGCCTATTCCTGTCATGGGACTTCCCTGCGGGACGATATGCCTGAATCCTTTCAGGAGTTCGTGCAGTTCTTCAGCACTCATGGGGTTCTTGTACTTGGATTCTGCGCGTGCGACTTCATTGGCGATTCTCCAATGCATGTCATCTGGGGTCTTTTCGTAGATGTTGCCGAACGAATCCTTTACGGCATACTTGTTGACCCATACCTTTGCGGCAAGTTCGTCTCCGCCGAAATAGTCAACTGAGGCTTTGAACGCCTCATCGAAAGTGTAGGTTTGTTTCTCGTTAGCCATTATATTGGTCTTTATATTCAAAAATGCGCAAAAAAAAACAATCCGACAATTGCTTGCCAGACGGCATTACAAATTTAGATAATGTATTGCAATCGGATGCTGATTGGACAGAATAAAGTTTTCAACAGTTATGAAAGTTTTCCGTTTTAACAAATTACAATGCTGATAGCCAGTGATATAACATTTTTGAAAAGTTGAAAAGTTTTCCAAAACGGAAAAATGTCAGCGGAAACTGTGCGGGTTGAATGTCTGGAAAGGTAAAAGAAAAGGGCGGATATTACCGCCCTGTGATGCAGTTTGTGGATGTTGTCAGCAGCGCAGGCCGCTTTCAATGTTTTCCACGTCACTCTTGAATGTCTTGTCCACTTCAATCTGGTCCATCACCATCTTGCAGGCATGCAGCACGGTGGCATGGTCACGCTTTCCAATGTATGCGCCAATTTTGGACGTTGAGAAATCCAGATATTTCTTGGCCAGATACATTGATATCTGACGTACCTGCACTATTTCGTGCTTCCTGGACTTTGACTGGATTGATTCCGTATCAATGTTGTAGTAGTCGCACACCTTGCTGATTATGGAATCAATTGTGATGGGCTTCCTTTCGTGATGCTGGGTCTTGTCTATGACAGTACGTGCAAGTTCCAGATCAATCTCCCTGCCGTAAATGGTGGAGTGGGCCATGAGCGACACTATCACGCCTTCAAGGTCACGTACGTTCTCAGTGACGTTCTGGGCTATGTAGTCAATTACCGGTTCGGTGAAAGTGAGACCGTCACGCCTGGTCTTTTCACGCAGTATGTCCTTTCTCAGTTCGAGATTGGGCTTTTCCAGTTCTGCCACCAGTCCCCATTTGAAACGGGTTATGAGCCTTTCCTCCAAGTCCTTCAAATCCTTGGGCGGGCGGTCGCTGGTCATGATCAGCTGCTTGTGGTTCAGATGCAGGTGGTTGAATATGTGGAAGAACGTGTTCTGTGTCTTGGCAAGTCCGGCCATTTCCTGCATGTCATCAATGATCAGGACATCAATGGTCTGGTAGAAATGGATGAAATCGTTCAGTGTGTTGTTTCTGACCGAATCCACATACTGTACGTGGAAAAGGTGGGCTGACAGGTAGAGGACTCTCTTTTCCGGATGCAGTTCGCGTACCTTCATGCCTATGGCATTGACAAGGTGCGTTTTCCCCACGCCGGACGAACCGTAAATGAACAGCGGGTTGAACGCTGAACTGGCGGGGTTCAGGGCAATGGTTTCAGCGGCTGTGCGCGCCAGTTTGTTGCTTGTGCCCTCAACGAAGTTCTCAAAGCTGTAGTTGGGGTCAAGCTGTGGGTTCAGGTCCTGGACCAGAGGAGCGTCTGCAACTGCCGGTGCCTTGTTGTCAGCCGGGTTCGTACCTTTGATCCGGGCTACAGGCGCATTGGTGCTCCTCACGTTCTGGGAGATGTCGTTGACTTTGTCGGTGATGATGTCATATGACAGTCTGGTGCCGCGTCCGAATACCTTTATAATGGCTGCCCTGAGAACGTCAATGCAGTTCTGTTCCAGATATTCGTATACGAAAGCGCTGGGTACCTGAAGGCACAGTTCGCCGTTTTCCATCTTGAGGGGGCTGACAACAGTGAACCATGTTTCATACACGGCTGCGCTGACGTTGTCCCGGATGAAATCCAGGCAGTCATTCCATTTCTGTGTCAGTTCCTTTCCTGTCATGAGTTGTAAAATGAGGCGAAAAAAAGTTCCGGGCGGTCCGTCCGGATGTCATTCGCATTGCAAATTTGGGAATCTTATTTCAATTGTACAAACGTGTTTTTTCATGTGGAAAAGACGCTGTTTGTAACAGCCTGAAATAGAGATACTTGTAACGGGCCTCCAAATTAGTTGAAAAATGCCTATTGCTTTTTATCAATTAGCTGTATTATAGTTATTTAGCCTGTTGATAACTTCTTAATGAATCTTAATGCATACCTTCCGCAAACCTATTTGGAGGCATTTGAAAAGGTGTTTGCACCCGGCTTGTTTTTTCTTTCAGGAAATGGCGTTATTTGGATAAAGTCTAATTTGGAAATTCAAGGTCCGTACCTGAATGGAGTGATGGCGGGCTATTTTTTTTCGGTCATGTCCAGCGCTTCCTTTACGCTGACCTTCCTTCCGTCAACATACGCTGTGATGAAGGCATCCTTGTAGCGCTTGCGCACTTCGTCACGTGTCCTGCATATTTCTTCATAATCGGACGTGTCTCCGCAGGTGTACTTGTATTTTCCGTCCTCCTTGAAATGGCTGACTTCTGGAAGTCCCTTGATGCGGCTGTCATCGGACTTGATTTCCGCGGAGAGTGTCATGAACTGTATCTTGAACACCACATTGGGACCTGTCTTAGAAGTTTCAGCGGGCTGGCCGGAATCCCTGCGTCCTATGGCGCTGGAAGGCGGCAACGCCTTGGACAACTGTTTCATGTATTCGCTGTGGTATGCTGAGAATGCCCTGAAAAGGCTGCCGCTCATTTCGTCAATGCCTTTCTGCGATGTGAGATACCTGCATTCTGCGTCATTTGATATGAACCCAAGTTCGACCAGAATGCTGGGCATGGCACTTTTCCAGAGAACCAGATATCCGGCCTGGTGGACCCCGCGGTCATGGCGCTTGGGCGTCCCGGTCATCTCATTCTGGACCATGGTGGCCATTTTCAGACTCTCCTTCTGATATTCGTTCTGCATGAATTCGAATATGATCTGGCTTTCCGGGACATTGGGGTCATAGCCTTCGTAATGGGCCTCATAGTCATTCTCCAGAAGTATGGCCTTGTTCTCCTCAATGGCCACATTGAAATTGGCGCTGGTGCGGTTCTCCTCAATGCCCAGCAGGTAGGTCTCGGCTCCGACGGCCGATTTGCTCTTGGCGGCGTTGGTGTGTATGGAGATGAAGAAGTCCGCATCGGCCTTGTTGGCTATTTCAGCACGGCGGTACAGTTCCACGAAAACGTCAGTTTTGCGGGTGTACAGTACCTTGACGTCAGTGCAGTTCTCTTCTATGAGCCGGCCCAGTTTGAGCGCCACATTCAGGTTGATGGTCTTTTCCTGGTTTCTGCCGTTTACGGCACCGGGGTCCTTGCCACCGTGTCCGGCGTCAATGACGACTACGAATTTCCCGTCCTTGTCAAGTGCGTGTGCGGGCACTGCTGCAGACAGCAGTACGGCGGCCACGGCCAGAGTCCTGAATATCCTTATCATGACCTATTCCGTTATTTTGCTTTCAAAACCGACAGACTGGGCCTGGCTGCTCCTGATGAATGCGGCAAACCTGCGCGCCGGAACCTTTACCGGTTCGACCATGAATTCGGGAATGTTGTATGAATACATGAAACTGCGGTTGTGCCCGGGGTCTTCCTGAGGAAGGGCGAACGGCTTTGAGAACTTTCCGTCGTTGTCCATGTGTGCAATGTACAGGCGTGTGAACGCACCGTCCTCACGGCGTGTGCTGAATATTATCCAGCGCCCGTTGCTGGACCACGAATGGTAGCTTTCAACGTCAGGGCTGTTTATTTCGTCCAGCCTGCGCCAGCTGCCGTCCCTGAGGTCCATCATGCACAGGTCAGCGTCCTTGTGCCATATGTGGAACACGCCCTGCCGTCCAAGACTGAACATGAGCCAGCGGCCGTCAGGTGAAACGCGGGGCAGGGTTGCGCTCATGCTGTCAGCGGCGGCGTCATAGACTGTCTGCGTGGGCCCCCAAGCCCTGGTCTCAGGATTGAAGGGCTTTGCATAGAGGCTGTAGCGAATGTCGTCTGCTGCCAGGAAAACGCGGTCCTTGCGGTTCCTGTCAAACGGCCCATCATAGAAGGCCGATACATAATATAAGGTGCGGCCGTCCGGCGCCCATGCCGGATAGCATTCGAACTGGCTCGAGTCATTTTCAATCGTGCTGACAGTGTTCCGGCGTATGTCGTACAGTATGAGGTCACTCTCCTCATCAAGCACTTCAATGCGGTTGTGGTCCGCCATGTGTATGGACTGGTGGGTCTTGTTGGTCGAATACGCAATGTAGTCATGGGTGGGGTGCCAGGCCGGATATACGCCGGCTGAAATTGTGGAGTCCGTCTTCAGGTTCAGCTTGCGCAGCTGGCCTTCGAACAGCATGACTGTGCCGCCCAGATACTGGCGGGCGTGGAACTGCATGGCGTCTGTGCGGTAGTTGCGGTAGTGGTGGCAGTTTATGCACTGTCCGTTGGAGCCGTCCTGGACCATGGAATTGGCATAGATCACCTTTTCTTTGAATGATGTGAGGTCGCGCTGGCTTATGGTCAGGCGTTCGTAACTTTCCACTGAAGGCGGAATGAGACGGTATGAAATGTAGGGATCAATGTCTTCAGCTGCGCTTATGTCAAAGCTGTTGCAGGCTTTCCAGCTGCCGTTGTCCTTGAGGAATATGCGCACGCTTACCTTTCCGCTTCCAAGCATTCTGTGCCATGCCTTTTCCGGAATACGCACGTCCTGTCCCCTGAGGGCCAGATCTTCCTGTGCAGCCGATATTACGGTGATGAAGTCATCGGACTCCATGCCGATATGGAAGTTCAAAGGTGCTATGTTGGATGGAACGGTGACGCCGGTGTAGTCAGGGAAAATGACCGGATCCTGACCGCTTTCTGTGAATTCTGACGGGATACCTGCGCTACAGGCAGTAAGCAGCAGTACGGCTATGGGGATGAGCAGTTTTCTCATTGCTTAAAATGTTTCCTGGTTGCGGGTGAAATAATAGTAGAAATAGAACGTGCCTCCGAATTTCTTCATGAACTGGTAGCGTGATTCGTCCAGGCTGCGTACAGGGTGGCTCTGGCTGAATTTCATGAATGCATCGTAGCCTTCCTTGACGGACTTGTCATAGGGGAGGTCCTGCATGCCTGAACTCTTTTCCAGGGTGCTGTACATGTATGCGGCCTCCTGATAGTGGCGGGGCAGCGACTTGGGGTTGCTGGTTTCCAGGTAGCAGTAGAAACAGCGCCAGAACGTGGGGATGTCCTGCATGCGCAGGGTCCACAGCATGGCGGCGCGGTCATACTGGGCGGTGGCATAGGGCGAACGGAACTGGGTGAAATGCTTCATGATGTAGGTCTCGACCATGGCCATGTCACTTGACAGCCTGTCCTCATAGCACATCAGCGGCCGGACATCGCAGTACGGGGCTGCTCCGCTTACGGCCTGCGCGTCTATCAGGTCCTTCTGCTGCCTGGCCCATTTGCGGTAGAACATGGTTGAGGACAGCTTGTCCAGGAATTTTCCGGCCACGTCCCATTCCTCCATGACCATGGCGGTCATGGCCATGTAACGCAGGTTCTGGTATGACCAGCCGTATTCGACAGCCTCTTCAATGCACCAGCGGTGGCAGTAGTTGGGCATGCCGTAGTGGAAATACAGCAGCTTGCCAATCTGGGCAACCATGGGGACCTGAGTGGCGGATTTCTGCTTGCGGTCCCCGTCGCGGTACAGGAATGCCTTGTCACCCTCCACTCCCAGCTTGAACAGGGCCAGGTCCTTGAGCAGGACCATGGGGCGTGTGGGTTCAAAGAACTTGCCGCTGTATTTGTCCGTTATGAAGTCCCTTTCGCCGGCGTCAGATATCCTTTCAAGCGCTTTGGCGCGTGCGTTGAATGCCCTTTCATCGGACTTTGACGCCTTCTGCGCGGCCTTTTCAAGTATTGATGCGGTCTTTTTCCAGTCACAGTTGTCTGCCGCGCCCGCCATGGCAAGTTCAGACATGAAATTGGGGTCATTGTACCAGACCAGCCAGGACAGAAGCAGGAATCCTGCAATGCCGCATATCTGTACGGGCGTATCCTTTTCCGGAGCCGATGCAGCCTTGCCGGCAAGCAGACCGGCTGCCGCCATGGAAACGAAAACCAGCAGGTATGCGAACCTGAGCCGCATGAGACCGGCAATGTCCGATGACGGAAGCCCCATGGTCCAGCTGTCCGCCAGACGGTAGGTGGTGAACAGCGGATATATGACAACAGGTGCGGCGGCAGCAAGAACAACGGCGGCTGCTGCAATGCCAGAACCCTTGCGGCCATCAGTTCTCAAGGCCATTATGCCGGCCAGAACAACTGCTGAAAGGGCGTAGCAGCCTGCCAGCCAGAATCCGGCGGTGGCTGCAAGAGCCAAAAGGATGATTCTGCTGCACAGACCTTTCATGCGGCCTGAAAGCAGGACTGTTGCAGCTGCGGCCAGATAACCGAGAGTGGGGACGAAGAACCATCCGGTTCCCTTTATGACAAAGACGGCGTAACCCAGTGACATGTTTCCCATGGCCAGCAGGAATGCGGGGACGGCGGCCAGACACCACAGACTGCCGGGAATACGGAAAGCCTTTGCTGTCAGTGGAACGGAAGCCATGAGCATGACGGTCCAGATAAGAGACCCCAGCCATGGAAGGTGCAGGAACTGCATGAAGAATGTCCCCAGCCAGCCCAGAAGACCGCCCGGTATGCTGAATGACTCAAGCAGCGGCTGCCAGTCCAGCAGGAACAGGGAACCGCTTTCAACTTTCAGGAGAAAGTCCTTGTAGAATACAGTCAGAATGAACCAGAATGCCAGTGGCAGAACAATAGAAAAAGCCGCCCTGATAATTCGGCCGGTATCTTGTTTCCTCTTCTTTTCCTTTACCATAATATCTTATAATGTTCGCGCACGCACGAAAATTGCCGTAAAGATAGCATTTTTTCCACCTTCCGGATTAGCATTAATGCCAAAAATCCACTACATTCGCGGAAACTAACTGACAATTCCTAATTTAGTGATGAAGAAACTCGCATTACTGGCCCTTGCCCAGATTGCCGTTCTGCCCATGATGGCTGCAGAATATTGGCTCGACCCGAAAGTCAACAGCGTGAATGAAAAGGCTCCCGTAGCAGACTATTTTGCCTATTCCACATTTGGAGCAGCCCAGAAAGGTGACAAGACTGCTGATACCCGCTTCATGTCCATAGAGGGCAGCTGGCGCTTCAATTTCGTGAAGAACTACTATGACCGTCCCCAAGGCTTCGAAGCAGTGGACTACGATGACAGCAAATGGGTGAACTTCCAGGTTCCCGGCCTTTTCGAAATGAAGGGCTACGGTGACCGTATCTACACCAACGTGACATACCCGTGGAACAACGAACATCCCGTCAACCCGCCGTACATAGGCGAGCGTGAGAACTACGTCGGTTCGTACCGCCAGTCATTCAATATCCCCCAGTCATGGAACGGCAAAAGGATATACATGCACATAGGTTCGGCTACATCGAATCTGAGCGTGTGGATAAACGGCAAGTTCGTGGGCTACAGTGAGGACAGCAAGATGGAGGCCGAATTCGACATCACCGATTTCGTGAAATGCGGTTCAAGCAACCTCTTTGCCATGCAGATAATGCGCTGGTGCGACGGAAGCTATATTGAGGACCAGGATTTCTGGCGTTTCACCGGCATTGCCCGCGAGTGCTACCTGTATGCCCGTGACGAGGCCCGCATTGATGACTTCACCATCCTGACTGACCTTGACGCCAAGTATGCTGATGCCACTCTGACTGTTGACGCATCACTTTTCAAGGCCGATGGCGGACAGCTGGAACTTATGCTGGCCGACGCTTCGGGAAAGGAGGTCTTCAAAAGGACGGTCGCTGTCGCCGATGGTAGGGCAAAGCTTGTGACTACAGTAAAGAAACCTAACAAATGGAGTGCTGAAACCCCATATCTGTACACCCTGTACATGTCACTGCTGGAGGACGGCAAAGTGATTGAGACAATTCCCCAGAAGGTGGGTTTCAGAAAGGTTGAAATAAAGAACCGCCAGCTGCTGGTCAACGGCCAGCCCATACTCATCAAGGGTGCTGACCGTCATGAGATGGACCCCGAAGGCGGTTATGTGGTTCCTGTAAGCCGCATGATTGAAGACATAAAGATCATGAAGGAAATGCACATCAATGCGGTCCGCACCAGCCATTATCCCGATGATCCCCGCTGGTATGACCTGTGTGACGAATACGGCATCTATCTGGTTGCAGAAGCCAATGTCGAAGGCCATGGAATGATGTACGGAAACAATCAGCTGGCCAAGAATCCTGACTATGAACTTGCTCATCTGGAACGCAATCAGGCCAACGTCATAACATACCGCAACCATGCATCCATCATTGTATGGTCAATGGGTAACGAGGACGGTGACGGCCAGAATTTCATAAACTGCTACAAGTGGATCAAGGACTATGACAAGACCCGCCCCGTACAGTATGAAGGCGCCACCAACTCACCTGACCACTGTGACATAGCCTGTCCCATGTACGCTGACTACGGCGCCATGGAGCGTCATGAGCGCGGCGGCCGCAACGGTAAGGACCCGCGTCCGTTCATCGAATGCGAATATGCCCACGCCATGGGCAATTCCGAGGGCGGTTTCAAGGAATACTGGGACATCATACGTGCCAATCCTTCAGTGCAGGGCGGTTTCATCTGGGATTTCGTGGACCAGGCCGTGTATGGAAAGAACGCTGAAGGCAAGACCATCTTCCAGTACGGCGGTGACGAGGGCCGCTATCCCACATCGGACCAGAATTTCAACTGCAACGGACTGATTGCACCGGACCGCCGCTGGAACCCGCATGCATATGAGGTGGCGTTCCAGTATCAGGACATATGGGTGACCCCGCTGAGCGTGGCCAAGGGACAGTTTGAGATTTATAACGAGTATTTCTTCAGGGACCTCGCGAACTACTACATGCACTGGCAGCTGACCGGCAACGGCGTATTGCTGGCTGAGGGCGATGAGAAACTGCCGTCAGTGGCCGCCCAGCAGCGCAGGAGCATGGCCATTGCAGCCCTGTCAAAGGCGATTGCCGCCGCAGACAAGGGTACCGAGCTTCTGGTGGGATTCGAATTCCGCCTGAAGGATTCAGAACCTCTGCTGGAGAAGGATTTCACGATAGCAAGGAACCAGTTCGCCGTATCGGACTATGTGTTCCCCGATGTCACACCGAAGGCAGCTGAAGGCACTGTTGTCAAGGACGAAGCTGTGGCATGGGTGAGCCTTGAGGCCGCCGGCGTGAAGGTTACATTCAACAAGAGCACGGGCTGGATTGACTACATTGACGTTGACGGAAAGCAGGTGACTGAGAGCGGCTACCAGCTGAAGCCCGATTTCTGGCGCGCATGCACCGACAACGATTTCGGAGCAAGCCTGCAGCGCAATATGGCGGTTTGGAAGACCCTGCAGATGAGAAGACCGCGCTTTGAATGCAGGATAGGTGATGACGGCATGGGCTATGTCACTGCACGTTATGACCTTGCCGATGTGAGCGCCACGCTGGAACTGCAGTATGTCCTGACACAGGACGGCCAGCTGCATGTGACCCAGACCATGACCCCGAAGGAGGGTGCCGAACGTGTTCCCGACATGTTCCGCTACGGTATGACCATGGTTATGGGCGCCGGTTACGACAACATTGAATTCTACGGCCGCGGCCCCATTGAGAACTACAGCGACCGCAACAGTTCACAGTGGCTGGGCGTGTTCGGCCAGAAGGTTGCTGACCAGTATTTCCCCTACATACGTCCGCAGGAATCGGGCAACAAGACCGATGTACGCTGGTGGAAGGTTCTGGACGCGCAGGGCAAGGGCCTGGAGTTCTTCAGCGACGCCCCGTTGAGCATGTCGTCACTGAACTATCTTACCGAGGACATTGACGAGAGCCCCGCCAAGCGCAACCTGCACTCAGGTGACCTTACACCGCGCAAGTTCACGGTGGTGCACATTGACAAGGCCCAGTACGGTCTTGCATGCGTGAACAGCTGGGGCGCCCAGCCTCTTGACCAGTACAAGGTACATTTCGGCAGCTGGACATATTCATATGTGATCAGACCTGTCAGATAATGGCCTGTATCTGGGAACCGCTTTATGACAGATATTACGGCGACAACGCACCGCTCAGGGAGCTCCTGGCGGTGCACAGCCGCCTTGTGGCCGAAAAGTCCCTGGCCATTGCCGCCGCCCATCCGGAACTGGGTCTTGACGCCTGTTTCCTGGAGGAGGCGGCTATGCTTCATGATATAGGAATTTTCCTTACAGATGCTGCGCCGATACACTGTTTCGGAACATACAGTTACATATGCCACGGATATCTGGGCGCCGACCTGCTGCGCAGCGAAGGCCTGCCGCGCCATGCTCTTGTTGCCGAACGGCATACGGGAACGGGCCTGACCATTGATGAGATCCTGAAGCGTGACCTGCCGGTCCCGCACCGTGACATGACCCCGCAAAGTCCTGAAGAACAGGTGGTATGCTTTGCTGACAAGTTCTTCTCGAAGACCCGTCCCACCCAGGAGAAGACAGTGGAACAGGCTGAACGCAGCCTGCTGAAATTCGGTGAGGATGGAATCATCACATTCCGGCGCTGGTGCGGTCTTTTCCTGTAATTCTTCGGAAAAGCCGTCTTTGCAGGCGGCTTATTCCATATTTATGAGTAACTTTGCACTTTGTTACGCGCACGTACAAGTACAAAAGCGGAAATGAAGGCAAGGAAACTGTTCTCTCTGATATCGTTGCTGGCACTGGCTTCAGCCAATGCGGCGGCGTTCCCGGTTTCTGATTCGCTTGATGTACAGGCACCATACCTGGCTGCCGATTCCATTTCCTATACGCCGGCAGAAGAGACATCGGACTCACTTTTCACAATTGAACCGGACCGGTCCGCCGATACGCTCCGCACGGAACTGCGTCCTGACAGCGTTCCGCAGAAAAAGAAGGATGCCCTGGACCACCCGGTGGTTTATGAGTCCAGCGATTCCATGGTGTGGAACAAGGGCGGATACGCATCGCTTTACGGTGACGGAAAGGTGACCTACCAGAACATTGAACTGACAGCTGCAGTTATAAGGATGCAGGTTGACAGCAGTCTGGTCTATGCTGACGGCGTGCGTGATTCAGCTGGCACATGGACAGGCACGCCTGTCTTCAAGGACGGTTCGACGCCGTATGAATCGAACCACATGAGCTACAATTTCAAGACTGAAAAGGGACATATCACCGAAATCATAACCCAGCAGGGCGAAGGCTACATGACCAGTTCGCAGGCAAAGAAGGGGCCTGACGGCGAATATTTCATAGAGGACGGCATATACACGACCTGTGACGATCATGACGACCCGCACTTTGACATACGCATAACCCGTGCCAAGGTGCGTCCGGGCAGGGATGTGGTTTTCGGGCCCGCATATCTTGAGTTCATGGGTGTGCCACTGCCCCTGGTCATCCCGTTCGGATTCTTCCCGTTCACTGACAGCGACTATTCGTCAGGAATCATAGTACCAAGCTACGGCGATGAAATGGAACGCGGCTTCTATCTTAAGGACGGCGGCTACTATTTCGCGCTGTCGGACTATTTTGACCTCAAGGTGCTGGGCGAGATCTTCACCAAGGGATCATGGGGACTGTCAGCTGAAAGCAAGTACAAGAAACGCTACAAGTATTCCGGAAACTTCTATGTCAGTTCTCTGACCACCAAACTGGGTGACAAGGGCCTTCCTGACTATTCCGTCACCAAGAACTTCAAAGTCCGATGGACCCACCGCCAGGATGCCAAGGCAAGTCCGAACAGCAACTTTTCAGCAAGCGTGAACTACGCCACGACCAGTTACGAACGTTCCAACCTGTCCAGCCTTTACAATCCGTCGCTGACATCGCAGAGCACACGCACGTCAAGCATAAGCTATTCGCGTTCATTCCCGTCCATAGGACTTTCACTTTCAAGTTCCATGAACCTGTCGCAGAACATGCGTGATTCCACACTGGCTGTCAGCCTGCCGTCCCTGAGCCTGTCCCTGAGCCGTTTCTATCCGTTCAAGCGCAAGAAGGCTGCCGGTCAGGACCGCTGGTATGAAAAGATATCGCTTACCTATTCCGGATCGCTCAGCAACAGCATCACCGCCAGGGAGGATGAGATTCTGGACAAGAGTCTGGCAAAGGACTGGCGTAACGCAATGAAGCATTCCATTCCCGTGAGTGCCACGTTCCAGCTTTTCAACACCATCAACGTCACCCCGTCATTCAACTACAGTTCGCGCTGGTACACATACAAGGTCAAGCAGTCATGGGACGATGTCCGCGATGTGGTGCAGCGTGACACCATTTTCGGCTTCAACCGTGTCTATGACTACAATTTCAGCGTAAGCGCAAACACCAAGATATACGGATTCTACACGTTCTCGCCGCTGTGGTCGAAAGTGTTCGGAGAGCGGCTGTACATGGCACGCCATGTGTTCACGCCGTCAGTCAGCTACAGCATGACTCCTGACTTTTCCGCTGCCCGTTACGGCTATTATGACACATATGTCTACACTGACGCTGACGGCGAGGTTCGTACCGTGGAATATTCGCCGTACCAGGGGACCATGTACGGTGTGCCGGGAAAGGGCAAGACCGGCAGCCTGGCCGTGAACGTGGGCAACAACATTGAATGGAAACTGCGCGGCGGTGACAAGGATACCGTGGACTACAGGATAGCCAATTTCGCAATTGACGAACTGGGCGCATCGCTCTCCTACAACTTTGCCGCCAAGACAAAGCCCTGGAGCAATCTCAACACCCGCATGCGCATCAAGGTCACCAAGGGCTACACTTTCAACCTGAACGCCACGTGGGCAACGTACGCCTATGAGTTCAATGACCAGGGGCGTGTCATTGTAGGTGACCGCACGGAATGGTCATACGGGCGTTTCGGCCGTTTCCAGGGCATGAGCCAGAACCTGTCATACACTTTCTCGAACAACACCCTGAAGGACTGGCGTGAAAAGTGGGACAAGCTGTTCAAACATACTGAAGAGGATGCCGATGAAGAAGAATCTGATGAAGATGCCGCCCAGAACGGCGGCCGCCAGTCCGGTGCCGGTTCACGCGGCGCAGGCGGAAGCGGTGCTGCAGCGGTTGATGAGGACGGATATGTGGCCTACACCCTGCCATGGTCGTTCTCAGTTTCATACGGCATTTCCATGCGTGAGAATACTGCGGCTGAAATCAACACCCGGCGCATGCGCTATCCGTGGGCATTCACCCAGAACATGAACATGTCCGGCAGCCTGAAACTCACTAACAAGTGGAACACCAGCTTCTCATCGGGCTGGGATTTCATACACCACGACTTTACCACAACGACAATGAGCGTGACCCGTGACCTGCACTGTTTCAGCATGTCCTGCAGTGTGGTCCTGTTCCCGTACAAATCATACAACTTCACTGTAAAGGCCAATTCCAGCATGCTGTCTGACCTGCTCAAGGTGAAGAAACGTTCAAGTTCCAACAGTTACGTCAACTGGTATGACGAATAAGATACTATGAGTTACCTGATCATTCCTGAAAACTACAAGCCCCTGATGTCAATGAGACAGACCGAACAGGGCATCAAACTAATCAAGGAGTTCTTCCAGCAGAACCTTTCCACCGGTCTGCAGCTGCGCCGTGTCACCGCTCCGCTCTTCGTCCTGAAGGGCATGGGTATAAATGATGACCTTAACGGCGTTGAACGTGCGGTGACATTTCCCATAAAGGATCTTGATGACGCCAAGGCTGAAGTGGTGCATTCGCTGGCAAAATGGAAACGTCTTACCCTGGCCGAATATGAAGTCGCCCCGGGTTACGGAATATACACTGACATGAACGCCATAAGGGCCGATGAAAGCCTGGGCAACCTGCATTCGCTGTACGTAGACCAGTGGGACTGGGAGCGCACCATCACTGCCCAGGACCGCAATGTGGCATTCCTCAAGAGGATTGTACGCCGTATCTATTCGGCCATGCTGAGGACCGAATATCTCATCAATGAGACATATCCCCAACTGGAACCGTTCCTGGCCCGTGAAGTCTTTTTCATCCACTCCGAGGAACTGCGCCGCATGTATCCTGATATGACTCCCAAGGAACGTGAGGATGCCGTTACACGTGAGCACGGCACGGTGTTCATCATAGGAATAGGCTGCAGGCTGGGTGACGGACAGCCGCATGACCTTCGTGCCCCTGACTATGATGACTGGAGCACTCCCAACGAGGACGGTTTCATCGGTCTTAACGGTGACCTGCTGGTGTGGAATCCCATACTGGGCCGTTCCATGGAACTGTCATCAATGGGTATCCGTGTAGACCGCGAATCGCTGCTGCGCCAGCTTGACCTTTGCGGCCAGAATGCCCGGAGGGAACTGTATTTCCACCGCAAGCTGCTGGCCGGCGAACTGCCGCTGTGCATTGGCGGCGGCATAGGACAGTCCCGTCTGTGCATGCTCTTCCTGCAGAAAGCCCACATAGGTGAAATTCAGGCCAGCATATGGCCTTCAGACCAGCGTGAAGCATGCCGCAAGGCCGGAATCCAGCTTATTTGATTTTATGGAGGTCAGAATAGACAGCAGCTGGAAGGCGCGTCTTCAGGACGAATTCGACAAGCCGTATTTCAGGACACTGACTGATTTTGTACGTCAGGAATACCGCAGCACCATTGTATATCCTCCCGCTCCGCTCATATTCAACGCCTTTGACCTGTGTCCGTTTGACAAGGTCAAGGTGGTGATAATTGGGCAGGATCCGTACCATGAGCCGGGACAGGCCCACGGCCTGTGCTTTTCCGTTGGTGACGGGGTGCAGTTCCCGCCTTCACTACGCAATATCTTCAAGGAGATAAGTGACGATCTTGGCAAACCGGTGCCCGTAAGCGGCAATCTTACCCGCTGGGCCAGCCAGGGCGTGCTGCTTCTCAACGCCACACTCACTGTCCGCGCCGGTCAGGCCGGTTCGCACCAGGGCCGCGGCTGGGAGACTTTCACCGATGCCGTGATTGACCGTCTGGCCACGCAGCGTGAAGGGCTGGTATTCATACTCTGGGGATCATATGCCAGGAAAAAAGGCCAGTTCATTGACCGCAGCCGTCACCTGGTGCTGTGTTCGGCCCATCCGTCCCCGCTGTCCGCCTACAACGGCTTCTTCGGCAACCACCATTTCAGTCAGGCCAACGCCTGGCTGGTCAGCCACGGCCAGACCCCGGTGGAGTGGTGACGCCGTATCCCTGGCAGACTGTCAGTCTGAGAAATCGGTGTCGAAATTGATTTCGGCGCGGTAGCCGGGGAGAATCTCTGCTACATCGGACTCCATTTCCTTTCGCAGGGCGGTGCGGTCTCCGCTGCTGAAATCCAGCAGGACGTCAAATGAGACGTAGCGTTCGGCGTCGTTGATGAGCAGGCCGTGGAAACCTATCGCACCCTGGTGGGAGAGCATGGCCTGACGCAGGCGGCGGCCGGTTTCGGACTTTTCGTCATCGGATTGGTTCACGGCGTAGATGCCTACGGTGAGCATGACGCTGTACTGGCCGTATATGGTATGCTGGATTTTGCTGGTCAGCAGGTGGATTTCTTTTGCGGACAGGGTATCGGGGATTTCAACGTGAATTGAACCCATGGCCTTGTCCGGGCCGTAGTCGTGCAGGATAAGGTCATAGGCACCCAGCACGCCCGGTATTTCGCGTACGGTCTTTTTGATTGACTTGGTAATTTCGCTGTCGGGACGGCGGCCTATCACCTGGCTGACCGGTGATGCGAGCATCTCTATTCCGGCCTTTATAATAAGGATGGCGATGGCGGTTCCAAGCCAGCCGTCCAGATTGACCTGCCAGACCATCATGATGACTGCACCCAGCAGGGTGGCGCATGAAATGATGGAATCGAACATGGCGTCAGTGCCCGATGCGACAAGCGCGTCGCTGTTGTATTTTTCGCCCTGACTCTTGACGTAGCGGCCCAGGAACAGTTTTGTCACGATGGCGGCCGATACGACAATCAGCACAGCTGTGCCGTATTCCGGGTCCGATGGGGTGATGATTTTTTCAACTGATTCAACGAGTGACGTGAAACCTGTGACAAGAATCAGTATGCTTATTATGATTGCGCTGAAATATTCCACGCGCCCCATTCCGAACGGATGCTTTGCGTTGGGCTTGCGTTTTGCCAGCTTGACCCCGGCAATTGTTATGACCGATGAAAGTGCGTCAGTGATGTTGTTCACCGCATCGAGCACTATGGCGATTGATCCCGATATCAGTCCTACCGCGGCCTTGAAGCCCGATAGAAGTATGTTGGTGACGATTCCTATTATGCTTGTCCTGGCAATCTGTCTGGAACGCTGGTCCTTGTCTTCCTGTGTAATATGTTCCATGTGTGAAAATTTTCGCGAAGTTACACAATTTCCTCCAACCGGATTCACCGGTTCTTTGCTTTGTGTCTGACTTGCTGATTTATTGTAGGATGTTTTTTTTTTGTTTTGTGAAAAAATATACGTTCTTTTGTAAGGCAAATAATCAGATTACAGCATATGAAGTATCAGAAATTTTTGGCAGTGTGTTTTGCGGCATTTGCATTTGCCGCCTGTGGTGACAAGGAGGAAACCGGTCCGGATGTTCCGCCTGAGACTGGCGGGTCAGTTGAGACCACTGCGTTTTCAGCGGTCGTGAAGTATACGTTCACGGGACTGTCTTCCAAGGATGCCGCATACGGTGATTTTCTGACACTGTACTGTGAGGCCGGCGGACAGGGTGCAGAAGCATTTGAGGCCTGGAAGGACGGAAATGACAAACCCGGATGTGAGGTGTTCCGCAGGGGCACGGCTTCATCGGCCGGCGGCTATGAGGCAAAAATTGAGAACCTCAAGCCCGACACTGAATACGACTACTGCGTCTGCTTCAAGTCCGAGGACGGAGAAAACCGCCGTATGAGCAGTCCGTCAACGTTCCGCACGGCTGCGTTCGCTCCTGAGTTCAGCGCTTTGGAAGCCGTGAACATAGGGTTCCAGAAGACCGGGCTGCAGGCCAGCCTGAGCGGACTTGACGCCGCTGACACGAAACTTTGCACTTTCGGATTCGTACTTGGCAACGGGAGCTCGCCCCAGTTGGAAACTGGTACAGACATCAGGGCCACTCCCTCTGAGGACGGTCTTATGAATGCGAAATATGAGAACCTCAAGCCCAACACCCAGTACTGGTGCCGTCCTTACGTTAAGGTCAATGCCGGCGGCAGCGTTGTCTACGGCGGCGAGTTCACTTTCACAACCAGGGACTTTGATGAAGTGAAGGTTGATATGGGCCTGCCGTCAGGCATATGCTGGGCATCATGCAATCTGGATGCTGAAACCTACAGTGAAGCGGGCGGCTATTATCTGTTTGGTGATATCACTCCCAACAAGTATGGCTCAACTGACAGGGACTCATGGCTGTATGACGCATCAGGTGACTCCTGCCGTTTCGTAGGTGAGATAGCAGGCACGGACCGTGATCCAGTGCATGTGCGCCTGGGCGGGAAGTGGCGCATGCCCACCAAGGCCGATGTCGAGGAACTGCTGGACAACTGCCATCTGCAGGATTATGCCACAGCCGATACATACGTTCTCCAGTTCACCGCAAACAACGGTGCTGTCATTCTGGTGCCGTTTGCCGGATACCGCAGTGACGGACATGTCCAGTATTTCATGAAAGACGGTAAGGCCTGGATGGTTGATGATGACAAGTATTCCGCAAATATTCTCAGCATTTTCATTCCTACCGGAACACAGTATTACAATCCCGGCAGCTGGAGATATTCAAGCAAAGTATGGGCATACAGCATATTATATGAGGACTATGTCAACAAGAAATACAGCGAGATTGAAAGTTATGACGGCATTCCGGGAACGACTGATTTCGCAGGCCTGCTCCATATGGCTGATGTCTATCGCGGTTACCCCATCCGTCCCGTCTGGGATCCGAACCTTTGAAAAAAGTGGATTTCTGAAGATGTATTCATGACCTTCCCGCGTTATACGGTTGAAAATGGTCATATGAGTATTTATGAAGAGACTCCAATCAGAGCGTGAACTTGCCCTGGCATGTGCGCGCGGTGACAGGAATGCACAGGCTGAACTGTATTCAGAATATGCATCAGGGCTCTTTGCGCTCTGTCTCCGATATACGGGTGACCGCGAGGAGGCCCGCGACATCATGCATGACTCAATGATCAAGGCCTTTGACAACATCGGCTCGTTCCGGTATTCGGGCGCAGGTTCACTGGAAGCGTGGCTCAGACGGATAGGGGTCAACACGGCGGTCGACAGTCTGAGAAGGAAACACAGGATTCAGGAAATTTCGCTGGATCAGGCATTTGAGGACAATATTCCGGAGCCCGATTCTGACACCGTGGAAATTATACCTGCCGATGTCCTGCAGCGCATGGTCTGCTCACTGCCGGCCGTAAGGCGCACGGTGTTCAACATGTACTGCATTGACGGTTTCAGCCACAAGGATGTGGCAAAGGCTTTGGGCATAACTGAGAAGGGGTCTGCTTCAATACTGGCAAAGGCCCGTGCCAGCCTTAAGAAGGCAATTCGTGAATACTTGCATTCAGAACTATGAACAGGAATTGGGAAGACATAATCAGGGAGCGTCTCAGCGGCGGCAAGGCTGAACTGCCGGCATCGGACTGGAATGATTTCCTTTCCAGGAAGGAGGCACGTGAACGTGCTGTAAAACGCCGCCGTATCCGGACCGTTGCCATATCGGTACCGGCCGCAGCCGCAGTACTGCTGCTGGCCTTCCTATTTGCCTTTGACAGGAATCCGGTGGAAGACAATCCGCAGCCTGACGGAATGCTGGCCGCGGCTGGCATTCCGGAAGATTCCCAGAAGGCAGTTCCGGCTCCTTTAGTGACAGAACCTGTACAGCCGGAACCGGCCGTACAGGAACCAGTGAAACAGGAACCAGTGAAACAGGAACCAGTGAAACAGGAACCTTTGAAAACGGAGCCTTTGGAACCGGAGCCGCGCCACATAGGTGACAATTCCATGAGAACCGGTATAGACAGGAACCAGACCATACTGGACAGAAAAACGGATGCCAACTATGGCAGCATGGCTTTTGGCGGAATGGCAACACACTATTCCGATGGGCTCAGTCTGGATGGACAACCGCAGGAACCCTGCAGCGTAACATTCCATGTTGAAGATCTGGAGCCAATCGACGGAGGCTTCTATCCGACATCGGGCGACAATCTTGCGCGTTCTCTTCTCCGCACGTACCTGAACGCAGCGTATTCTGAGTCAAGGAGGTCCTCAATATCGAGCCTTGACAGTGTCGTTGAAAACGGCTATCCCAGGCTTGAAGACTACAGGATATTGAAGAACAGCACCACCGGTGATTCGCTTTGTTCATACAATTTCAATGCATTCAGTAAAGGACTGATGGATGCCTTTGCCAATCACAGGGCTGTAGTACTGTCACCTGATATGATATGGCTTCTCATTTCACAGGCATTCGGACATTATGTGAACAACAACGCTGAACAGTTGAGAGACAGCATTGTTGACCATGACGGGAGGAAGATGCTTGTCGTTCTCAGTGAACATGACCTTCTGTCCGAACCGGAACAGGTGGAATGGAATTCCATATTCCGTGACTTTGAGGGGCAGATTTCATCCTGCACAAAGAACGGAATTGCTGAAAAGCTGACTGCGGACTTCTCCACTTCAGGACCGGTGGAAAGGATTGCCACCAAACTGACTCTGATGAATGCGGTGCAGTCCTATTTTGAATACAGGGTCATGTATTTTGTATGCGGAATTCCGGACATCACCCTTCAGGGCACTCCGGCTGACTGGCGCAGGGTGCGTGAAAAGGCATCCGGGCTGCGCGGCTACGGTCTTGACTGGTGGATTGATGAACTGGACCCTGTGCTGGAACAGTTTGTCAGGGCATCGGAAGGAGATGTCGACATTGAGTTCTGGCAGGACATGGTCAAGAAACAGCGGCCGGACCAGCTGCGGACTGTCAGCTGCCAGCCGGGTGACGAACTGACTGAATTTGACGGCTGGTTCCTCAAGTTCTTCCCGTATGACATGAACGGCCGCACTCCTGAGCGGATAGTGTACATGCATGAACTGCTGCCTGAATTTGTAAGGACACCGTTCAAGTATGTTGTCGTTGATTCTGCCGGCCATGTACTGGCGGAATATGACATGGATTTCTGGTCTGGATTCATTGGCGTGAAGATCGGTGACAATGGCGCGGTGATTCCCCGGATAGGATGGATGGTCAGCTGCCGGGAACGCTGAAAATGGCCGTTCCGGCATAATTGCAACGTTTTTGCAACGCAGAATCCTTTATTTTTCCGTGTTGCGGCACATATCTTTGTGGTAAAAATTAATTTTAAACGAGCATATGAGATCAGGATTTGCAGCCGTGCTGGCATCGGCCTTGTTTATTGCCATTGCTCCCTGCAGGGTAATTGCGCAGGAGTATCCCGTATTCGAAGACGGACGTGTATGGATTTTCGGTGACGGAACCGCCAAGGTACGCACTTTTGACGGCGTTGACGCCACTGTCAAGGCCAGTGACATAGCTTCATACCTTCACAAGTACAGGAAATTCAAGACCACCCGCATGAGTCTGCGCTACATGGATGAAGACTCGATAACGCTTGAGAAGGTGCAGCCGCTGGCTGAACAGTTGGACAAGTACGGAATCAAGGTTTCGGTCGCAGTTGACGAATACATGCTGGAGCACATGACCATGCCCGAGTACCGCCGTCCGCATATCATTGACCTGGGCGGCGGGCAGTACCGTTTTGAGTGGAACTGCGAACGGCAGGATGATCTGCGCTACTCATGGGCATACCCCGACAGGCAGTACAGAACCCTGTCAATAACCGGTAACCTGGCCCTGATGAACAAGTGGATAGGTATGTTCGACGGCCACGGAATAGCCATCTACCCGCAGGACATGCCCTGGTCCGATGCCATGTCAATGGCCCAGGCCGCAAGGAAGCGCGGAATAGACCAGGTGGCGATAGTGTATGACGATGATTCGCCTGCCGCCGACCTTACCGGGTATAACGATTTTTACAGGCAGTTCAAGGGTGAAAAGGGTCCGCACACCATCACCATGATACCGCAGAAGCCCGCACCGGCTACCGTGAAAGGCGAAAAGGCAATTGACGTGATACGCAGGCAGAACGCATCGGTCTCCACTGACTGGTTCGACAAGGGCAAGCGCATTCAGAACCCCAAGTTCCAGCACAACCAGAACAGCAACTGGTTTCATGTTTCCAATGTCGTGAAGACTGACAGGGAAACGCTCATCATGTTCTATTCCTTCCAGGGCAATGACCTGTGGCTGAATGCAATGAGCGGGCTCAAGATGAAGGCCGGCGGCAAGGAGTACAAGGAGATTTCACATGACGGTCTGGTTGGCTTTGAGGACAAGTATTTCTGGAGTCCGGAAAGCGGCTACTACTATTTCACCCTGCATTTCCCGGCCATTCCGGACGATGTCCTGACCGTTGATCTGGTCGATGCCGATGACGGCAGCCTGGCCATACGCGGCCTGCAGGTATCGGACCGGCAGCCTGACATGACCGACTGCTACACCATGCTGCTGTACGGCGGTGAGTACGAACTGAAGACAATCACCGTCCACAAGGACATGCCTGACATTGTCCGCGCACAGACGGCTGACCTTTCACCTGTTGAAACTACCCTGTACATGGAGATGACCATAATGGAACCCCATTCGGTCAAGGGCCACGTGGGCAGCCAGTTCACTCTGACACTGGGTGACGGCCGCGAACTCAAGTCCCTGCGCGTGGAAGGTGTGGAGACCGATGTTGACTTTGACCGTGGCGGTGACCATGTCTCGAACTATTTCCAGGTTATTTTCCCCGCCACAAAGCCTGCTGACTGGATGGGCCACATGAGCACGCTGAAGGGCACCGTCTGCCACGAACCCATAAAGATAGAAATGGCGGCCGGACTGCAGATTGACAATCCTGACGATACGGACTTCCTGAACAAGGCTCTCGGGATTGACCCTGAGAACATGTTGATCAAGACTGTTGACTGGTTGCAGCTGGATCCTGTATTCGATACCCGGGATTTCGAACCTCTGGCTCCCGCCGGTGACAGCAGTGCACCCCAGAACTGATTCACAGTCATGAGTATGAAGAATTTGCTTTTACCGGCAATACTGCTGCTTCTTGCTGCAACACCGGCCGTTGCTGACAATGCCGCCATTCTGGACCGGAAGCCCGGCAGCATAACGTTCGTTGTCGATGAAAATCTGCCGGAACCCAAAAACGCGTACCTGAGCCTGCACACGGTAAAGGACGGCTACATTGCAGCCAGTTTCATGGGCAGCAGTCTCAATACCTGTGCCACCCCCTTCTTTACCGGCATGGTGGAGGCGTTCGCGGACCACAGACCCGTCAGCCTGTCGCCCGATGTCATATGGATGCTCATCAGTCAGGCTTTTTCGCATGAAGTCAATGCCAGCCCCGAACGTTTCCGTGACCGTTTTGTGGACTTTGACGGTAAGGTGGACCTGATAGTTGAAACGGGCGAGGCGCTCTACTCCCCTGCTTTTGACTGGACCGGGACCATTGACGGCTTTGCAGAAAAGATTGATTCCGGCACAAAGTCCGATGTTGCCAGGCTGCTGACCGCAGACTTCACGACCACAGGGACAGTGGAGCGTATGGCATCGGAGATAGTGCTTATGGAAACGACCCAGGCGTTCTTCGAATTCATAGTCATGAAGCTGGGCTGCGGCATTCCGTCCGTGACCCTTACCGGCACACAGGAGGACTGGCAGGCTGTTCTGGACAAGACTGACAGGCTGCAGCAGCTTGGCGCAGGCAGTTGGGTGCAGGACCTGAAACCCGTGCTTGAGCAGTTCGTACAGGCCGCCGCCGGCAATCCAGACCAGGCATTCTGGCAGGACATTGTCATGAAGAACACGCCTCAGAGCCTTCGCGGCGGAAACTGTTCGCTTGATCCGCCCACCAATCTGGACGGCTGGTTCCTGAAACTGCTCCCCTATGACCGCATGGGGAAACGCACACCTGCGAAAGTGGCTTTCAACAGCGGCAATTTCCTTCCCGAGATGTCATCGGTCCCCGTCCTGTACGTGGAGATAGACCCGTTCTCAGGTAAAGTCATTGAAAGCATCAGCCTGAAACTTTCAGGCGGCATTGCAGGCTACAAGGTCGATGAAAAAAGCGGCTGCGTGTCCTTCCCCATAGGCTGGGCCGTGAACCGTTCCGATTCCGATGTGCGTGCTGAAAAGTTCCGCAAGGAAGCCGAAACCGGCATGAGTCTGCGCATAAGCAGCGTTCCTGAGGAACTGCGCTCCGTACGCCACTACAAGTCATTGAAACTGACCTTTACAGACAAGGTGGAGATTCCGCTCTGGATGGACAGCCTGAAGGTTGACATGCTTACCGTAAAGGGCCGGCTTACCCCTGAAGAGAAACAGGACCTGGAGCGCCGTTTCAGGAATCATATTGTCATAGAGGAACCTGAAGTGGCTGCTGCGGCCCCTCTGGGCTTTTATCCGCTGATTACCGTCAACGGCAGGATTGTTGGGGCAGACGGGGACAGAATTGCTGATTTTGACTTTGAGAATGACTCCCAGGACATGGAGAAGATTGCCGCACTGCTGGATCTGGATCCCGGTACAATAGAATGCGTAACATGGCATACTGATAAATCGGCCACCACAATCTGGGGAACGCGTGCTATGAAAGGCTGGCTTGAAGTTGAGAAAGCGGATCCCCCGAAACACAGGCTCAGAAAGCTGATACGCCGGCGCTCCAAGTGACCCCGGTGGGACTCAAACCCACGACCTGCAGAACCGGAATCTGACGCTCTATTCAACTGAGCTACGGGGCCAACAGCGTTTTCCGCATGCAAAGTTAGTTTATTTTCATGAGATGTGGGCCGTTTCCTGCATCTTTCATATCTTTGCAGACTGGTGATTTTTTCCGGAAAATGAAGAAACTGTTCTCAGTGCTGCTTGCCGTGCTGCTTTCCGCCGGTGTTTCCGCCCAGGACAATATGGAGGGATTCCGCCATCTGTCGGTAGGTGCCGAGGCCGGGCTGCACGGTTTCGGAGTGGAGCTGGCTATGCCTGTGCAGAAGCATTTCGTCTTCAAGGCCGGTTGCAACTTGTCTCCATCGGACGGTCTGCTGGGAACGGACATCAGCATTGACACAAAGAATCTGGCCGATGCCCAGAGACACCTGGAGAACACTTATCATCAGACTTTCACCAACCGTTTCAAGGATAAGTCCACAGTAAGTGCCGGACTGGAATTCGGACTGTTCAATTTCAAGGCCATGCTGAACGTCTACCCGTTCAGGAACAGCCGTTTCTATCTGGCAGGCGGCGCATACTATTCCGTACCCGGGTATGGGGACGAGAGTCTGGTTGCGGTTTGCGGAAAGACATCCAAAGAGGACTGGGACGCCCTGAAGGAACTCAACGAGAAGGCTGCTGGAGTTGGGATTGCAGAAACTTACGCCATGGAACTGGAACTGGGCGGCAGGAAATATACAATAACTGAAAAGGACGGCCGCGGTTCCATAAGGGCCGATTTCAAGGTCGATCCGCTGAAATACTACGTTGGTGCCGGACTGGGACGCTGTATCCCCAACGGGCCTTTGGGATTCCAGTTTGAAGTGGGCGCCATGATATATCAGAATTCGGTCCTGACCTGCCAGGGTGAGGAAATCCGTTCGCTTGGTGACGCCCTGAACGGCGAACTGTCAGGTGACGTCAAGGAGATTATTGACTATGCTGACAAGTATCCGGTATATCCGCAGGTTACTTTGAGGCTTTCATTCAGACTATTTTAACAGACAACCAAATAAGCTATGAAGAAATCATTCCTATCCGCTGCGCTTCTGGCCATGTGCACAATTGCTTTCGCACAGGAGCAGATTACCAGTCCTGACGGCCGCATGGCCGTGTCCTTTGACATTGCAGGTACTGACACCCCCACCTACACCGTGACATATGACGGAAAGGTGATGCTTGAGAAATCCCCCATCGGAATCATGCTGGACATGGGGTCTAAACCCACTCTGGAAGGTCTGCCGCAGGGTCGTGAGGCCGGGAACGGCGATTTTACAAAGGGACTGTCACTGACAGGCCAGAAAGTCAGCAAGGCTGAAGTGAACTACACGATGGACCGCATCAAGACTTCAAAGATCAGCCATGAGTACACTGCCTGCGTGCTTTCGCTGCAGAATGCCGCACGCCAGAACATAGAATTCGAGTTCCGCGTGAGCAATACCGACATTGCAATCCGATACAACATTCCCAAACCCCAGCAGCGTGCCAGCACGCGTGTCCTGTTTGAGAACACCGGTTTCCGTTTCCCTGACGGCACGACCACATTCCTGACACCGCAGAGCGACGCCATGATTGGCTGGCAGCGTTCAAAGCCCAGTTATGAGGAGGGCTATTCGAATGACGGTCCCATGAACGTGCGCTCACAGTACGGTCACGGCTATACATTCCCCTGCCTGTTCCATGTTGGTGACAACGGCTGGGTTCTGGTTTCCGAGAGCGGTGTAAGCAGCGAGTACTGCGGATCGCGTCTTGGTGACTGCAAGGACAACACTTACAAGATCGAGTTCCCCATGCCCGATGAGAACAACGGCATAGGTACGGTATGCCCCGCATTCCGCCTGCCGTTCTCGACACCGTGGCGCACTCTTGCCATAGGCGCAGACCTTAAGCCCATTGTCGAGAGCACTGTCACCTGGGACTACGTTGAGCCTCTGTACGAGCCCTCAAGAGAGTACAAGTACGGCCGCGGCACATGGAGCTGGATTGTATGGCAGGACGCATCATGCAACTATGACGACCAGGTCAAGTTCATCGATCTGGCCAGCGCCATGAATTTCGAATACATACTGATTGATGCGGGCTGGGACCAGAACATAGGCTACGAGCGTATGGAACAGCTCATAAAGTATGCAAATTCGAAGAATGTCGATGTATTCCTGTGGTATTCGTCAAGCGGTTACTGGAACGACATTGTCCAGAGCCCTATCTGCAAGATGGACAACAGCATCATACGCAAGAAGGAATTCGAGTGGCTTGAAAAGGTTGGCGTCAAGGGAATCAAGGTCGATTTCTGGGGCGGTGACAAGCAGGAGACCATACGCCTGTATGAGGAGGTCCTGAGCGATGCCAACGACCACGGAGTGATGTGCATATTCCACGGCTGCACCATGCCGCGCGGCTGGGAGAGGATGTATCCCAACTATGTGGGATCAGAAGCGGTCCTTGCATCGGAGAACATGTATTTCGGTCAGGGCGCATGTGACGAGGAGGCATTCAAGGCCACCCTGCATCCGTTCATCCGCAATGCTGCCGGCTGCATGGAATTCGGCGGCTGCTTCATGAACCGCATCCTGAACAAGAGCAACAGCGGCCGCGGTTCGCAGCTCAAGACCACTCCCATATTCCAGATTGCCACTGAGGTGATATTCCAGAACCCCATCCAGATGATAGCCGTATGCCCCAACAATCTTGAGGACGCTCCTGAAATCTGCATGGACTGGCTGAAGAATTCACCCACCACTTGGGAGGAGACCCGTTTCATTGACGGCTATCCCGGCAAGTACGTGATCCTGGCACGCAAGTCAACTGACGGCCGCTGGTTCGTGGCCGGCCTGAACGCCACAGACCAGGTCATAAAGACAAAGATTGACCTTTCATTCCTGGGTGACGGCCAGTATCCGTTCTATACTGATGATCCCAAGACCAAGGAACCTGTGCTGAGCACGCTCAAGCTCAAGACTAAGAAGCCTTATGAGTTCGTCATCCAGCCCAGTGGCGCGTCAATGATAATGAAATGACTTTTAACAACATAAAACAACACATTATGAAGAAGATTCTCAAATCCATCGCTGTAGTGGCACTCTGTGCCCTCACAGTATCATGCGGTGTGCTTGGCGGTGCCGGCAATGCCCAGAGCGGTACGGTTAACGGACAGTCATCCGGTGCAGCCCTCAAGAGCCTGTATTCACAGTACAAGACTGACGGCAAGGTTGACCTGACTAACCTGAACAACATCATCAGCATGGCCCAGCTGGTCAACGGCATCCAGGGTCTGAAGGGCCTTGATGACAAGAGCGCTTTCTATACCGATTTCGCATCGGGACTGATTCTGGGTTCAAACAACCTGGTAACCCAGCAGACTTCAAAACCCGTGACCAACACTCTTGGTTCACTGGTTTCAGGCACTGACCTTTCAGCCATTGCAGCAGCCGGCCTTGCAGCAGTAGCCCAGAGCCAGCAGGCACAGCAGACCCAGCAGCAGGCACAGCAGCAGGCAGCACAGGTCCAGCAGCAGGCCCAGACCGCATCAGGCAATGTTGCCAACACCGTGGCAGCCATCTCCGAGACCACCCAGGGCGTGTCCAACACCCTGTCATCACTGGCTACCATTTTCAGCATGTTCGGCGGCGCCCAGTAATGAACGAATTGGGAGGTATTTTTCCCTCATTCCATTAAAAATGTGTACCTTTGCGGACCAAACCGCAGAGGTACATTTTTTATCACTATGGAATTAAACGATCAGGAACAGTTCAGAAGAGAGAGTTTGAAGGAGTTGCGCGCAATGGGAATTGACCCGTATCCCGCAGCCATGTATCCCACAAACGCCTATTCTGCTGAAATAAAGGAGAATTTCAATGATGACGCCGAACCGCGTCAGGTATGCATTGCCGGCCGTATGATGGGCCGCCGCATTATGGGCAAGGCATCGTTCATAGAACTCATGGATTCTACGGGCCGCATACAGGTCTATGTTACACGAGACGACATCTGTCCTGAGGACGATGAGGAGAAAACCATGTACAACAAGGTATTCAAGAAGCTGCTTGACATAGGTGACTTTATAGGAATTGAGGGCTTTGTGTTCCGCACGCAGATGGGTGAAATCACCATTCACGCCAAGAAACTGACTCTCCTTTCAAAGTCACTGCGTCCGCTGCCCATAGTCAAGTACAAGGACGGTGTGGCTTATGACAGGTTCGATGACCCCGACCTGCGTTACCGCCAGCGTTACGTGGACCTGGTGGTCAATGACGGCATAAAGGAGACTTTCCTTAAGCGCACCAAGGTCATAAAGACACTGCGTTCCGTTCTTGATGAGGCCGGCTACACTGAGGTTGAGACTCCCATACTGCAGTCTATCCCCGGCGGTGCAAGTGCACGTCCGTTCATCACACACCACAATACACTTGACATTGACCTGTACTGCCGCATAGCCACGGAACTTTATCTGAAGCGCCTTATTGTGGGCGGCTTTGAGGGTGTCTATGAGATTGGCAAGAACTTCCGCAACGAGGGTATGGACCGCAACCACAATCCTGAATTCACCTGCATGGAGCTTTACGTTTCATACAAGGACTACAACTGGATGATGGACTTTACGGAAAAGCTTCTGGAAAAGATTGCCGTTGAAACCAACGGAACCACCAAAGTTAAGATAGGTGACAATGAGGTCGATTTCAAGGCTCCGTACCGCCGCCTTCCCATTCTTGAGGCCATTAAGGAAAAGACCGGGTATGACCTGGAGGGCATGAGTGAGGATGAGATGCGTGAGGTTGCAAAGAAATGCGGCGTTGAGGTGACTCCCGCCATGGGCAAGGGCAAGCTGATTGACGAGATATTCGGCGAGACATGTGAAGGCACTTTCATCCAGCCCACATTCATTACGGACTATCCCGTTGAAATGTCTCCGCTTACCAAGATGCACCGTTCGAAGGCCGGTCTGACCGAACGTTTCGAACTTATGGTGAACGGCAAGGAACTGGCCAACGCATACAGTGAGCTCAATGACCCCATTGACCAGTACGAACGTTTCCAGGACCAGCTGCGCCTTAGCCAGAAGGGCGATGACGAGGCCATGTTCATTGATCAGGACTTTGTGCGTGCACTGGAATACGGTATGCCTCCCACAAGCGGAATCGGTATAGGAATTGACCGTCTTGTCATGCTCATGACCGGACAGACCACCATACAGGAAGTGCTGTTCTTCCCGCAGATGAAACCTGAAAGCAAAGACTGACCCGTATGGCGATACCTCAAGGCAAACTTGCGATAATGGGTGGCGGCAGCTGGGCTACCGCCATAGCCAAGATCCTTCTTTCGACCGAGGATTCGATAAACTGGTACATACGCCGTGACGACCGCATTGCGGACTTCAAGCGTCTGGGCCACAATCCGGCTTACCTGTCAAGCGTACAGTTTGACATGAAGCAGATAAACTTTTCATCGGACATAAACCAGATAGTCAATGATTCCGAAGTGCTGGTATTCGTGACTCCGTCACCTTACTTCAAGTCACACATGAAGAAACTGAAGGTGAAGCTGCGCGACAAGTTCATAGTATCGGCAATCAAGGGTATTGTACCTGAAGACAACCTGCTCATGTCCGACTATTTCCACCGTTTCTACGGCGTTCCCACTGAAAACATTGCAGTGGTGGCGGGACCGTGCCATGCTGAGGAAGTGGCACTGGAGCGCCTCTCGTACCTGACTGTTGGATGCCCGGACATTGAAAATGCGCAGATGATTGCGCGCAAACTTACGAATTCATACGTCAAGACATCAGTCAGCACCGATGTGGCGGGCATTGAATTCAGTTCTGTGCTGAAGAATGTCTACGCCATTGCAGCCGGCATATGCCACGGCCTGAAATACGGAGACAATTTCCAGTCGGTGCTCATGTCGAACGCCATTCAGGAGATGAACAGTTTCCTGGCCACCGCACGTCCCATGCCGTCCCGCGCTGTGAATGATTCGGTGTATCTGGGTGACCTGCTGGTGACAGGCTATTCGAATTTCAGCCGCAACCGCGTGTTCGGAACAATGATAGGCAAAGGCTATTCGGTCAAGGCCGCACAGATGGAGATGGAGATGATAGCCGAGGGTTACTACGGCACCCGCTGCATGAAGGAGATCAACGAGCACTACCGCGTGAACATGCCCATACTGGATGCCGTGTACAACATTCTTTATGAGCACATCTCACCTGTCATTGAAATAAAACTGCTTACTGACACATTCAAATAAGGAACCGTTATGATCAAAGTCGACATTTCCCAGATTCTGGGTTTCGTTTCTGAAACTGAAGTGAAGGCTCTCGAGCCTGAAGTTAAAGTTGCCATTGAAAAGCTTGAAAAGGGTACCGGCGAGGGCAGCGACTACATAGGATGGATGAATCTGGCATCGGAAACAAGTCCTGAACTTGTGTCTGCAATCAAGGCCGCCGCAGCTGTACTGCGTGAGAACTGCGACACTGTGGTCGTTGCCGGAATAGGAGGCAGCTATCTTGGCGCAAAGGCCGTCATCGAGGCATTCAGCAACAGTTTCTCACAGCTTATTCAGGACAAGTCCAATCCCACAATGCTGTTTGCCGGCCATAACATTTCCGAAGACTATCTCTATGAACTTTCACAGTATCTGAAGGGCCGCCGTTTCGGCGTCATAAACATATCCAAGTCAGGTACCACGACTGAGACAGCCCTGGCATTCCGCCTGCTCAAGAAGCAGTGTGAGGACCAGCGCGGCAAGGATATGGCCCGTAAGGTCATTGTGGCAATAACTGATACCAGTCGCGGTGCCGCACGTACATGCGCTGACAAGGAAGGCTATACAAGCTTCATAATACCTGACAATGTGGGAGGCCGCTATTCGGTACTCACCCCGGTGGGCCTGCTGCCCGTTGCAGTTGCCGGATATGACATAGACGCACTTTTGAAGGGTGCTGCTGACATGGAGGCCATGACAAACGGCAATGTTCCGTTTGAAGAGAATATTTCAGCCGTGTATGCGGCAGCGCGCAACGCACTGTACCGCAGCGGAAAGAAGATTGAGATACTGGTCAACTTCCAGCCCAAGCTTCACTATTTCTCAGAATGGTGGAAACAGCTGTACGGCGAATCGGAAGGCAAGGACAACAAGGGCATATACCCGTCATCAGTAGACTTCTCGACTGACCTGCATTCCATGGGACAGTGGATACAGCAGGGCGAACGTACCATATTCGAGACTGTCATTTCAATAGACAGTGTGAAGCATTCGGTACTGGTACCTTCCGATGAAGAGAACCTGGACGGTCTGAACTTCCTGGCCGGCAGACATGTGGATGAAGTGAACAAGATGGCAGAACTGGGTACACAGCTGGCTCATGTGGACGGCGGAGTGCCCAACATACGCATCACCGTTCCCGCCCTTGAGGAGTACTGGCTGGGACAGCTCATCTATTTCTTCGAGAAGGCATGCGGCATAAGCGGTTATCTGCTTCAGGTCAATCCGTTCAACCAGCCCGGTGTCGAGGCTTACAAGAAGAACATGTTCGCACTGCTGGACAAGCCCGGCTATGAGGCTGAATCAGCTGCACTCCAGGCCCGTATCAGAAAGTGAAGGAGGGTTTCTCACTGACAGGGAAAGACGCCGTCCTTTTTGACATGGACGGCGTTCTGTATGATTCCATGCCCAACCATTCAAAGGCGTGGAGCATTGCAATGGACCATTTCGGCATGCACATGACACCCCATGACGTCTATATGAACGAAGGTGCCACAGGCCATGACACCGTGTCACGCATCAGCATGCGCGACCGCGGCTGTGAGGCGACTCAGGAACAGGTGGATGAAATATATTCATACAAGGCCGCGCTTTTCCGTTCAATGCCCGTTGCACCTGTAATGCCCGGCGCTCTTGATGTTATCCGCAAGGTGAGACTGTCAGGCCGTCAGGTCCTGATTGTGACCGGTTCCGGCCAGAAAAACCTGATAGAGCGTGTCCAGCGGGACTTCGAAGTTGCCCGTGACCATATGGTGACTTCATTTGATGTGAAACGCGGCAAGCCGTTCCCGGACCCTTATCTGCGCGGTCTTGAAATTGCCGGTGTCAGCGCTGACCGTGCCGTGGTGGTGGAGAATGCTCCGCTGGGCATACGCGCGGGGGTGGCTGCAGGCATTGACACTATTGCGGTGAACACAGGACCTCTTGACGACAGCGTGCTTGAGAGCGAGGGCTGTGTCATGCTTCTGCATTCCATGCAGGAACTCTCAGACTGGCTTGGGTAATCAACTGAAGTTTCGCTGTGAAACTTCAGTTCCAGCCGCTCGCGGCTGGGTCCTCCCCTGAGGGGAGGATGTAGGTGGGGGTCAGAAAAGGATATTATTATTCAAGTTTCGCTTTGATGAGCCCTGAATGGCACTTATTCGGAACATGCGAAACTTGGATAATCAGTATTTGCCGGCTGCAAGGCACTGGTCAAGCAGCACAAGTGCGGCAAGTGATTCGACTATCGGCACGGCCCGCGGCACCACGCATGCGTCATGGCGTCCGTGTGCTGAAAATGTCACTTCACGGCCGTCGGCTGTTACCGTTTCCTGATTGGCCGCAATTGTGGGCGTGGGCTTGAATGCCACGCGGAAGCGTATGTCCTGACCGTTGCTTATGCCGCCCTGAATGCCTCCGCTGTGGTTCGTGGCTGTAACGATGCGGCCGTTCTCCATGCGGAACGCGTCATTGTGTACGGATCCTCTCTGTGAGGCCGATGCGAAACCGTCACCGTATTCGAATCCCTTTGCGGCATTGATGCCAAGCATGGCGGCGCCAAGTGCGGCGTGCAGCTTGTCGAATACCGGATTCCCTATGCCGGCCGGCAGACCGCGCACAATGCAGCTCACGCATCCGCCAATGGAATCGCCTTCGCTGCGCACACGGCTTACAAGCGCTTCCATGAGCGCTGACTTTTCCCTGTCGGGGCATCGGACCGGACTCTCATCCCTGAAAGCCGGATTGGCAGGCATTTCCGTGCTGGTGGAAATGTCACCTATCTGTGACGTGTATGCGAATATTTCAAGCTCCGGGTAGCGGGAGTGGAGTGCCAGTATGGCCAGTGCGCCTGCTGCGCATACCGGGGCTGTGACACGGGCCGATGCGCGTCCGCCCCCGCGCCAGTCACGTACGCCGTAACGCTGTTCCCAGGTATAGTCGGCGTGTGAGGGACGGTATATTCCGCCCAATTCGCGGTAGTCGTCAGGACGGGCATCGGAATTCCTTATGATGAACGCAATGGGGGCGCCTGTGGTGCGGCCGTCCAGAATGCCGGACAGGAATTCCACATTGTCGGATTCCGTGCGGGCGGTGACAAGAGTGTTCTGCCCGGGGCGGCGCCGCTGCATCTGCATTTCCACAAAAGCCGTGTCGACGGCTATGCCAGCAGGCATTCCGTCCAGCACACCGCCTATGGCCGGACCGTGCGATTCGCCGAATGTGGTCAGCGTGAGTATGCGTCCCAGAGTGTTCATGGAATCTTATTTGTCACAACTTCCGCAGTCGCCTTCGCAGCTGCAGTCTCCCTGGCCGCAGTGGCCGCCGCAGCCGTGGCACTTGGGGTGCAGGACTGATTCAACCTCTTCATCGGTTGCCGGGCGCGATTCAATGATCTTGCCCTTGAATGTCAGGTCCTCACCGGCCAGAGGATGGTTCAGGTCCACTTTGACCTTGTCCTCACGTATATCGGTGACAACGGCGTTGAATGTGCGTTCGCCGTCACTCAGGGGAATGACCGCACCCACTTTGACATGCTGGTCATCGAACTTTCCGTCACGCAGGAATATACCCTTGTCAAGTTCGATCACGTTGTCCTGTTCATACGGTCCGTAGGCTTCGTCGCAAGGTATCTCGAATTCGAAGCTGTCACCGGCATTGAGCGCGGAGACGTTCTGTTCGAAAAGGTCCAGAGCGTAGCCGATTCCGGTTATGAACTGGAACGGTCTTTCCCTTGTGGCGCTTTCATACTTGTAGAGTTTGCCTTCCCCGTCCTTGAGCATAAGGTCATATGTGAGGCTGATGAATTTCTTTTCCATATTGTAATATTGTTTCTTGCGGTTTGCAAAGGTAGTCATTTATGCCGGAACTTCCAGTCATTTCAGGTTGGCAAGAGGCTGTGACTGACAGGCATTGGGGCAGTTGATGCGGGCAATGCCGGCCACAGTGGGGGCCAGAACACCGGCCGACACCGGTTCGCGGTTTATTTCAGCGCGTATGCCGTTGCCGTACAGGATGACGGGAAAGGGTCGCGAAAGCGGCTTGCGGTACAGCACCGTTCCGCTCCTTTCGTCCTGAATGCCCCATCCGGGTATTGATTCAATGATTATGTCACCTGAATATGCCGTGTTGAATGCGTTTCTCTTGCGGGCCGATTCTTCGTCAGGCACCATTGACATGAGGTCGCGCATGACCAGCACGCTCTTCACGCCGCTCATCTGCACCAGCAGGTCCACGCAGCTTTCAAGAACCTGATGCAGGGACAGCCCCTTGTCTTCAATGAGGTCACGGTCCAGGTACAGGTGGTTCTGATAGAATGCGTTCACATAGCCTGTGCCGCCGTATTTGGCTGAAAGGTACAGGTTGAGCAGGGCCGATGCCTGTTCCATGCTTACAGTGCCGCTGGGAATGCGGGTGCCTTCCAGTGACGGAACTCCGTTCTCAGCGTATCCTGTCGATGTGAGGAATACAAGGGCGTTCTCCAGTCCTACGGTTTCCGACACTTTTTTCAGTATGTCGGCGATGTTCCGGTCAAGCCTGACGCATATGTCCTGCTGCTCGAGCGAATAGAGTGAATTGGGGACATGCCTGAAATTGCCGGCGTAGAGCGTGACGGCCAGCAGGTCCGGTTCTTCGTCAGCGCCCAGATTCATGGCGTCAATAGCTTGGAGTGCCAGTGATGTGACCTTGTCGTTGGCCAGCGGCGATGACAGGAAATCCTGTACGTCATCCTTACGTATCGTATATGAGAAGGGCCTGTAGAATCCGTTTTCGGAATCCTGGACATAGATGCCGGTAGGGTAGAGCGGCTTCCATTCCGCATTCTGCCTGTCTTCACTGTCAGGAACCCATGACGGCATTCCGCCGTAGTACTGCGATGTGCACCAGCCGGCGTTGTCCGCATTCAGCCAGAGTGCGGCATCGGCCTCATGTCCGGCGGCCAGCACGGCGGCGTCACGTTCAATGCCGATGGAACAGACCTTGGACTTCTCCCCGCCGGCCAGTTTCAGTTCGTCAGCCAGGCTTGTGGCCAGAAGACGGCGCGGTGATGTGCGTTCAATGGTATTGACACCCGGACAGTTGCTGTCGTCGACAACCGATGCGGCGTCGAGAGTCTTGCGGCTCATCCAGCGGCCTGCAACAATTCCGTGCTGGAACGGTGATGCGCCTGTATACAGCGAAGCCACGGCCGATGCACGGTCCGGACTTTCGAAATCAAATGACGCCGATGTCCTGTTGTATCCGTCAGTCCACAGCTTTTTCAGACCGTCATCGCCAAGAATGGGCAGGAGACGTTCAAGACAGTCACCGTCAAGCTGGTCCACTGTGATGCCTACTATGAGGCGTGGACGGACATCGGTCTTTGTGGGGCGTATCTGTGCGCTGGCATGAAGTGAAAGCACCAGCAGTACCGGTGCCAGGATGATGCGTTTCGTTGCGCTGTGGGAAACGTGCTGTGCGTGGAACAGGCTGCGGAACAGCAGCTGCAGGAAACTGCTCAGGGCACGCAGCGCGAACGTTCCAGTGAGTATGAGTACCGCCGGTTCGATGAACTGCGGCATGGCTGGATAGAACAGCACGAATGCCGTGCAGACCGCGAATTCCACTGCAAGGAATATGTCCGGGCGGCCCCTGCGTATGTTGCGCACCATGAAAGGAATGGCAATGAGCGGCAGCGGGTTGAAGATTATCACCAGCCAGTTCGAGTCAACGGCAGGGTGTTCGGAAAGGAAATACAGAAACCCTATGACAATTCCCATGATTCCCTGTATTGAGAAGAGCAGCACGTCATAGGCCCAGAACGGACGGCGTGCAAGCCAGCCCAGAAGGCTGACCAGCAGAGTCAGCATGAACAGCAGCCACACGGTCTGGACGGGGGTGAGTGCAGGCTTGCCGAAATCGACTTCATGGTCAGGAAGGACAACCTTCACGGCAGGCAGGACAAGAGGGCGCTGAACGCCTGCAGTGTCAGTGATGACAGCCTGTGAGGCCTGGTCCATGAGGTAAAGCGGAGCGAAGGATTCCTGCCGGTATTTCAGCGGCCTGTCCACTTCGCTGCCAAGTACTATGTCTACGGCAAATTCGCTCCAGGGCCTGCGGCAGGTATGTTCGGTAAGCAGGTTGCGGAAAGTGCGTGTGGTGTCAGGACCGTCAAACGTGACTGTTCCGCCAATGCTTTCAATGATCTTGTCCATTGCCATTGTCGCGCAGTTGTTGTACAGGAAATTGTACCTGTAGACCCTGTTCTCGGGCTTTGCGTTATCAAAGAGAAGTTCCTTGAGCCTACTCTTTTCGTCAGCTGTCAGGTTAAGTTCCTGTTCGTATACAACGGAACCGCGCTGTTCGTATTCTCTGGAGAATCCGTGCATGTATTCGGCTCCAAGCATATAGTCTGTCCTGCCAAGTGCGAAACGGAGAGCGAAATTCGGGGTGTTGAAGTCGAACATCCCGTAGTTGAACACTATGTCATGACCTTCTCCGTAGTCTTCAAGCCGGATTGCTGTATGTCCGTAAAGTTCGTATATGGCCTTTCCGGGTTCACAGGTCAGAAGACACAGCCTGATGCTGTCCTGCTGCGCCCATGCCCCGGGCACGATGGCAAGGCAGATTGAAAGAAATGCAAGAAGTCTCTTACGCATGGGTTTTTGTGTTATTCCGCAAAGTTAGTAAATTTGCAGCGTTAATGAAACTGCTGCTTGATTTTGGAAACACACGCGTAAAGGCGGCTGTCAGTGACGGCTCCGGACTGCGTGAAATTTACAGCGGGCCTGTTGATTCCGATGCACTTGCCAATGCTGTCGCTGCATTCCACATTGAAGGCGGCATGTGGTGCTCGGTGCGTCCCGTTCCCGATGATATTGTAAGGTGGCTGGATTCGATGGATGTCCTGGCTCTGGACTGGAAGACTCCGGTCCCCCTGAAGAACGCCTACCGTACCCCGTGTACGTTGGGCATGGACCGTCTGGCCGCAGCCGTGGGGGCGTGGTCGCTGAAACCCGGACATGACCTGCTGGTCATCGATGCCGGCACGGCAATAACATTCGATTTCGTTACATCGGACGGAACATATATAGGTGGAAACATTGCCCCGGGGGTGGAAATGCGGCTGAAATCACTTCACGAACATACCGGCGCTCTGCCGCTGGTGGACCGCACCGGTCCTGTACCGCGTTTCGGCTATGATACGGACACGGCCATACGCAGCGGCGTTACTGTGGGCATTTCCAATGAAATCCAGGGCTATGTCTCCTGTCTTGAGGCGGAATATCCTTCAGTTTTGGTTTTTTTAACCGGAGGTGATGCTGAAACATTTGATTTCAAGTGCAAAAATGGTAACTTTGCGGTGCCTAACCTTGTACTGACCGGGTTGGACTGTATTAGCAGATTCAATGAAATTGGGTAATAAGTTCATACTGACAGCATTCATCGCTGTGGCGGCTGTCATTTCACCATGTTCCGCATGGGCTCAGACGGGCGTCAATTCACCGTATTCCAGATACGGCCTGGGCCTCATTGCAGACCAGTCTGTGGGAATGGCAAGGTCCATGGGCGGTGTCGGCGTAGGCATGCGCCGTACCAACACCATCAATCCGCTGAATCCGGCTTCATATTCGGCTGTCGACACACTGACGTTCATTGCTGACATGGGCTTTACCATGCAGAACGGCAATTTCCAGGAATCAGGTGTGAAAGTCAATGCACGCAATGCAAGGGTGGACTACCTGACAATGCAGTACAGAATCTTGCCCAAGGTGGGAATGACAGTCGGTCTGCTTCCGTACTCGAGTGTGGGTTATGCATTCTCAAACACGTCCACGGTCCGCCGTGATGAGGACGGTGAAATCCAGTCCACAGGAACATATACAGGTACAGGCGGTATCAGACAGTTCCTGGGAGGCCTTGGCTACAGGCCGGCAAAGTGGCTGTCCGTGGGTGTCAATGCATCATACATGTTCGGTGAACTGGGCTACAGTTCCGTGACATCGTTCTCGGAATCGACAGTATCAACTGCAACAGTCAACAATGAGGCGTCATTGTCAGCGCTTAAACTTGATTTCGGAATCCAGACATCCCTGAAACTTGATGGCGCCGTACTTGCAATAGGCGCAACATATACCCCGGCAACCGACTTTTCCGGTGAAGTGACTGTCAGCGATCTGACAACTGACACTGAAGCTGAACCGCAGTCGCTGAGCGACGGCGCATTCTCCATGCCTGACATGATGGCCGTGGGAATGTCCTATTCCGCCAGGAAACTGACTCTTGCCGCCGATGTCTCCTATGAGAAATGGTCCGATGCGAATGCCTGGGGGCAGAAATACGGTTCAGACAGGCTGAAACTGAATACAGGCTTCTCATACTGTCCTGACAATACCAGCAAGTCCTTCCTGCAGCGCAACACCTATCACGGCGGGCTGTACATGAAACAGCCGTATTTCAATGTCGGTGACGGCAAGGGACCCATGGAATACGGAATCAGTGCCGGTTTCACGCTGCCGGTGACAATTGCATACAACAGCATGTCATATCTCCATTTCTCTGCCCAGTATGTCAGGGTGCAGCCGGCATCGTCCGGAATGATTGCGGAGAATTATCTCAGATTGTCCGTCGGAGTCACATTCATGGAACGCTGGTTCGCAAAATGGATGGTGGAATGATTTAACAAACACGTTTTGAAACTATATTTCAGGTAAAGGAAACCAAAGAAAACTACTATATGAAAAAGATTGGAATTTTTGCCATTGCACTTCTTGCAGCAATGGGAGCGAAAGCCCAGGACGGTGTGGAAGACGGACGTTACGGACAGGGCGCGGACAGCGTCAAGAAATGTCTGGAAAGCATCAGCATCTATACCGAGTATGTGAAGACCAACAATTACAAGGATGCCTATGAGAACGGTTGGAAATATGTGTTTGAGAATCATCCTCTGGCACAGTATGCCACCTACACCAACGGTGTGAAGATTCTGCGTGCACTCTACAAGGAAGAGACCGATGCAGACAAGAAGGCCCAGTATTCAGAGGAACTGATGTACGTCTACGAGCGCCGTCTCAAGTTCCTTGATGACCTGAACAAGATTGTCCAGAATCCTACTCCGAGATATGAGGTCCTGGGTCTCTATGCCCATGACTATCTGACAGTCAACCCCAAGCCTGAACTCCAGAAGGCATACACCATGCTCCGTGAAGCTGTCGATGCCGGTAAGGAGAATACTCTCTATTACGTTCTGGCTGACCTCATGAAGGTTTCCCAGCAGCGTCTCAAGTCAAAGAAGGATGACGATGCAGTCCGTGAGGCTTTCCTTCAGGACTATCTTGACTGCTCGACCTATATCATTCCCGTGATAGAGGCGCAGACCAATGAGAAGGTCAAGGAGGCAGCTGAAAAGACAAAGGAGAACATTGACGCATATTTCATAAACAGCGGTGCCGCTACATGTGATGACCTGCAGGCCATTTACGGACCCAAGATTGAGGACAACAAGGATGATCTGGAGTACCTGACCAAGGTTGTGACGCTCATGTCAATGCTTGACTGCAAGTCTTCAGACGCCTATTTCGCAGCCGCAGAATATGCACACGCCATTTCTCCGACAGCAAAGACCGCAAAGAGCCTGGGTGCCCTTTACCTGTCAAAGCGCGAGGATACGGACAAGGCTCTGGAATTCTATGAGCAGGCAGCGACTCTTGAAGAGGATCCTGAGGCTGTGAGCGACATCTATTACACCATAGCAGTACTCTGGAACTCCAAGAAGAGCATTGACAAGTGCCGCCAGTACCTGAACAAGGCCATCCAGGCCAATTCCAAGAACGGCAACGCATACATTCTCCTGGCCCAGCTCTATGCCAGCAAGTGGGAATGGAGCGGTGATCCCGTAAAGGACAAGTGCGCATTCTTTGCAGTGCTTGACAAGCTTGATACGGCCAAGAGGGTTGATTCCGATCCCGCTGTCCAGAAGAGGGCAAATGAGCTGATCGCCACATACAAGGAGCATCTTCCCGCTTCATCGGACCTGTTCATGCTTTCAATCAAGTCAGGTGACAAGATGGAAATCAAGGGCTGGATTAACGAAACGACCACAATCAGATAATGGCTGAACCCGGAGGAACAGTTCCTTCAAGAAGAATAATGTACGCGGCAACCGTCATCCTGGCGGTTGTCACGTCATTTTTTTGTCTCTCCTGCGGAAATGGCGGCAAACAGTTCGGCGCTGCTGTCACAAGCCGTGATTCCATGTCGGTCATGACAACGTACGGGGTCAGCATGCTCATATCGGAAAACGGTGTGGTCCACTACCGCGTATCGGCCGAGGAATGGAAGGTCTTTGACCGCTTGAATCCGCCTTTCCATGCCATGGAGCAGGGCGTGCTGCTGCATGTTCTCGACACAGCAATGAACGTAGAGTCAAGCATTTCGGCCGATACGGCGTATGACTACTATGACAAGAAGCTGTGGGAACTGCGCGGCAATGTCCATGCCGAGAATGTGAAGCATGAGAAGTTTGACACCGAACTGCTTTTCTGGGACGACCGCCGCGGCAAGATCTATTCTGACAGCCTGATCCGCATAGAACAGGAGAATCAGATCATAATAGGTCACGGATTCGAATCCAATTCCAACATGACTGAATATACCATAAGAAAAACAGAAGGGATCTTCCCTGTCCAGGACCGATGAACCACACGCTGCTCATAATGCTTGTGGCGCTTTTCTTTTCGGCCCTGTTCTCGGGTTTTGAAATCGCCTTCGTTTCATCGGACCGTCTCCGTTTTGAGACCGATGCCCGTCAGAACAGTCTCTCTTCAAGGATACTGGGCCGTTTCTTCAACAATCCCAACCTGTACATTTCGACCATGCTGGTGGGCAACAACATTGCCCTGGTCATATACAGCACCATGATGGCCCGCCTGATTGAAATGCTGCTGCCTGCAGGCTTCATTGAAAACGAATTCGTGCTTGTGGTGCTGGAGACCCTGGTTTCAACGGCCATTGTGATAGTTGTAGGCGAATATGTGCCCAAGACCATATTCAGGATCAATCCCAACGGCAAGCTGAATTTCTTTGCAGTCCCGCTGTATCTGATCTACATACTCCTGTATCCCATTTCCCTGTTCACCACATGGCTGGCACACGTCATTCTGCGCCTTTTCGGCGTGAAGATTGACCGCAGGAAATCCGGACGGGTGTTTTCAAAGGTCGATCTGGACTATTTCGTGCAGTCAGCAGTGAATGCCGCGCCTGACGGAAAGGCCGAATCCGAAGTGCAGATATTCCAGAATGTCCTTGACTTTTCAAATGTCAAGACACGTGACTGCATGGTCCCGCGCAATGAGGTTTGCGCGGTTGAGAAGGGGGTGTCATGGGACGAACTCAGGGACCGTTTCATAGAGACCGGCTATTCCAAGATACTGGTGTATGACGGTGACATGGACCATATAACAGGCTATATCCATTCATCGGAACTGTTCCGTCATAAGGATGACTGGCTGGAGCATGTCCGCAGTGTTCCTTTTGTGCCGGAAACGCTTATGGCACAGAAGCTTATGAAACAGCTTATGGCGCGTAAGAAGAGCCTTGCGGTAGTCCTGGATGAATTTGGAGGCACCGCAGGCATAGTGTCGCTTGAGGATATAATCGAAGAGATACTGGGCGATATTGAAGACGAACATGACGTAAGCAGTCTTGTGGCCAAGAAGACCGATGACGGGTATCTGCTTTCAGGCCGTATGGAGATAGCCCGTGTCAATTCCATGTTTTCCCTGTCCATACCTGAATCAGATGAGTATCAGACTATAGGCGGACTGGTGCTGAGCCTGGCCAAGGGTTTCCCGAAAGTCAACGAGCAGTTCCGCACCGGCGACTATTCGCTGCGTCTGCTCAAGAAAGGTGACACGCGCATAGAACTTGTCGAGCTCACATTATTAAATAAATGATAGTAAAATTGGCATTGCACAACATTTTTTTGTAATTTTGTGCGCTTTTACCCGTATGGCGGGCAATTTGCAGACTGAAAAGAAATAAAACAAAACAATAGAAATGGCAACATTACAGAAAATCAGAAGCAAAGGACCACTGCTTCTTATCGTTATCGGCCTGGCTATGCTGGCCTTCATCCTTGGTGACGCATGGAAGATTATCCGTCCGAATCAGGGTGTTCAGTATGTAGGTGAAATTGACGGAGAGTCAATATCGGCTATGGATTATCAGGCTGAAGTTGAAAACTACACTGAAGTGGTGAAGTTTGAACTTGGAACCAATGATCTTACTGAAGAGCAGAACGCAGCCATAAAGGACGAAGTCTGGAGCATCATGGTCCGCCGCAAGATCCTTGAGAAGGAAGCCGGCGCAATAGGTCTGACAGTCACTGACGCTGAAGTCCGTGACGTGATAGAAAAGGGTACAGACCCCATTCTTTCCAACACTCCGTTCAATGATGCCAACGGCAAGTTCGACGTTGATTACCTGAAGCAGTTCATTGCATACTATGATGCGATTGATCCTTCAGAAATGTCAGCACAGGAATATGCTAGCATTGCCAGCGCATACAAGTACTGGCTCTTCATTGAAGACAACATCAAGTCAAGCCTTCTCTACAGCAAGTACGTGTCACTGGTGACAGCCGGAATCAAGTCCAACCCCATTGCATCAAAGAATGCGTATGAGACCCGCACTAAGCGCACTGATGTCCTGCTGGCTTCAATTCCTTACTCATCAATTCCTGATTCTGCAGTAAAGGTGACATCGGCTGACATCAAGAAGATGTATGCTGAAAACAAGGAAATGCTGTTCAACTACTCGGAGAACCGTGACATAGTATACATTGACTATGAGATTCTTCCTTCTGAAGCAGACCGTGCAGCACTGGGCGTCGAACTCAATGAACTGACTTCACAGCTTGAAGAGATGCAGGACGACTATGACGCTTTCCTGCGCCGTGCAGGTTCGAATGAGACCTACAGTGAAGTCGCCCGCTCGGAATTATTCATTCCTGAGGACGTGTTTGCAAGATTTGATTCTGTGAATGCCGCCGGCATGTTCGGTCCCTACTACAATGAGGATGATGACACCTGGAATGCTTTCAAGCTCATCTCAAAGGAGAAGGGTTATGATTCAATCCAGTACTGCATCATGCAGATTGCCACAGGCAATGCCGCTGAGGACGCCCGCATATCAGACAGCATATGCACTGCTGTCAAAAAGGGTTCTGACTTTGCAGAAATCGCAGCCAAGTACTCACAGATAGGCACAGCACAGTGGATAGGTTCGGAAAACTATGAGGCAGCATCACTGAGCGGTGACAATGCAGCATACCTGAACACTCTGAACAGCATGAAGAAGGGTGATGTGACCGCATTGGCAGTCAAGAACGGATATCTTGTCATCAAGCTTGAAGATTTCAAGAACCAGATTGACAAGTACAAGGCCGCAGTCGTGAAGCGTTCAGTTGAATTCAGCGATGAAACCAGCAAGGAGGCATATGACAAGCTGAGCCTTTTCGTAGCAGCCAATCCTACTGTCAAGCAGCTTAGAGAAAACGCTGAAAATGAAGGCTTCCACCTTCTTTACTATCCCGGTTTTGAAAGCTACAGCTACAATGTGGGCGGTGTCGCCAAGTCACATGAGGCTCTGCGCTGGCTCTTTGAAGCATCTGAGGATGAAGTTTCACGCATCTATGAGGCCGGTTCGAACAATGACCATCTGCTTGTTGTAGGTCTTGAAGCCATTCATGAGCAGGGTTACCGTTCAATAAAGGACAAGAACGTTCTCTCCACCCTGACATACAAGGCTGCCAACGAGAAGAAGTTCGAGACCATAAGCCAGACTCTTGCCAAGGCCGCTACCATGGCCGAAGCCAAGAACATTGCCGGTGTCAGAATGGATACTGTCAAGTATGTTAACTTCACGAACTCGGCATACATTTCCAATTCAATGGCAAATGAAAACAATGTGGGTCCGGCAGTATACAGTCTTGACCGTGACGTCTTGTCAGCTCCCATCAAGGGTGATGGCTGCGTGTTCGTGGCACAGAAGATTGCTCCAGACGAATTCCCCGTTGAATTTGATCAGGAGGCTGAGGACAGCCGCGTTGAAGCAGTCGCCAACCGTCAGATTGGCAACGGCATTCTTCAGGAACTCTATTTCCAGGCCGGTATAGTTGATGACAGATACAAGATATTCTGATCTCAAACAGTTACCCGAAAGCAATGAATAAGAGAGGCCGGCTGAATTCAGCCGGCCTCTCTTGTTCTTTTGCTGCCTTATGTATCAGTTGTTTTCAGGGCGCAGCTTGCGTACAACCGCACCGGTCTGCCACATTTCGCTTTCGCGGAGTGCCTGCAGTTCCTTCTCAAGACCTTCACGGTAGTCGGGCTTTGAGTTCGCGTCAATTGAGATCTGGGCTTCATTGCCGCAGCGTACGCTGGCGTAAAGCTTTTCAACTACGGGCTTGATGGCATCGTGGAAGGGAACCATCCAGTCCAGAGCACCGCGCTGTGCTGTGGTCGAGCAGTTTGCATACATCCAGTCCATACCCTTTGCTGCGAACAGCGGCATGAGTGACTGTGTCAGCTCCTCGACAGTCTCGTTGAATGCCTCTGACGGGGTGTGGCCGTTCTCACGCAGAACTTCGTACTGTGCCAGGAGCAGACCCTGGATGGCACCCATCAGTGAACCGCGCTCACCGGTAAGGTCACTGGTGGCTTCGCGGATGAATGTGGTTTCGAACATGTAACCTGAACCTATGCCTATGCCGAATGCCAGAACCTTTTCAAGAGCCTTGCCTGATGCGTCCTGATAGATGGCATATGAACTGTTCAGACCGCGGCCTTCAAGGAACATGGTGCGCAGTGATGTGCCTGAACCCTTGGGGGCGACCATGATTACATCGATATCCTTTGGAGGAACAACGCCTGTGCGGTCATTCCATGTGATTGCGAAACCGTGTGAGAAATACAGGGTCTTGCCTGCGGTCAGATAAGGCTTGATGACGGGCCACTGCTGCATCTGTGCCGCATCGGACAGGAGCATGCATATGATTGTGCCCTTCTGGGCTGCTTCCTCAATGGAGAAAAGGGTCTTGCCCGGTACCCAACCGTCAGCGACAGCCTTTTCGTATGTCTTTCCCTGACGCTGGCCAACTATCACGTTGAAACCGTTGTCGCGCAGGTTGCAGGCCTGTCCGGGGCCCTGCACACCGTAGCCGATGACTGCAATTGTTTCGTTCTTCAACACTTCCCTTGCCTTTTCGAGAGGGAATTCTTCACGTGTCATCACCTCTTCAATGACACCGCCGAAATTCATTTTTGCCATAGTTGTAAATATGTTTAATGGTTCATTGTTCCTTTTTTCCGTATCTGGCCTCCATCTTGTCCAGATATTCGTTTACATGTTCTATACGTGCACGTGTTATGGCTACCCGCCCTGAACTAACGAACTGCAGCATACCGCCCTGTCCGGCCAGTTCATGGTTGAGCGCCATTATGTCCTCGGTGCGTCCGGTCTTTTCAATTACTGAAAATGTGGAATTCACTTCAATGAGCTTGGCTCCGTACTTGCGTATGATATGTGACATTTCCGGATTTTCGGTCAGGACGGATGTCACCACCTTATATAATGCGACTTCCTGCATGAAGATCTCGTCATCGGTGAAGTACTGGCACTGCAGCACATCGACCTTCTTTTCTATCTGGTCGGCAATCTTGACGACGGTCTCGCGGTCAGTGAATGCGGTTATCGTATAGCGGTGTACGCCGGCAAGTGACGAAGCGGACACATTGAGGCTTTCGATATTGACCTGACGGCGCGTGAATACTGCGGTCACCTGATTCAGGATACCGGCAATGTTCTCAGAGTGCACGATCAGCGTATACAGTTTCTTTCCGTTTTCCATTTTGTGGCTACTGGTCAATGGTGAATATCATTTTGTCAACCGGAGTACGTGCGGGTATCATGGGCATTACGTTCTCTTCATCCATGACGGCTGCCTCAAGAAGGAACGGACCGTCAGTTTCAAACATCAGCTTCACGGCTGCCACCAGATCAGCACGGTCCGTGACAAGCCTGTACGGTATGCCGTAAGCCCTTGCTATCATGCTGTAGTCGGGACTCAGCATGCGTGTGCACGAGTAGCGCTTGTGATACATGAGCTGCTGCCACTGGCGTACATTGCCCAGATAGTTGTTGTTCATAAGGATTATTTTCACAGGGGCTTCCGTTTCCATGACTGTACCAAGTTCCTGTATGTTCATCTGGAAGCCGCCGTCACCTTCAAAGGCAAGGACAGGACGTCCGGGGGCGCCGAATGTCGCTCCTATGGCAGCCGGAAGGCAGAATCCCATGGTGCCCAGACCGCCCGATGTCACGATGCTGCGGGGCATGCGGTACTTGAAGTAACGTGACGAGAACATCTGGTTCAGGCCCACGTCATTGACCATGACTGTATTGTCAGGCGCCATGTCACTTGCGGCGGTCACGACTTCGCCCATGAGAAGCGGACCGTCCTTGGGGTGAATGGCATTCTCAATTACCTTGGCATTCTCCTCATCGGCCAGGGGACGGAAACTTTCAATCCACTGTCTGTGGCTTGATTTGGAAATGCGGCCGGTTATCAGCTTCAATGTCTTCTTGCAGTCGCCCAGGACGGTGACATCGGCCTTTACATTCTTGCAGAATTCGCTCTTGTCAATGTCAAGGTGTATTATTCTGGCCTGCCGCGCGTATGTGTTCACATCACTGGTCACACGGTCGTCGAAACGCATGCCGACTGCAATCAGCACGTCGCACTGGTTGGTCTTGACGTTGGGCGCAAGGTTTCCGTGCATGCCCAGCATGCCCATGTTCAGGGGGTGGTCCGATGCCAGTGCTGACAGACCCAGCAGCGTGCGTGCGGCGGGGATGTCGGCCTTTTCGATGAATTCCCTCAGTTCCTCTTCAGCATTGCCCAGTTCCACACCGTGTCCTACAAGCACAAGCGGTTTTTCAGCCTTGTCAATGAGTTCTGCGGCTGCTTCAATCTGGGACATGTCCGGATCCGGTGAAGGTATGTAGCTGCGTACATAGTCAATGGATGCAGGTGTGTATTCTATCTGAGCCATCTGTGCGGTCTTGGTGAAATCCAGGACCACAGGACCCGGACGGCCCGAACCTGCAATGTAGAATGCGCGTGCCACCGCCCAAGGTATGTCTTCCGCACGCCGTATCTGGTAGCTCCATTTGGTGATAGGCTGCGTTACGCCCACAAGGTCAATCTCCTGGAACGCGTCAGTTCCAAGGGCGTCAGTGCCTACCTGACCGGCAATCACCACTATGGGTGTGCTGTCCAGCATGGCGTCACTGATTCCGGTGATTGTGTTCGTGGCACCGGGACCGCTGGTTACAATGGCCACGCCTGTCCTGCCGGACACTCTTGCATAGCCCTGCGCTGCGTGCGTTGCGCCCTGTTCGTGGCGGACAAGTATCTGCCGCAGGTCGCTGCGGTGGTCGTACAACGCATCGAACACGCGTATGATTGTGCCGCCGGGGTAGGCGAACACTGTATCGACGCCCTGATGGAGAAGTGACTGTATAAGGGCTTCTCCGCCCGAAATCTTATCTGCCATGTCAGTCTTCAATTATTCTTACTCCGCCCTTGTCAGCTGAACTTACCATGTTCGCGTAAGCCTTCAGGCTCTTGGCCACAATGCGCCTGCGCGTCATGGGACGCATGGGTCTGGCATCGAGCTCCTCCTGTGTAAGGCGCACGTTGATTGTACGTGCCGGTATGTCAATTTCTATTATGTCACCGTCAACCACTTTACCTATAGCACCGCCGTTTGCTGCTTCAGGTGATACGTGACCTATGCTCAAGCCCGATGTGCCGCCGCTGAAACGGCCGTCGGTCACAAGCGCGCATGCCTTGCCCAGATGACGTGACTTTATGTATGATGTGGGGTAGAGCATTTCCTGCATGCCGGGGCCTCCCTTGGGGCCTTCGTGGGTGATCACTACGACATCACCTGCCACCACCTTGCCTCCCAGAATGCCTTCCACAGCGTCTTCCTGTGAATCGAACACCTTTGCGGGGCCTGAGAACTTCCATATGCTCTCATCAACGCCGGCTGTCTTGACAACGCAGCCGTCAACGGCAATGTTGCCTTTCAGGATTGCCAGACCTCCGTCCTTGGAGTATGCGTGCTGCAGGTCGCGTATGCAGCCTGCTGTGCGGTCGGTGTCAAGGCTGTCCCAACTGCATTCCTGCATGCCCATTTCGTTGCAGAAACGGTTGGCCGGGGCTGTCGAATATATGCGTGCGGCTTCAGGGTCAATGCTGTCCCTGCATATGCTGTATTTTCCAATAAGTTCACCGTATGTCATTCCGGTTACGCTCATGGCTTCAGTATGCAGCAGACCGCCCTTTGCAAGTTCGGCAAGTATGTTCAGAACTCCGCCGGCACGGCCTACGTCCTGAACGTGGTACTTCTGGGTGTTGGGTGCAACTTTGCAGAGACAGGGAACCTTGCGTGACAGGCGGTCAATGTCATCCATCCTGAAATCCACGCCGGCTTCACACGCCACTGCAAGAAGATGCAGGATGGTGTTTGTGGAACCGCCCATGGCTATGTCGAGATTCATCGCATTCTCGAAATTGATTTTTTTTGCAATGCTGAGCGGAAGGACGCTTTCATCACCGTCCTGATAGTATTTATATGCATTTTTTACTATGAGCGCCGCAGCGTCCCTCATAAGCTGGACGCGGTTCCGGTGGGTGGCCAGGATTGTGCCGTTTCCGGGTAGTGAGAACCCCAGGACTTCAGTCAGACAGTTCATTGAATTTGCTGTGAACATGCCTGAACAGCAACCGCAGCCGGGGCATGCGCTACGTTCTATGGCCTCGACATCGGAATCCGATACAGTGTCGTCTCCGGATTTGATCATGGTGTCTATGAGGTCCAGGTGCATTCCGTTCCAGTTGCCGGCCTCCATGGGACCGCCGCTTACGAACACTGTGGGGATGTTCAGGCGCATGGTGGCCATGAGCATGCCCGGGGTGATCTTGTCGCAGTTGCTTATGCAGACCAGGGCATCGGCCTTGTGGGCGTTGACCATGTATTCCACGCTGTCAGCAATTATGTCACGGGACGGCAGCGAGTACAGCATGCCGTCATGTCCCATGGCAATGCCGTCATCAATGGCTATGGTGTTGAATTCAGCTGCGAAACAGCCCAGTTTTTCAATTTCCTCCTTTACTATCTGGCCGGCCTGATGAAGATGCACGTGACCCGGTACGAACTGCGTGAATGAATTTGCGATGGCAATGACAGGCCTGCCCATCTGCTCCTTCTTCATTCCGTTGGCTGCCCACAGTGCGCGGGCTCCTGCCATACGTCTTCCCACCATGCACTGGTCACTTCTCAAAGGTATCTTCATGACTCTATGATTTTTGTATAATTATTCTTAATAATATAATCAAGGTGCAAAGATATACCAATTACTCCATTCGGCAAACAAAAAAACGCTTGAAGTTGCATATAGGTTAAGACTTGTCAAACACTGACAAAATTGGCGGAAAAGTACAAAAAATAGAGTACCTTTGCATTTTGGTACGAAATTTGCACGTACTGAAACGTAACAGTAACTAATAACGCACCACATAATGGGTTTTAACGAATTTATAGGAAAGCTTTTCGGCAACAAGCAGACACGTGACATCAAGGAGATTCAGCCATGGGTCGAGAAGATCAAAAGCACTTATCCCAAGTACGAGAAACTTTCCAATGACGGGCTGCGCGCAGCGACGCAGGAAATAAGGAAGAAGGTCAGGGATTTCACAATACCTGAAAGACAGCGTGTTGATGAACTCAAAGCCAAAGTGGAACAGACTGAAATGGAGGACCGCGAACCTCTGTTCAACCAGATAGACAAGCTGGAGAAGGAAATACTTGACAGGTACGAGGTCGTGCTTGACGAGGTCCTTCCTGACGTGTTCGCCATCATCAAGGAGACCGCACGCCGGTTCACCGAAAATGAGGAGGTGGTTGTCACCGCATCGGACTTTGACCGTGATCTTGCTGCCAAGCACGATTTCGTGGTCATAGACGGGGATCAGGCACGCTGGCAGCAGCACTGGGTGGCAGGCGGCAATGACACCGTCTGGAACATGATACATTATGATGTCCAGCTGTTTGGCGGTGTGGTTCTGCACAAGGGCAAGATTGCTGAAATGGCTACCGGTGAGGGCAAGACACTTGTCGCAACCCTGCCGGTGTTCCTCAATGCACTTACCGGCAACGGCGTGCATGTGGTGACAGTGAACGACTATCTGGCCAAGCGTGATGCCGAATGGATGGGACCGCTCTACATGTTCCACGGACTTTCAGTGGACTGCATTGACAAGCACCAGCCCAACTCCGAATCGCGCCGCAACGCCTACCGTGCCGACATTACGTTCGGTACGAACAACGAATTCGGCTTTGACTACCTGCGTGACAATATGGCCGGTCATCCCAACGAACTGGTACAGCGCGGTCACAATTACGCAATTGTCGATGAGGTTGACTCGGTGCTGATTGACGATGCCCGTACACCTCTTATCATATCAGGTCCCGTTCCCAAGGGTGAGGACCAGATGTTCGAAGAACTGCGCCCGCAGGTCGAACAGCTGTATGAGGCCCAGAAGCGTCTGGCCACCCAGTTCCTGGCCGATGCCCGCAAGAAAGTGGTTTCAGAGAATCAGGATGAGGTGGCGGAAGGTTTCCTGTCGCTGTTCCGCAGCTTCAAGGCCCTGCCCAAGAACAAGGCTCTCATCAAGTTCCTCAGTGAACCGGGAATGAAGGTAGGCATGCAGAAGACTGAAGAAATCTACATGGAGCAGCAGAACCGCCGCATGCCCGAGGCTGTGGAGCCGCTGTATTTCGTCATTGACGAGAAACTGAACAGCGTGGATCTGACTGACCGCGGTGTTGAACTGCTCAGCGGAACAAACAAGGATCCCGAATTCTTTGTCCTTCCCGACATAGCATCACAGCTTTCTGAACTTGAAGGCCATACCGAACTGTCAAATGAGGACCGTCTTGCAAGGAAGGACGAACTCATGACAAACTATGCTGTCAAGAGCGACCGCATACATACCATAAACCAGCTTCTCAAGGCATATTGCATGTTCGAGAAGGATGTCGACTACATTGTCACTGAGGACGGCAAGGTCAAGATCGTTGACGAACAGACCGGCCGTATCATGGAGGGCCGCCGCTGGTCGGACGGTCTGCATCAGGCTGTCGAGGCCAAGGAGCGCGTGAACATTGAAGCCGCCACCCAGACCTTTGCGACCATCACACTGCAGAACTACTTCCGCATGTACCACAAGCTGGCCGGCATGACCGGTACCGCTGAAACCGAGGCCGGTGAATTTTGGGACATCTACAAGCTTGACGTAGTCGTGATACCCACCAACAGGCCTATAGCACGTATTGACCAGAATGACCGCATATACAAGACAAAGCGTGAAAAGTACAAGGCTGTCATTGAGGAGATAGAGCGGCTTGTCCAGGCCGGGCGTCCGGTACTTGTGGGTACCACATCGGTTGAAATAAGCGAACAGTTGAGCCGCATGCTCACCATGCGCAAGATTGAACACAACGTCCTGAATGCCAAGCTGCACCAGAAGGAGGCCGATATCGTGGCCAAGGCCGGTCAGAAGAGCATTGTGACCATTGCCACCAACATGGCAGGACGCGGTACCGACATCAAGCTGTCACCTGAAGTCAAGGCTGCCGGCGGTCTTGCCATCATCGGCACCGAGCGCCATGAGAGCCGCCGTGTGGACCGCCAGCTGCGCGGCCGTTCCGGACGTCAGGGCGACCCGGGTTCATCGGTCTTCTACATTTCCCTTGAGGACAATCTCATGCGCCTGTTCGGTTCGGAGAAGATAGCTCCGCTCATGGACAAGCTGGGCCTTCAGGAGGACGAAATGATTGAGAACAGCTTCATCACCAAACGTATAGAACAGGCTCAGAAGAAGGTCGAAGAGAACCATTTCGGAATACGCAAGCGCCTGTTGGAATATGATGACGTGATGAACAAGCAGCGTACCGTAGTGTACGAGAAACGCCGTCACGCGCTTATAGGCGAACGCATAGGAATGGACATATCGAACATGATATGGGACCGTTCGGCAGCTGCAGCTGAAAACTGCGCTGACTATGAAAGCCTGCAGATGGAGGTGTTCCGTGTACTGGCCATTGAACTTCCGTTTGACGAATCGGAATTTGAAAAGATGAAGACCGATGCGGTGTCCGATGCCATCTTCGCTGCTGCCATGGAGAATTTCAAGCGCAAGACAGACAGAATGTCCCAGATTGTGACACCTGTCATAAAGAAGGTATATGAAGAGCAGGGTGACCGTTACACCAACATACTGATACCCATAACTGACGGCCGCCGTGTCTACCAGATTCCGTGCAACCTGAAGGAGGCATATGAGTCTGACGGCAGGAGCGTGGTCACGCAGTTCCAGAAGGCCATCCTGCTGCACACCATTGACGAGTGCTGGAAGGAGAATCTGCGCGAACTGGACGAACTGAAGCATTCCGTACAGAACGCCAGCTACGAACAGAAGGACCCGCTGCTCATTTTCAAGCTTGAGTCAGTCAATCTGTTCGACAACATGGTCAACAGGATGAACGACCAGACCGTCACGATACTCATGCGCGGCCAGATACCTGAGCCTGATCCCGAACAGGTGCGTGAAGCTCCGGCGCAGAACCGCCAGCAGCGCCGCCAGTACAGTGAGAACAAGGCTGATCTGAGCGACCCCAACCAGCGTTCGGCTGCAGGCCGTGATACACGCCAGCAGGTGCGCGAACCGATACGCGCCGACAAGACTCCGGGACGCAATGACCCGTGTCCGTGCGGCAGCGGCCTGAAGTTCAAGAACTGCCACGGAAAAGGACTTTAAGAATAAAACACTTGACGTCATGAAACTGAGTGAAACATCATTCCAGGAAATCAGGGAACTCATAAACGGAGTCCTTGATGCTTACCGAAAACCCACTGAAGAGTCAGTCGTAACAGATATACACATCCAGCCGAACCGCGAAACCGGTGAAGTGACAGTGTCCGATGATGACATTGACCTGGCCCGTGTGACCCTTTCCGACCTTTCTGAAATACCGGAGGACATATTCTATGAGGTCATGGAAAAGGAACTGTCCCGCATTCTCAGGAATATCGATCAGGAGCGCCCGCTTGAGAAACTGGCCATATGGAAGCCATTCTCATTTGTTCTTGTCGATGATGACAGGGAGACGGTGGCTGAACTCATGCTTCTTGACGAAGACAATACTCTGCTCAAGCAGGGGCTCATGCAGGGCCTTGAAGAAGATCTGGACAGTTTCCTCAAGGATCTGCTCTCGGATTGAGAATTGTAAAATGGTTTAAAATTCATATAAGGAATGAAGAAAGCTTTTTTTAGCAGGGCCGTGACGGTCCTTGCTGCTGTTCTTGCAGTCAGTCCGATATCTGCGCAGGAGGAACCTGCCCAGGTCCTGAAACTGACTCTTGATGATGCGATTATGATTGCCATCAGCGAAAATCCCACCATCAAGGTGGCCGAACAGCAGATTGAAGTGAAGAAGATCAGCAAGGATGAAGCCTGGCAGTCACTCCTGCCGTCGGCTGATTTCAGCGGACAGATCCAGTACACGGTACTGGCTGCCGAAATGAATCTTGGCGGACAGAAGTTCAAGATGGGTAAGGACAACACCAACACATGGAACGGCCAGTTCCAGATAAGTCTGCCCATTTTCGCCCCCACGGTATATGCTACCATGAATCTAACAGAAAGCGATCTGGAAAACGCAGTGGAACAGAGCCGCAGTTCACGTCTGGACCTTGTGAACCAGGTCTCCAAGGCCTATTATCAGGTCATTCTGGCCCAGGACAGCTATGACGTGCTTTGCGCAAGTTTCGAACAGGCCCAGAAGAATTTCGACCTGGTGAACTCAATGTACAAACTGGGAGGTACCAGCGAATATGACAAGATAAGCGCCGAGGTTCAGGTACGCAGCATGAACCCAACGGTAATCCAGGCCCGCAATGCCGTACAGCTGTCAAAGCTGCAGCTTATGGTGCTCATGGGAATAGACCCGGATACGGAAATTGAAATCGAGGGCAGTCTGGAAGACTATGAGGAGGAACTCTACGCCGAGACCCTGAAGGACGAGAACTATTCTCTGGAGAACAATACCAGCATGCGCCAGCTGTCACTTAATGAAACCATGCTGAACCAGACCCTGAAGGTCCAGAACATGAATTTCCTGCCCACTCTTGCACTGGCCGGAACATATTCGCTGCAGTCCATGTACAATGAGAACTGGAATCTGCCTGACTACTCATGGGCACAGAGCTCCAGCATTGTGCTGTCATTGTCCGTTCCCATTTTCCGCATGAGCAACTTCACCAAACTGAGAAGCACAAGGCTGCAGATAAGCCAGCTTGCTGAAAACCGCGACTATACGGAACGCCAGCTGAACATGCAGGTACGCAGCTACAAGGACAACATGAGCGCCAATGCCGAACAGGTGGCCAGCAACCGTGAGGCCATACTTCAGGCTGAAAAGGGTCGTGAGATTGCAAGCAAGCGCTACGAGATAGGCAAGGGCACCATTCTGGAACTGAACAATTCCGAAGTGTCGCTGACCCAGGCCAGACTCACTTACAGCCAGTCAATCTACAATTATCTGGCAGCCAAGGCTGATCTTGACAAGGTCTTGGGCGTGGAAGACAAGATTTATACAGAAGAAGAAAAGAAATAAACAAAGCATATGAAAGCATTCAGAATTACAGGAATCGCACTCTGCGCAGCACTGCTTGCCGCATGCGGACAGCAGAAGAAGGAATCACAGCCCCAGCAGTCCATGATGCCGGTTGCAGACACCAAACCCTTGGTGAAACTTGCAACGGTGGTTGAAGAACCGGTGGACCAGCTCATGACCTATTCGGCAACAATAGTCGGTGAAGTGAAGAACAATATTGCCCCGGCAAGTCCCGCACGTATCAAGAAGATCAACGTCGAGGTCGGTGACCGCGTCCGCAAGGGACAGATACTGGTTGAAATGGATGAGACGAACCTGAGCAATCAGGAGATGCAGCTCAAGAACCTTGAAACCGAATTCAGCCGCATAGACGAACTCTATAAGGTGGGCGGCGTATCACAGTCCGAATGGGAGAGCATGAAGATGCAGGTCGATGTGACCCGTCAGTCATACCAGACCCTGAAGGAGAACACGCGTCTGGAAAGCCCCATTGAAGGCGTTGTGACCGCCCGCAACTATGACAATGGTGACCTTTACGGAGGCCAGGCCATTCTTGTTGTGCAGAAGATTTCTCCCGTAAAGCTGACAGTCAACGTTTCGGAAAAGTACTATTCCAAGGTGAAGAAGGGCGATGAAGTCACCATCGACCTTGATGCATATCCCGGTGAGGAGTTCTCGGGCAAGGTGTCTCTGATTTATCCGACTGTCGAATCCATGACCCATACGTTCCCTGTCGAAATCATGGTGGACAACAAGGATATGAAACTGCGTCCCGGAATGTTCGCACGTGCGACCATGAATCTGGGTACGGAGAACCATGTTGTCGTTCCCGATCTGGCAATTGACAAGCGTGCCGGTTCAGGTGACCGTTTTGTCTATGTTTACAGCAACGGCAAGGTGAAATACAGCAAAGTTGAACTGGGACAGCGCCTGGGTGACCGCTACGAACTGATTTCAGGCGTGCCAAATGGCGCCCAGATTGTCATTGCAGGTCTGTCAAAGCTTGCTGACGGCAAGGAAGTTGAGGTTGAAAAGTAAAAGGCGTTTGAAATGAGCTTATACGAAGGTTCGGTCAAAAGACCTATTCTTACGGCGCTGTGTTTCGTCGCCGTGGTGGTGTTCGGTGTGTTCTCATACTCGAAACTGCCTATTGACCAGCTGCCGGACATTGAGACCAACACCATCATGGTGTTCACCTATTACAACGGTGCCAGCGCATCGGACATTGAAAACAATGTCACACGTCCGCTGGAGAACACTCTGAACAGCTGCAGCTACATAAAGCATATCACATCGAAGTCATCGGAAAACGTATCGGTAATCCAGCTGGAGTTCGAATACGGACACAATGTCGATGACCTTACGAACGATGTCCGTGACAAGCTTGACATGGTGACCAATTCGCTGCCTGACGGCGCCCAGTCACCTATAATCTTCAAGTTCGATACCAGCATGATGCCTATCATGATGCTGTCAGTCCAGGCAGGTGAGAGCCAGGGCGCACTGTACAAGATACTTGACGAAAGCGTTGTCAATCCGCTGGCCCGTATCCCCGGTGTGGGTACCGTGTCAGTTTCAGGTGCACCGCAGCGTGAAATTTACGTATACTGCGATCCTGCAAAACTTGAAGCCTACAACCTGACCATTGAGGCCATATCGTCCATCATAGGCCAGGAGAACCGCAGCATACCGTCAGGTAATCTTGATATAGGTAATGAGACATTTGCCCTGCGTGTTGACGGCGAATTCCGCGACCCCATGGACATGTCCAGTCTTGTTGTCGCATCAATAGGAGGCAGCAACGTATACCTGAGCGATGTCGCCCAGATTGTTGACCGCACCCAGGAACGTGCACAGGAATCATACAACAACGGCCAGCAGGGTGCCATGATGATCATTCAGAAGCAGACCGGCGCAAATACCGTTGAAATATGCCGCAAGGTCAATTCCGTACTGCCCGAACTTGCCAAGAACCTGCCCAGCGATGTGCACATTGGCATAATCAATGACGGTTCGGAAGACATCATGGCAACAGTCAACTCTCTTGCTGAAACCATTCTTTACGCTCTTCTGTTCGTTGTCCTGGTGGTTTACCTGTTCACCGGACGCTGGCGCGCAACCGTTGTCGTGGCAATAACCATCCCGCTGTCACTGATAGCGTCGTTCATCTACCTGTTCGTGACTGACGGATCGCTGAACATCATTTCGCTGAGCTGTCTTACAATAGCCATCGGTATGGTGGTCGATGACACCATCGTTGTGCTTGAGAACATCACCACCCATATCGAACGCGGTGCTGATCCCAAGCAGGCTGCCATACATGCCACCAATGAAGTTGCCGTATCGGTCATGGCATCGACCCTGACCATTTTCGCCGTGTTCTTCCCGCTGACAATGGTCAACGGCATGACAGGAGTCATGTTCAAGCAGCTGGGCGGCATGATGTGTATCATCATTGCCATCTCACTGATTGTGTCCCTGACTCTTACACCCATGCTGTGCTCGCGCATGCTGAAACTTGAAAAGAGGGGCAGCCGCCTGCACACAATACTCTACAGCCCCATTCAGAAGGCTCTTGACGGCCTGGACCGCTGGTACAGCCGCCGCATAAACCATGCAGTACGTCACCGCGGATGGGTAGTGGCAATCTGTCTGCTGTTCTTCGTGGGTTCTCTCTTCACGGCAAAGAATCTGAAGTCGGAATTCTTCCCTGCAGACGAACAGTCGCGTGTAAGTGCCACAATCTATATGCCGATGAACACCAATACGGACCGTTCCCGTTCAGTGGCAGCTGAACTTTCCGAACTGTGGATGCAGCGCTATGGCAGTGACCTTAAAACCTGCAACTACCGTGTCGGTGCCGCCGATGAGAACAATACATTTGCCGCGATGCAGTCCAACGGTACGCATATCATTTCCTTCACGCTTTCCTTCAAGGAACTGGAAGAACGTAGCGTTTCATCTGACGACGTTGTTGCGCAGATGCGTGCCGATTTGAATGGCCGTCCTGAAATAGAGCGTTTCATGGTGACCGCCGGCGGTGGAATGAGTATGGGAAGCCAGTCATCGGCAGTGTTCGAGATATACGGATATGACTTTGACGCAACTGATGCCGTTGCTGCTGAACTGATGGCAAAGATGAAGAATGTCAAGGGTGTCGGTGAAGCCTATATCAGCCGTGAGAAATACCAGCCTGAATATCAGGTGGTGTTTGACCGCGAGAAGCTGGCCCAACATGGTCTGAACCTTTCAACGGCCGCCACATTCCTGCGCAACAGAATAAACGGTGCGACCGCATCGTATTTCCGTGAGGACGGCGAGGAATACTATATAAAGGTTCGCTACGCACCTGAATACCGTACAGAACTTGACGATATAGAGAATATCCTGCTTTACGGATCCGGAAACAGTGCCGTGCGCGTCAGGGATCTGGGCCATCTGGAGGAGACCTTCACACCGCCTACCATCCAGCGCAAAGACCGCCAGAGAATCAATTCTGTAACGTGTATGGTCGCCGGAGGATCGGCGCTCAGTGAAGTCGTAAATGCCGGTCGGGATATAATTGACGCAATGGACCTTCCTGAGGGCGTTTCCGTACAGGTGGCTGGTGACTATGAGGAGCAGCAGGAGTCGTTCGCCGACATGGGAACACTGGCACTGCTCATCATACTGCTTGTGTTCATCGTTATGGCAGCACAGTTCGAATCCCTGACGCTTCCGTTCCTGATCATGTTCTCCATTCCGTTCGCATTGAGCGGTGTGCTCATTGCACTGTTCCTTACCGGAACGACAATCAACCTGATGAGCATGCTGGGTGCCATCATGCTTATCGGTATAGTCGTGAAGAACGGTATTGTACTCATTGACTTTACCGGTCTGTGCCGTGAACGCGGCATGTCAGCAATCACCGCCACCGTGACAGCCGCACGCAGTCGTCTCCGCCCCGTTCTCATGACTACTCTGACAACCATTCTTGGTATGATTCCAATGGCTCTCAGTCAGGGTCAGGGTGCCGCAATGTGGCGTCCTCTGGGTATTTCGGTGATAGGTGGTCTGACAATTTCAACCATCCTCACACTTGTGCTTGTGCCCACACTGTACTGCATCAGTCAGGGAATAGGTGTAAAGAAGGCACGCCGCAAGCACCGCAAACAGCTTGAACTTGCAAAATACTGGGCTGAAAACAAGGACCAGTTCCTGCATGACAAGACAGCACGCAACCGTTAATCAATTGAAACAGTCATGAAATCGATACTGATAACTTTCGACCAGGTATATACTGAGCGTATAATTGACCTGCTTACCACAAACAACTGCCGCGGCTTCTCCATGGTGGAGCAGCTGCAGGGCAGGGGGTCCAAAACAGGAGAACCGCACTACGGCAACCATGCCTGGCCTTCCATGTGTTCCGGAATAATTGCCGTCGTGGACGATTCAAAGGTGGATATCATTCTTGAAAAGCTTCACGCGCTGGATGTCGCCACTGAAAAACTGGGCCTGCGGGCTTTTGTGTGGAATATTGAAAAGAGCATCTGAAATGAAAAGCGGGGTTTTGAGCCCCGCTTTCATTTTCTTTACAGATTGCTTGTCCAGCCCTGCGCCTTGAGTTCGACTTCCTGACCAGAACGTGTCACCAGATGACAGCCCAGTTCCGGCCTGGTCATGTGACCTATCAGTTTCACATCCTTCAGCTGTATGACCTTGTCGTGGTCTGTCAGCGGGACGGTGAACAGCAGTTCGTAGTCTTCGCCCCCGTTCAGCGCGCATGTGTACACGTCCATATTGAACTCTTCGGCCATCACTGCTGTCTGGTAGTCAATGGGGATGCGCTCCTGGTATACGCTGCAGCCGGTATGGCTCTGACGGCACAGGTGCATCAGTTCCGATGAAAGCCCGTCCGATATGTCCATCATCGATGTGGGCTGTATGCCCGCTTCACGCAGCTGCCTGATGATGTCGCCGCGGGCTTCGGGCTTGAGCTGGCGCTCCAGCAGGTATTCCCTGCCAGAAAAGTCAGGTGCAAACGGCTCGCCGTCATCGTGGCGCGTGGAATTGAACACGGCCTTTTCACGTTCCAGAAGCTGAAGCCCCATATATGCTGCGCCCAGATTGCCGCTCACGCATATCAGGTCATTCTGTCCGGCGCCGTTGCGGTATACGGCCTTGCCTTTCTCAGCTTCACCTATACATGTAATGCTTATGGCAAGACCGGTAAGGGACGATGTGGTGTCACCGCCTACCAGATCGACCCCGTTCTGCCGGCACGCAAGCAGTATGCCCTCATACAGCTGTTCAATGTCTTCGACTGAAAAGCGCTTGCTCAGCGCTATTGAGACGGTCATCTGTCTGGGAGTGCCGTTCATGGCGTATATGTCCGATATGTTCACCATGGCTGACTTGTAGCCCAGATGTTTCATCGGTACGTACGTAAGGTCAAAATGGACGCCTTCCATGAGCATGTCAGTTGTCACAAGCACTTCCCTGTCCTGGTAATCCAGAACTGCGCAGTCGTCTCCCACGCCGTATCTGGTTGATGCGTTGGCCGGTTTCAGGTCTTTTGTGAGGCGGTCAATGAGACCGAATTCCCCCAATTCCGATATTTCAGTGCGGTTTGCCATATTTCTATTTCTTGAATGATTCCAAATGATCTGTTACAAGGCTGTCAAATGCCGGGCCGTCCTTCAGGAACTGGACACTTACCGGCAGGACATAGATGCGTGATGCAAGCTGTTCGGGCAGTTCCGTGGATTGCAGTCTTGCGGCATCCTTCTGCGTGGTCACTACCTTTGCATCAGGTCCCAGCCTGTCCAGTTCCGTCTCTATCGCTTTCAGATCACGCTTGCTGTAGCTGTGATGGTCAGGGTAGGCCAGGAGCTTCACTCTGCGCCCGTCGGATTCCAGTTTACGGACAAGCGGCTGGGGCTGGGCTATTCCTGTAAGGGCAAGAACGGGTGCATCATCGGATTCCATCGGACTGCCGTCAGTGAGACGGTATGGAAACCCGTATGTGAAACAGCTGAAGAACACCTTCTGTTCCGGCCTTGCGGCAAGTCTTGAAGAAAGTGATTCCATGTCAGCGGCAGAAAGCGTGTCCGGACATTTGGTGACTATGATGATGTCCGCCCTGCGGCGTCCGTGGGCACTTTCGCGGAGATGTCCCGCCGGCATGACACAGTCCTTAAGGAGCAGACGGTTCCAGTCAGTGAGCAGTATGTTGAGTGACGGGCTGATGCTGCGGTGCTGGAATGCGTCATCAAGGATTACCGCTTCAGTGTCCGTTTCCTCCAGCAGACGGCGTACGCCTTTCACCCGGTCTTCGCATACGGCTACGCATATGTCCGGAAAACGGCTGTATATCTGGAACGGTTCGTCTCCGATAAGACGGCTGTCCGATGATGTGCTTCCGGCAAGCAGGTATCCGCTTGTAGAGCGTCCGTAGCCGCGGCTCAGAACCGCTGTGTGTGCGCGTTCCTTAATCAGAGAGACAAGATACTCCGTGTGGGGCGTCTTTCCGGTGCCGCCTACAGTGATGTTTCCAACTGAAATGACAGGTATGTCAAAACGTACGGTCTTTTTCCAGCCGCAGTCATACAACTTGTTCCTGAATCCGGTTATGCCGGAATAAAGCCATGACAGAGGTTTGAGCGATACGTATGTCCTGAATGATGGTTCCATCAGAATGCAAAAGTATACAAAATTAACGTAGCCCGTTGCATATTGGCGGAACTTGCTCCCAAAAGCCTCCATAAGGCTTCTTTTTTTACATGTTTTAAATACAATAGTTGTGTAATTCCATAAAAAAGTTGTAATTTGCGCCCGTTTTTGGACGCTATGGGAAGATAGTGCCTGAGGGAAAGATGCTCGAGTGGTTGAAGAGGCACGCCTGGAAAGCGTGTATACCCCTAAAGGGTATCCGGGGTTCGAATCCCCGTCTTTCCGCACGAAAAGAACTGATTATTAATAGAAAAGTATATACTAACAACTAAAAAAACTATCAATCAAATGAAAAAGGTATTTGCATTCGTTGCAATGCTGGGACTCCTCACATTTGGAGTAAACCAGACAGTCAGTGCTCAGGAAGAGGCAGCAGCTGCTGCCACTGAAGAAGTGGCACAGGATGATTCAACCGCTGTTGAAGAAGCTCCCGCAGTCGAGGAAGCTGTTGAAACAGTTGCTCCCATTGAGGAAGACAAGCAGGAAGGTCTTCACAAGAACTTGAAGGTAAAGTTCATTGAAGGTGACCCGGGTTTCATGTCACTCGTTGCCATCGCAATGATCTTCGGTCTTGCTCTCTGCATTGAGCGTATCATTTTCCTCAGCCTTTCAGAAATCAACAGCAAGAAGCTTCTTGAAGAAATCCAGGCTGCTCTTGAGAACGGTGATGTTGAAGGTGCAAAGTCAATCTGCCGCGAAACCCGTGGTCCTGTAGCATCAATCTGCTATCAGGGTCTCATGAGAATCGATGAAGGCCTTGACGTAGTTGAGCGTTCAGTCGTTTCCTACGGTTCAGTCATGGCTTCAAACCTTGAAAAGAACCTCTCATGGATCACACTGTTCATCGCAATGTCTCCTTCTCTGGGATTCTTGGGTACTGTGATCGGTATGGTCCAGGCATTCGACGCCATCCAGAAGGCCGGTGACATTTCTCCGACAGTCGTTGCAGGCGGTATGAAGGTCGCTCTTATCACAACCATCTTCGGTATTATCGTTGCTCTGATTC
>JAKSIS010000030.1 GCA_024398665.1 Bacteroidaceae bacterium
CTGCTGATGACATAGACAATGCCATTGGCAAAAAGATACCTCTCTGGGCTTTCGGTATGCTTTATTGATACGGCCAGGTGTCACCTGAATTCGCTCTCCACGCAAGGCAAGTGGACTGAGCGTTGATTGCTCATATAACTTCTGCATATTCGGGAAAAAGCAGTACCTTTGAAATTTAAAACTTGCCGAACATATATTTACAGAATATGGCACATAATTCAGAATGTACCGAAGGGAACAGACTGCACTATGCAAGTCCTGCTGTGATTGTTGTCACTGTGCGTAACAGAGGCATACTTTGCGGCAGTTCAGATTATCCCGGCACGACCGATACGGACCCGGAGGAGAATCTGTTCTGAAATTGGACTGCCATGCCGATAGAAATACTTTACAGACAATGAAAAGGTTTTTTAGAATAGCATTGACAGCGTTGTTCGCAGTGACGGCATTTGCCTGCACCAACAGCGACGAAGGGTTGCAGCCCGTGACGCTGAAAATGGAAAACGTACCGTTTGAAGTGTCACTGACAGGTGTGATAGACGGATATGACCCGCAGGAAACGACCAGGACCCAGGCCCAGACCGTTGTCCGCATCATGTGGAACGGAGGAGAATCGGTCTATGTCTATGACGGGCTGGAGTATCTGGGCTGCCTTACCGCATCGGTTGCAGAGACTGACGGCACCTACGCCAGACTGAGCGGCACGCTTTGCCATGCGCCTTCGGGTACAAAACCTATCACACTTGTCCAGAGTCCCGGCTTCACCCAGGCGCCGGCAGTGACTGACGGCAGCATATCGCTCGACCTTTCCCATCAGGACGGCACCGATGTCCCGTTCCTCATCTACGGACAACTGCCGGCAGGGAATGTTGCCGAAATCAACAATGCCGTGGTGAAGTTCAGCCTTGCCACATCGGTCTTCAAGTGCAACTGCACAGGACTCACTGAAGCCGGACTCATATCACAGGCTGAAATCAGTGATGTCAATACAGTCTGTGAACTCTTTCTGTCCGATACCGATGCTCCTCAGGCGGTAGGTTCCGCTCCAGGCAGCATTGTCCGCACTGCCGGATTCTCGGGGTCTGACCAGCGCGCCATATTCTCCGTAGCCGTGGCAAAGACCGATGCAGCCGGATCACGCGTCATTGAGGTGACCAGGAACGGAACAGCATACAGGTCCGATTTTGTCAGAAGCGCTTTCGGGGTTGCCAAATCATACAATTCTGTCTTTGCGCTGGAAAAAGTTGTTGATACTGTGACCAGGGGCACGGCAAAGAGGAATGGCGACATAGATCAGGAATGGGTGCAGCTGTGGGCTGGCGGCCCCAAGTTCGCCACATGTAACGTAGGTGCCTCTGCTCCGGATGACCCCGGTGACACATATCAGTATATTGTCAGTGATCCTGTCTCTGACAACTGGGGCGACAACTGGCGTCTTCCAACCAAGGCTGAACTGGAAGCTCTTATTGATGCAGCCAACTGCACTGTCACACTTGATGAAACAGACTTTGGCAGGCTGTTTACCGGAAAAGGAGACTATCAGGACAACAGCATATACCTGCCTGCCACACAAAACTACGGTGACGGATATTACCGCTCTTCCACACAAGCCGGTGACGGGTACTGTTACCGCCTGTACTTCTCTGTGAGCAGATTTGTAATTGAAACTGTCTCCAATGACAAGTACTGTTCGGTACGTGCGGTGCTTGTAGAATGAAATGAATTGAAAAACTTAAAACGATATGTCAGTAAACAGAATAACATTAAGACGCTTTGCCATGTTTGTCATGGCGTCAACCCTGCTGGTTCAAGTGTCCTGCAAAAAGGATCCTGACGAACCGTCACAGCAGACCATTCAGGAGTTTGAAGAACTGCGGGAGATGTATCTGGAGTTCGAGGCCGCCTCTCAGGACGAATCCTCATTCACTGAGGAAAGCTACACGGATTATGCCAATGCCATGAATGCGGTCCGTCAGGCCCTGGAAGCAGGCGTGTGTGCCGGCGGCCCTTACGTCAGGCTGATGAAGGAACTTGACGATGCCCGCCGTGCACTGGTCGTACCCGAATGGACGCTGATAACTGATTTTCTGCCGCAAAGCTCCATGCTGATGATAATCAGTGAAGATGCCATGCCCGAACCGCCGGCCGATGCTGACAGGCTGGGAGCGTTCTCAGGCGACAAATGTTTAGGACTTACCAGTCCCGCACTGCAGCCCAACGGCAAGCGCTATTTCTTCCTTCAGATTCTTCAGGACTGTGCCGATGAATACAATACGGACATCAGCATAACTCTGCGGTACCACTCCTCGACAAGCAACTTCGTATACATTGGCCGGGGAATAAAGTACGAGGACCAGAGAATCCTTGGGTCCTATACGGACACATATCGCCCGCAGTGGCAATGAATAACCCGAAATAACTGTACATTATGAAAAATAAGGCAATAGTACTGCTGCTGGCACTGGTTATGCCGTTGAATGCCATTCAGGCCTCATATATCAAGGAGGTGGCGGTAAGCGGCAACTCAGACAAGAATACAGCCATAAACAATCTGAAAAACGAAGGCTTCACCGTTCTGGGGACTGACCTGAACGATAAGGCCGGCGGATGGTACATATATCTTGGCTACAAGACAACGGACAAGTTTGAAGAGGCCATAACCAACCTGATGGTCATGCGCGGCAGCACCTTCTCAAGTTCATACGGTCAGGACAAGGTCGTGAATGTCAAGGATGAGGGCAAAAACTGGGAATATCATCCGGTCAGGCGTTTCAGCTTTGACTACGACGGCGATCTGAACAGAAAGGCCGGTGGAGACGACCTGTTCCTTTACTATACACACTCAAACATATCGGACGGGTATGCCATAGGAAGTCTTGCCGTGCAAAGTTCTGGAAGCAGCAAGAGCAACCCCAATTATGTCAAAGCATACAATTCCGGAGGTTCCATATGGAAAGACATAGACGTGAACAGGAATGCCGGAGGCAGATATGTGTATATTCTCAAGACCATGGATAGCTATAACGCCACCAGTTCCATGCTTGATTCCGATTTCAGGGCGGTTCATCTGGGCGGCAGGCTATACCAGTTCATAATCCCTGTAGGCATTGCCCAGGATGGAAAGCCGGCACTTACGCTGGCAACAGGCAGTTCAGGCATGACATTTATAAAGGCAGCCGTTGACGGTGACGGGGAATACACCTGTTTCACATTGAGAAACCTCAATACTGAAGGCCTGTCATTCAAAGACGAATGGACTATGTCACTGGTTCCTTCATGGGGTTCGGTCATTAATGAGGAAGGCTTTGAGGAATCCACTGCCACCAGAACCGTTACCTGTTCCATGGGTAACCATAAGGACCGCAAACTGTTGAGTGTTCTGTGGCTTGCTCCATCCACGTGGAATCCTGCGGCCATATCGTCATTTGGGTTATCCTGCTCCAATGCCGAATCGGGCAGTGTCAGATTCAATGTGCTGAAGTCAAAAAGCCCGGAAGCGCCTTCCCTGCTGGCATCGGGTGCCAACAGCATAACGGTTATGGACCCGTTTCTGGACTATGATGCCGACAGGCCCGGATGGCTGACCAGTTTCGTGAATTCAGTGCAGAATTTCCATTCTCTCGGAATCTGGGACGGAAAGGAAAACAAATTCGTAATCAGGGAATATTTTCCTCAAGGACAGCAGAACAGGCAGTTCAGCATTCCGTCATACAACAGCGAACACGAACTTGTGGCACTTCTGCATACCGATTATGTGACCACTATGTCAGACGGCACCATGGACACCGCATGTGCCATGCTGAACGTGCCGTTCAATATGCTTGCACTGCACAGGATTTCCAGACAGGACAGCTGGCTTGACAGCAACACGGACACGCTGGGCATACCGCATCCGGTTCCTGTGATAGAGTGGGGCATAGAGTCGCCTAATGATGAGGATCTGCTGTCATCAGACCAGTTCATACTGTACCGTTCCAACACCGAAGACTTTGCTGACATTTCAGTGGTGACATCCTTCGGGGTGACTGATACCACCTGTACTGAAACTGTCGCTGACACCCTTTACGGCTGGTTCAGCTACAGGGACGAACTTGACGGATCCGCTTACCGGTCAGCTGCGAATACTGGCCGTACAATGTATCTGCTGCCGGAAACCCAATCCTCCATTCTGCCTGCGGATTTCAGAAAACGACTCATGGAGTATGTCATTCCCGAACGCAAGCTGTACTACTATGTGTCACGTGCCACAATTGACGGCATGTGGCCCGGCAATGCTGCGGATTACTGCGCTTCATATGAAGTTCCGCTGGCAGCTGCACTGCCTGCTGTGACTTATGTGGGCGTGAAAAAAATGGACAACTGGGATGATACCCACAAGGTGGAAGTGACAGTGAAGCTGGACAATCCGTATTTCCTTGATCTGGCATCGGAGTCGTCAGAATCATCAGTCAGATCGCTGATGCCGTCATTGGCGGAAAGGCGCATGTACGTCTGGGACTCCAGCGCCGGCATTGTAGTGGAACGCTACAGTCCTGTAGAGGACCACTGGAAAGAGAACGGCCCTGAAGTGGACTATGCCGCCAAGACAATCACCATACCCGGTAAGGATGTGAAATGGAATGATGCGGAAGGGTGCTACATGGCCTCTTTCACTGATTACCAGACATCGCCGTACACTTCATTCTACTACAGGGCCAAGGTCGATACTGCCGAATCCGTATTGCCGACCTGTATAGGCAGGAACACATTTGTCTGCAATGCTGATTCCGATGCTTTCCGCATAAATGGTCTGGCCTTCATTTCTGCATCGCAGGCCAGCGCAGGCATCTATCCGGGACTGGTTTATGTAGAATGGGAAGTCAGCGAAGGAATGAATGACTCCTTCTCGCTTTTCCGCCGCAAGGCAGGTGACAGTGAATGGAAACAGCTTGCGCTTGACAATCCCATGGCCACCAGTTACAGCGACAGCGATGTGCTGCCCGGCACGGTGTATGAATACAGAATCGTTACGGAAGCCCGTTTCAAGGGTGAAACATACCGGGATTCGGTCAGTATATTCGGAACGCCGTCATACTACGGAAACATAAGCGGCAGAATACGCCTTGAAGACGGATCGGGCATGCCGGCACGCCTTGCTGTCAATGTGGAGCGCCTCCCGTACACAAAGGACGGGAAAAGCACCAGTTCATTCTCAATTCCTGACATGTATTGTGTGAGTTCCACCGCAGACAGCATACTTCTCAAGGAGGGTTATTCCGATGACGGTTTCAACAGGACTGTAAATGTGAATGCTGACGGCACGTTCTTCCTGGACAGCATTCCATACGCCGGTGAAGGCATGAAGTACCGTCTGCAGGTGCTTGGGACATCGTGCTCCCTGGAGAATCCGGCAGGCAGCAACGGTGCCTATGACGTGCTTCTGGATGCTGAGAATTATCAGGTGAGTAATGTTAACTTCACCTGTAAGGACACATACCGCATATCGGGCTATGTAATGTATGACGGATCCACGGTTCCTTCACGCTATGTGAACTTCAGGGTCAACGGCGTGCTTGTAACCGATGCCAACGGCAATCCGGTCGAAACAGACCAGAAGGGTGCCTTCTCATTTGCAGTTCCCCGTGCCAATGTCACCGTCCAGGCCTGCCGCGCCGGACATCAGTTCAAGGGCGGAGGCTATGTGCTTGGCGGCACCAATGCCGATGAGGTGCAGTTCACGCCCACACATGACTATGACGGCGTGCGTATATGGGACCTTACCACCGTGCGTCTGGTGGGACGTCTGGCAGGCGGCAACACGCAGGGAAACCTTCCGCAGGGACTGGGTTTCGGCACCAACAATCTGGGCGATGATCTGACCATGGTACTGCAGCTGGAGGGCGACGAATCGTCACAGATAGTTTTCAACCCTAACGATCCCGACAACGTACAGCGCGATACGGTCTTCTACCAGACCATAACCCACAACGGGCAGACTGAAAATGTGGACAGCACTGCTGTCAGTTTCCAGAAGAAGCGCATTGTGGTGTATCCCGATGTAAGGACGGGTGAGTTCTGTCTGGATCTGTATCCGGCCAAATACAAGGTCGTGCAGATGTCTGCAAAGGGCTATTCCACGCTGTTCAGCCGGAACGAGGGATTTGAAGTCCTGGACATTACCAATGACACCGTAGTGATGGCCGTTTCCGATACGCTGACGCTGGAGCGCAGGGAAATGGACGTACGCTCAGGATGGTATCAGGCCTGTTACCGTAAAATCTATCATAACGAGCCCACTATAACATACGTCCAGACCGATGCCGCCGGAATGGCAAAAGGCTGGCTGGGAGAAGAAAAGGTGACTGAAGCCTCACTGACAGGAAATGACATGACGGCACCTGTGGCGTGGGTGGACAGGACGACCGGCCGGACACACTATCTTTTCGGCTATCCTGTGTTCATGCAGGGAAGCCGGTATGTGTTCAGGGTGACGGCCCACGAAGACTATTACTACAACGGTGACCGTTCAAGACAGCCCGATGCCGTTTATCTGGACGGTGGTTCGCTGACAGTTTACAACGGCCTGGAAAGCAGCACCTCAAAACTGTCTGCTGAACTGGACCGCAACGGTTCCGCTCTGGTGGTGCTGGGTGTGGACAATCCCACTTTTACAGGAAAAGGGGAGCAGGCTCTGCGTCAGGTGAACATGGAGGTCTGCGTCAATGACATGTACTACCGTGCTGACCCGCTCAAGGCATATGTCCTTGGCATGAAGCAGGAGGGCAGTGACTTTGCCACCATGGGGGAAAGAATCAACGTGCTGGACATTGTACGCGACCCCTACGGCACTCAGAGTTATGCATACAGGGATGCCGGCACCAGGTACAACTGGACCCACAGCAATACCAAAACTACATCGTGCTCATTCAGCCTGAACGTTAACATAGGCGGCGGAAACACCAATTACGTAGGTGTGGGCATGGCCGTCAAGAACGAATGGTCCCTGGTGTTCAACGGCGGTATCAACATTCCCATGACCTGTGACATAACATCGCAGAACGGCGAATACAACATGACACTGAACGAGCGCATATCGACCAGCAGTGCCGCCTTTGACGAGGGTGCCAATTCCGATGTCTACATAGGCGTGGTGGAATGCATGACCCTTGGAAAGGCAAAGGCATTCTGCGTGATAGACTCATTCTCATACAACAGCCTGAAACCGGCCATTGACAACGGCACTGTGGTACTTGTAGGGCAGGGAGTTGACAGCGGCGGAACTCCGTATTACCTGGTCATAGGTGACAAGCTGACGGTTGGCGACAGCGTGAAGAGCACCTTTGCCTACAGCCAGAGATTCATTCTGGGCACGCTCATTCCCAATATGGAGGACGAACTGGACCTGATGGTGCTGGACTGCACGGAAGCTGAGGCCAGAGACCTTGCCGTGAAGACCGGCCAGCCCAAGTATTATCTGGACAGCAATGGTGACATAGAGATGGCCGTACCTGACACCACCGGTGTGTATGTGAACAGCGCTCTGGAAATATACAGGTCCATAGTGGCCTGGAAAGAGCAGATTGGCATTAACGAGCGCAAGAAACTGGATATGATCAACCACGGCCAGGTATTCAAGCGCTACAGCGTCAGCAACACATCAGTAAGCTACAGTGAGGACGCTTCCACCTTCTACACAAAGATAGAATCCAGCAAGACCGCTTCCGATGACAATTTCAACGGCAGCATAAGCGGCAACATAGGCGGCGGATACAATTCACGCAACAATGACAGTACCAGTGTTGCCAAGAAAGCCAATGATGTCAAAACCAACGTGAGCAAGGTCAGCATTCCCGGTTTCATACTCAACGTGTCAGGCGGTTTCAATCCGTCCACCAACTGGAGCAACAGCGCATCGTACCGCCGTACTGCATCGGCCGGAGCGGGATTCGTCCTGTCCATGACTGACAACAGCTACATGGACATGGATGTGTACAGATATGTTGACCGTGAAGTGCTGGGTACCACACAGTGGGAATTCATCACCAATGCTGACGCTGACAGCAAGGACTACAGGGACGATGTCAGTGAAGGCGAATTCATATTCGTGATGCGGGGCGGTGCCAGACGCAATCCGTGGCTTGCTCCGGACTCCACGCTGATCTGCATAGACCAGTCGACAGGCCGCGGATATCCTCTTGGCGAACAGCTGCTCAAGATAGACAACCCCAGGATATACATTGACCGGCCTGCAGTGAGCAACGTGCCCATGGGAGAACGTGCAGTGTTCAGCGTAAGGCTTGCCAACGAGTCCGAAATATCGTCCGATGCCAAATACCTTCTGCCTTCCACCTTCAAGCTCAAGCTCTATGACCAGAGCAATCCCAACGGAGCAAAGATCTACATGGACGGCATGCCGGTGACCGATGGCCGTACCTTTGTCATTGCTCCCGGAACCAGCCTGACCAAGACATTCGAAGTGGAGCGCGGAACAGGTTATGACTTCGATGACATACGTCTGAATCTGATGGACATGAATGGATCGCTCAAGTCATCGGCTACATTCAGCGTACACTATCTGCCGGAATCCACGCCCGTCACTCTGGTGCAGCCGGCTGACGGTTGGGTTCTCAACACCCTGTCAGCTGTTGACAGCATAGGATACTACCTGCCGGTGGAGATATCGGGCTATGACATCAATTTTGACAGTTTCGACCACATTGAGCTGCAATACAAGAAGAGCACTGACGGCGAGAGCCAGTGGACAAACCTGTGCAGCTACTATGCCAATGACTCACTCTACCAGGCGGCTTCCGGAGAGAAGGAGAGGATAGTGTCCGGCAGCATCAGGAACATACGTTTCTATGGTGCGGCCGATCCGGTGGAAATATCCTATGACCTGCGGGCCGTTTCGTTCTGCCGCCTTGGCACCGGATATGTAAGCAGGGCGTCAGAAGTGGCCAGCGGACTTAAGGATACCCGCTGCCCGCAGGTGTTCGGCAAGCCAAAGCCGGCTGGCGGCATACTTTCATATGATGAGGTCATATCGCTGCCTTTCAACGAAAAGGTCGCATACAACAACCTCAGTGCCGTATCGAACTTCCAGATACAGGGCTATACCAACAACAGCGACATTGACCACAAGGTGTCCGTCAGATTCCAGGATGCGGATACTTTGGACACTGACTTCATATATCCGGACGCATCATTTGCGAAATCATCCATCGAACGCAGTCTTACCGACAGGGATTTCTCCATTGATATGATGGCCAGGATAGAGAACAGGTCCAAAGACGCATTCCTTTATCTGCAGGAAAAGACGCTGAATGACGAGAACGATGCGTTCTATTTCGGCTATTCGCCCATGAATGACTATCTCTTTGCCTTCTTTGACAACAGTACTGTCACTTCTGAAAAGCTGAGTACACTGGGGCTGAGAGTGGACGAAGTCATGACTCATCTGGGAATGACATATTCCGCGACTGACGGACTGGTCAGTTTCTTTGTGGGTGACAGGATGCTCAGTGCAACTGTTTCTGAAACGGGCAATCCCAATCCTGTCTGCCACTCTTCGGGCAAGGTGGTTCTGGGATACGGTCTCATAGGAAACATGACCGATGTCCGCCTGTGGGGCAAGACCCTTGATGCGTATGAGATAGCCAACAAATACGGCAAACGCCTGCCGGACAACGAAACAGGAATGATAGCCTACTGGCCTATGGACGAAGGCAGCGGCAGCATTGTGACTGACAAGGTGGCAGGAGCTGATCTCACATTCTCGAAATGCTCATGGGAGACTCCGGCCGGATATTCGCTGAGAATAGAAGGCAAACCCGTACGGCTGAACAGGATAGAACGTTTCCAGCGCGATGCGGCTGCTGACTATTCACTGTCGTTCTGGTTCAGGACTGAGAAACTGGAATCTGACTCTGTGGCGCTGTTCCGTGCCGGAGCCGACGCTCTGGGTGAGACAGGCAACGGCAAACTGTGGATAGGTTTCAAAAACGGCTCATTCGTCTGCCGTTCCAACGGCAAGGACCACATTGCTGCTGACGGCGACTATGCTGACGGACTGTGGCACAGATTCTCGTTCGTGGTGGACCATTCACACAATGTGGCATCGGTCTATCTTGACCAGAATCTCAAGGCCGAAGTCAAGGCGGGACAGGTGGACGGAGTGGCCAATGACCGCATTCTGCTTGGAGACAGCACATTCTACGGCAATATTGACGAACTCAGTTTCTGGCATCTGGCCCTTCCGTACGCATATCTGCAGGAACTCTACAACACAGCTCTTCTGGGTACTGAGATGGAACTGCTGGTGTATATGCCGTTCGAAATGGACCTTCAGAACGACCAGGCCACCATGTATACCGGCTTCTCGCCCTATAACATGAAGAAGACAGTTTCCGGTACATTTGACCTGTCAGCTCCAATGCTGGATGAGTCAGCCGTGACGGCTGATGCATCGCAGCATGCGCCAATCCGTTCCAATACAGGTCTGGAGAACTTCCAGTTCGACTGGCTCTGTACGGAAAACGAACTGCAGATTGACATAAGGAAGGCTGACAGCGAGATAAACCACCAGCAGGTCTTCATTACTGTGCGCGGTGTTGAGGACAATGCCGGCAACACAATGCAGCAGCCTCAGATGTGGTCTGTATATGTGGACCGCAACGTGCTTGAATGGAAAGGACAGTCCAGAAACGTAAACGTCACATACGGCAATGACACCACCCTGACAATAGACTGGCAGAACACAAGCGGCCGCAGCGTAAGCTACACCATTTACGAAAACTGCAACTGGCTGACTCTTTCCCAGACCATGGGCAGCGTATCGCCTATGGAGGAGAAGCAGGTCGAAGTCGGGATTTCAGACATTCTCTCACCCGGAAACTATTCCACCACGCTTTATCTGACTGATGACAACGGTCTGTCCAATCCGATGACCATAAATCTCACCGTTGAAGCCAGACAGCCGGTCTGGGTACCCACATCGGACCAGAGATACAGCCAGTCCATGCTGCTTGTCGGTCAGGTCTATACCAGGGACAGCGACGGCAATGAGTACATAGATACTGACAAGCGTGACCTGGTGGGCGTATTCAGCGACGGTGTCTGTGTGGGCGTGGCCAACATAGCGGTCCAGGGCAGCACAGGAAAGGGAGAAGATTCGAACATCTATCTCAACATACTTGGGACAACGGAAATGAATCCTTACGGAGACTATCCCGGTCAGCCTCTTGAGTTCCGGCTTTGGGATGCCACCCGAGGCACTGTCAGCATCCTGCTGCCGGACACCATACGGTTCTCCAACAACAAGGCCCTGGGTGTGGTGCCGGACGACCCCGTGCAGTTCCATGTTTCAGAATACAAGGTTCAGGAAATCAGCCTTAAGGAAGGCTGGAACTGGGTATCATTCAATGTCATGCCGCTGCAGGACCACGGACTGGGATCGCTCTTCATGGATAACGGCGCCTTCAGCAGCGGTGACATCATACAGCATGTGGGCAATCCGGCTTTCGGCATCTATGACGACAATGACAAGTGGTTGGGCCGAACCGAATCAATAGACATTTCATATACCAATGTCTATCTGATATACATGCATGCGCCCGGTATTGTCAAGGTCAAGGGCCGTGCCATCAGGGCAATTGACCGTATAGTCCGTATTGACCATCCGAACCGCTGGAACGAACTGCCTTATCTGCTTGAAGTGGCACAGCCCATAAATGTGGCCCTTTCAGACTATCCGCTGCCTTACCAGTCGGCAAGATCCAAGGCCACTGAAGGAGACTGGGTGAAGAGCCATGATGAGTTCGCTGTCGCGACGGCCACAGGGTGGGTAGGTTCGCTGAAAACCATGCGTCCCGGAGTAGGATACTATCTGTTCCATCAGGGAGACTCCTGCAAGATCCTGTACACCAACAATTCGAACAATTTCGGCACCAACACTGAAGACGATGAAACTGACGCTACAGTTTCAGACAATGCTGTCAGGACCCGCGCCGGCGCCAGTCCTAAGGCCATGCCGGCCATCCTTGAACTTGCAGACAAGTCTCTGTATCAGGATGGTGACATGATAGTAGCATATGCTGACGGAGAGGAGGCCGGACACGCCGGATGCACTACGCTTGCGGACGGCGGAAAACATTATTTCCTCATGATCAACGCCAGCGACGGAGCGCATGTGCAGTTCGCTCTTGTCCGTGACGGTGAAATCCGGGCAATCACCAAGGCTGCCGTTTCATTTGACGGCGAAGGGATGCTGGGAACCGTAGGCCGGCCTTATCCCGTTGATTTCTCCGAACCCGATGGGAATGATGACGTATATGATCTCATGGGCCGCCGCTACGGATCCTCCACTCCTGTCCAAGGTGTCCATATCCGTGGCAACAGGAAAGTGTTGGATGAGTGACTGCCGGCAACTGTGGGAGAATGTCCTTCATTTACAGACAACAGGAAGCCTTCCAAATTGGGAGGCTTCCTGTTTTCTCTAGTGAGTAGGTGAGAATACCGTCTTTGGACTAGCGTTGCCGTGCCATGCTGTGGCTGTCGTGAACCGGGTTCGCGTTCCAATAGTCAAGAAGCCTCTGGGCGTCCTGCTTTGTGATCGGGGTTACGGCTCCGTGCTTGGGACTTGAGAAGTTCGTTGCCTTCATCCTTGATCCCTCTTCGTTGAAATGGCCTATGTCAGTGTAGGTCTTGAAGTCTGTGGTTTCAAGGAATCCGAAATTGCTGGGGAAGCGGCCGAAACAGTCGTACATGAGTACATAGGTGTCAGTTCCGTAGCGTTTCCATACATTGGGCGCTTCAGCTGCCTTCTCCTCCTTGTCAACTATCTCAGGCTGGAAGGTGTACGGACCGCTTATGTTGTCGCTCACGGCTACCATGATGCCTGAGAAGCCTTCATCGTACTCGGCGTAATGCAGGTAGTACCGGCCGTCGTTGCCTTTCACAATGTCACCGTCAAGGGCCGTGTGGTCGCCAACGGTCTTTTCATACATCAGCTCGGGCTCTGTGGCAAAGCCGGTGAAATCCTTGTTCGCATAGGCGTAGTAAAGCTTGCATGCGCCGTTTCCGCGGCGTATGGTCCAGTATATCATGACGGCTTTCTTCTGGTCGTCCCAGATGAGTTCCGGAGCCCAAGTGGCACCTATGTCGTTGAATCCCTCCATCTGCTGTACGCGTACCAGCGAATGCTCCCAATGAATCAGGTCCTTTGACTTGAGAAGGGCCAGGTTCCTGTTGTTGCCCCATCCGAATTCCTGCTGGTCACGTTCAAACTGTGTGGTCCTGTAACCGTAACGCTGGGCAAAGATGTGAAGGTCAGTGGCTGCTATGTAATATGTGCCGTCCGGGCCGCGCATTATGTATGGGTCACGCAGTCCCTTCTGTTCTGCAACCGTGTCACCTGCAATGACGGGGTAGTTGTCATTGACGGCGGTGAATTCGTAGCCGTCCATGCTTACGGCCATGTGCAGGCAGTGGTCGCTGTCTGAGAAATATACCATCAGATATGCATCGGCCTCAGGCTGGGAACATGAGAGCAGTGCCAATGTTGCTGTCAGGGCAGCGGCAAGTGTAAAGAATAGCTTTTTCATTTTCTGTGAGATTGGTTTGTCCGCAAAGATATGTATGTTTGCTGACAGTCATTACATCTTTAGCTGAAAGAAATGGCCCGGACCTGGCGGATATCTCTATATTTAGCGGTATGTTTGCATATCGGATATAAGAATCATGAACATACTACTTTCTGAAATGCTCTCCAAGGCCGATGCTGCGCAGGTGGCCGGCCTTTCCCGCTTCTTCAAGACCGGGCCGGGACAGTATGGGGAAGGGGACAGGTTTCTTGGCATAAAGGTTCCGGTTACAAGAAGCGTAGTCAGGAACTGCTGGAACAAGGTAAGTTTTGACAGTCTGGAAGAGTGCATGTGCAGTGAATATCACGAAATACGGCTTGCCGCACTGCTGGCCCTGGTGCAGATATTCTCACATGCAAAGAAACAGCCTGCCGTTCAGAAACAGTGCGTGGACTTCTATCTGGGCCACACCGACCGTATCAACAACTGGGATCTTGTGGACCTGAGCTGTTATGAAATTCTGGGCCGATGGCTGCTGGACAAGGACCGCAGCCTGCTTTATGACCTGGCCAGAGATGGCAGGACAATCTGGGAACAGCGCATAGGAATGGTATCGACAATGCAGTTCATCCGGAACGGAGAGCTTGATGACACTTTCGCAATTGCCGGGATTTTCCTGGACAAGAAACAGCCCATTCATGATCTGCTTCAGAAGGCTGTGGGCTGGCTGCTAAGGGAAGCCGGAAAACGTGATATGGACCGTCTGCGCCGCTGGCTTGACGTCAATCTTCCCCGCATTCCCCGTACTATGCTCCGTTATGCCATAGAGAAGTTCCCTGAAACGGAACGGTATGCAATGGTGCACAATGGGGACTGTCCCCGTTGTGCAGGGACTGTCCCCATTGTGCATGAATTTATATAAAAAAATAATATGAAAGCAGAGAACATTCTTAAGGCGCGCAGGCTGCGCATTCTCAGAAAATGTGTCACGAGGGCGTTTTTACCTGCAACGCTAATGTTTGCCATTGGACTGGAATGTCTGGGACAGGATGTCAACGACTGGGAGAATCCTCAGGTATTGGGAATAAACAAGGAGCCGTATCATGCCACCCTCACATTGCCGTCCATGAGGTATGAGTGTGGCGAATGCGAATCGCTGGACGGGGTATGGAAGTTCCACTGGTATCCGCGACCGGAACAGCGTGACGGGAATTTCTTTGAGCAGGAGTATGATGTGTCCGGATGGGATGACATTGTTGTGCCGGGCGAGTGGCAGATGCAGGGCTATGGAATACCGATATATTCAAACTGGACGCTGCCCTTCAAAAAAGACCAGCCAAGGGTGATGGGAGAACCGCCTGCCAACTACTATTCTTATGTCAACAGAAACCCTGTAGGCCAGTATGTCACTACATTCAATGTGGATGCTCCAGTAGCCGGCAAGACCTATTATCTGCATTTTGCAGGTGTTGAGTCAGCAATGTACCTTTGGGTGAACGGACAGAAGGTGGGATACAGCCAGAATTCCATGTCGCCGGCTGAATTCAACATCACTCCATATGTTCGCCAGGGGGAGAACAGGCTTGCGGTTGAAGTCTATTCGTACAGTGACGGCAGTTATCTGGAGGATCAGGACATGTGGCGCCTGTCAGGCATATTCCGAAGTGTAGACCTGTGGACCAGACCTGAGGTCCATATAGCTGATTATACCATTACCGCCATCCCGAATGATGATTTCACCAGTGCTGAGGCCAAAATGAAGTTCGTGGTGTCAAATCTTTCACGAAAGGCCGGAAAGAACATCGGACTCACTGTTACAGTGAAGGGCCGCAACAACCGCCGCGAGGAAGTGTCATACACCGCTGCTGCAAATGTGAAGAAAATTGATTCCGGAGCCCGGGCTCAGGTGGAGCTTGTATTCAATATGGACAAGCCATTGCTGTGGTCTGCTGAAAAGCCGGACCTTTATGACGTTGACATAGTGCTGTCAGGCAAGGGCGTGGAACTGGAACACTTCAGGAATCATCTTGGAGTGAGAGTGGTGGACCACAGTACAGAAGTGGTTCTATACAACGGTCAGGACATCAAGATAAAGGGCGTGAACCGTCACGAGTTCCATCCTCGGACAGGACGGACCATGGACAGGGCCACTATGGAACTTGACCTCAAGCTTATAAAGCAGGCCAATATCAATCTCATAAGATGTTCCCATTATCCTGACGATCCGCTGTTCTACGAACTGTGTGACGTGTATGGACTGTACGTGATGGATGAGGCCAATCAGGAGAGTCACGATTACGGCCTGAGAAACCGTGAACTGGGTGACAATCCGGACTGGACAAAGGCACATGTGGACAGGGCGGAATCACTGGTGGCCCGCGACAAGAACTGGCCTTGCGTACTGATATGGTCATTGGGCAACGAAGGCGGGCGTGGAATCAACTCCATTGCCATGGCCGAGGCAGTGCGTGCCATGGATTCGACCAGGCTGGTATTCAGCGACACGGACCGTGACATTTCCGATTTCTATGATGACGGGTACATACATCCGGACAAGGTGGCTGAAGAGGCCCGGCAGATAACTGACAGACCTTTCTTCATGAGGGAATACGCATATGCTGGCGGCAATTCCCTGGGCAACTACAAGGATTACGCCGATGTTATTAATTCCGATCCGAGCAACCTTGGCGCCGTAATCTGGGAATGGTGCGACCATGGCATTGCAAAGAAGAGGGGGAGCAGCGTACAGAAGTATCCGGCCAATCCTTTCTCACTTGTTCTTGATGATGACGAATACTTTGCATACGGCGGCGATTTCGGTGATGAGCCCAATTCGGGTACTACCTGCATAAACGGTATCGTGCGTGCAGACAGGACTCCTTATCCGCAGTATTTTGAGGTGCAGAAGGTCAACCAGTTCCTGAATTTCGAACTCGTATCGTCAAGTAATGTCAGGATTGTCAATACCTACAAGTTCACATCGGCTGATGAGTTTGACTACTTCTATGAGTTCACTGATGACGGCAGGGTAGTTTATGCGGCCGGACAGCCTATCAATACGAACGGCATTCTGGAAATACCTGCATTCGATGACACCAAGGGTGAAGTGTTCCTCAATGTCTATGCCCGTTTGCGCCGGCCCACTGTCTGGGCCGATGCCGGATTTACAGTGGCCAGAGAGCAGTTCCTGCTTGTGGAGAATACTCCGGTGAAACTTGCTGCCGGCACTTCCGTACCGCAATTGCAGGAGACGGCTGACAGCTATACCGTCCAGGCTGGTCAGGAAACACTGTGCATTGATAAGGCTACAGGCAACCTGACATCTTGGCTGCACTGTTCCAGACAGCTTCTCTGCGGTCCGCTCCAGCCTTATTTCTGGAAAGTTGCCACCGAGAACCAGAAACACAACAACTACAACCGCAGGCTAGGACCATGGAAGGATGCCGGTGCCACCATGAAGACGGTATCTGCAAAAGTGAGCCGTCAGGACGGCCTGCTTGTACTGACCTTTGTGAGGAACATTGAACTGGGGGCGGATTACACTCTTACGTACAGAATAAGTTCTGACGGCAAGGTCCTTGTCAATGCTGACTACAGGCCTGAAAAGGACGGGCTTCCGCTCATGCCCAAGTTCGGCATGAACATGTATGTCCATCCTGATTTTGACAATATCACATGGTACGGCAGGGGAATCCATGAAAACTATCCGGACCGCAAGTCATCGGAATTCATCGGAGAGTACACCCTCAAATTGGATGACTTTACCGTAAGCTATCCTGCACCACAGGAAAATGGAAACCGATGTGACACCAGGTGGGTGAAGTTCTCGGACGGAAATGTCAGTCTCAGGGTGGACGGACTCCAGCCGCTATGTTTCAAGGCATGGCCCTGGACTGAATCTGAAATTGAAGCTGCAAAGCACCCGTTTGACCTGGCCAAGGGTGATTTCATCAATGTAAGTCTGGATTTGAACATACATGGCGTAGGCTGCAATGACGGCTGGGGCGCACGCACCCTGGACAAATATACCATTGACGCCAACCGGCCGTACAGTTACGGGTTTATCCTTTCATGTGAATGATGTGATTTTTGACCAGGCCTGCATGATTGGCAATAGAAAAGGATATTATTCATTCAAGTATCGCCTTGATGTTCCCTGAACGACAGTAAACTGGAACATGCGGAACTTTAATACACAATTCATTATGAACGTAGGAGACAGAATTCCGGAAGTGCTGGGCACAGACCAGTACGGAAACACCATCAAGGCCAGTGATTACCGCGGCCGCAAGATTGTACTTTACAGCTATCCCAAAGCCAGCACCAGCGGTTGTACGGCCGAGGCCTGCTCACTTCAGGCCCACAAGGCCGATCTTGAGGCCAAGGGCTATGCCATAATAGGCGTGAGCAAGGACAAGCAGGAGGCGCAGGCCAAGTTCGCCCAGACCTACAGCCTTGATTTCCCGCTCATTGCGGACACATCGGCAGAACTCCTGCAGGCACTTGGCTGCTGGGGGGAGAAGGTGGCCTGCGGTCACAAGACCATAGGCACACTGCGCACGACCTATCTTGTCAATGAGGAAGGTGTGATTGAGCGCATCATGGGTCCCAAGGAAATCAAGACCAAAATCCACGCAGAGCAGATTCTGGAAATCATAAAGTAGTTTTTTCTGGAAATGAAAAGAAAACAGTGTTGTATGGCGGGAAGTCTTTCGGGAGCATCCGCCATTGGCATCCTGTTTTCACCAAATACATGATTGCATTCATTGTCTCTCTGAGAGAATATTTTCTTTTACGATGATTCGGATCCAAAATTTTTTCTGTAACTTGCCACTGCTTATCAGTGAGGTTAGTTGAATAATGACTCATAACTTGTAATGATTTGGTACTCATAAAGTTACGAAGAATATTTCAATTAACCTACTGATTTTCAAGTATTTGTGCGGCTACATAACATTATTTTTCATTAAAATTTAAACAGCTTCTAAGAAAGACTTGGAGTCTGGTAAGGACATTTATGTCCCTAGCATAAATTACTATGCATGGAGCCTATATCAGATTTGGCACTCGCGCATGCCGAATTTGATATAGGTGTGCAGGGAGTGCACGTTGGCAGAATAACTGACAAATATGAAAGGATATAGGAATTGTTTTTGCTAATTTTGTAGTTGACAGTATAATATGAATTGACATGGCCAATTTCGAGCAGAATGACGTAATAATTTACCGTTCAAAAGACGGTAAGATTTCTGTTGCACTTATGACTAAGGACGGCAACGTCTGGCTGAACCAGATGCAGATTGCCACCTTGTTTGGGACCTCTGTTCCAAATATCTGTATGCATATAGCTAAAATATTGAAAGAAGGTGAGTTGGATGCAAATACAGTTATTAAGAATTACTTAACAACTGCCGCCGATGGCAAGCCGTACGATACTTTGTACTATTCCCTTCAGATGATAATTGCAGTAGGTTTCAGGGTGCGTGGAGTTCGTGGCACCCAGTTCCGCCAATGGGCTAACGAACATCTGTCAGAATATCTTGTCAAGGGATTTACTATGGACGATGAACGCTTGAAGAATCCCGACGGCCGCCCGGACTATTTCGATGAAATGCTTGCCCGCATACGCGATATCCGTGCATCCGAGAAGCGTTTCTATCAGAAACTTCGTGACCTTTTCAAACTGTCAAGTGACTATGAGGCAAGGGAGAAAGCTACGCAGATGTTCTATGCGGAAACACAGAACAAACTGCTTTATGCTGTGACCGATCACACTGCTGCGGAGATTATTTTGGAACGTGCCGATGATACGAAACCGAATATGGGGCTTACAGCCTGGAAGGGAAGCATAGTTAGAAAAGGGGACATTATTATTGCCAAGAACTATCTTACAGTTGATGAGATTGACAGTCTGAACCGGTTGGTAAACATCTTTCTGGAATCGGCCGAACTCCGTGTAAAACAGCGGAAAGACCTTACTCTTGATTTCTGGAGAGAGAATGTTACGGCATTGCTTACATATCAGGGTCAGAAGATACTCGTTGGCAACGGACGTGTTTCAAACTTTGATATGGAGCAGTATGTCAAGGAGGTTTATGAACGGTTCGATGCCAAACGGAAGCAGTCTGAAGTGGAATTGGCCGATGCCGAGGATTTGAAATACCTTGAGGACATTGAGAATGAGATAAAAAACAGACAATGATATGCCAGTTGGCAGTAGACATTCAGGTGCGCATGGCAAACAAGGCGGGAGAAATCATGATTGACATAGGTTTCTTTGCCTGATTATGAATGATTCCGAGTCATATTTTCTTGCCTTTTGCATTGAACAGTACAAGAATGCCAAGGCTTTGGACGGGGCTTACGTAGCCAGTCTTTTCTTTGAAAAAGGATTGGACAGGTACCTTTCTGACAATTACAGCGTCCTGCACACTCAGAGTCACCAGTGGCTGGTTGAAGAAATTGACGAATACTTGAACCGTTGCGAAAGATGAAATTATACCACGGCAGTACAGAAATAGTGATTCACCCTGAAATAAGGCAGCCGGGACGTACGTTGGATTACGGTTCCGGTTTCTATACAACCACTGATTTCAGACAGGCGGCCATAAGGAGATAACGCTATGACAGTCAATGCTGACAATCTGTATCTGTTGCTGCCGGGCATTGTGAACGGAATTGCAAGACTGTATGCCGCGGAGCATTCCTGCACCCAGATTGAGGCTTTGAGGATAGTTTATGCATCGGACTTGTATCCGCAACTGGCCGATGAATCAACCAAATTGTGGCACTTAGGTGCAGTCGCACTTTATGAGACGCTACAGTCTCAAAAAACGAACTGACATATTTTTCAGAACGTAACGTTCACGCCGAAAAATGCATGGCGGGGACTGCCCTTATTGCGCAAGCTTCTGGCCGCCCAGGCGCGCCTCACACACGTTCACCACGTAGTCGCCTATCTTTTCAAGTTCGGATATAAGGTCCATGTAGTACACGCCGGTCTGGTAGGCGTATTTGCGGTCATTTATGTCCCTGATGTTCTGGTCCCGCAGAAGAGAACGGTAGTTGTTTATTTCATGCTCCTGGTTGACAATGGCGCTGGCGTCAATCTCATGAGTGCCGGTTTCAAGAATGGTCAGCATCAGCTCCAGGGACCTGTCAACCAGATCCATCATGGTTTGAATGTGTCCGTACTGGTCAGGGGTGAAGTCTTCGGAATACTTGAATTTGTGGTTCAGGGTGCGCGCCAGATTGTAGACGCCGTCGCAAATGCTCTCCAGTTCCGATGCTTCACGCATTATGTTCTGGACCTTCAGCTTGCCTTCGTTGCTGAGGCGTCCTTCCGATACTTTCGTAAGGTAACCCGCAATCTCAATCTCCATGTTGTCACTGATGTTCTCATATTTCTCAGTGCGGGAGAACAGTTTGTTGAAATCAGTCTCATCCTTCATGTGCAGCAGTTCCCGGGTGAATCCGAACATGCGGCGGGCACGGGCTGCAAAGTTGGCCGTCTCCTTCTGGGCCTCGAACAAGGACATTTCGCTGGTTGACATGATGCCCTGATGTATGAATTTGAGGCGGAAATCCTCCTCATCCTCCCTGTTCGGAATCATGCGGCATACGAACTGTTCTATCCTGTTTATGAATCCGATGAGTATGCCGGTATTGATCACATTGAAAGCCGTATGGAAAGTTGCCAGTATGTAGGTCAGTTTCATGTTCATGTCAGGCGTCATGTCCGTGGCATCGGCATCGACCCCCCACAGGCTGCATATAAGGCGTACGAACGGTTTGAATACGCACAGCACCCATATTACGCCGAACGTGTTGAACGTGAGGTGGGCCAGTGCCGCGCGGCGTGCCGACGTGTTGGCTGACATGGCCGCAATGTTCGACGTCAGGGTTGTACCTATGTTTTCACCCATGACCAGCGCAATGCCCTGGTATATAGGCAGTACGCCTGTCGAACACAGAATCATGGTGATTGCCATGATTGCGGCCGATGACTGTACGCACAGCGTGAGCAGGCCGCCTATGACCACGTAGAGCAGGATGGAAAGGAAGCCCCAGTCACCCGTAACCTTGAAGAAGTTCACCACTGCCGCATTGTCCTGCAGGTTCATGTCCGAAGCGTGCACCCTGAGCGTTATCAGGCCAAGGAACATGAATGCGAAACCGAAAATGAATTCGCCAAGTGACTTGCGGGAACTGGATTTTGAAAAGAAAAATGGAATAGCGCACGCGAATAGCAGCCATGAAAGTTTCGACAGGTCGACAGAGAAGCCGAAAAGCGCCATTATCCATGCTGTGAAGGTTGTGCCTATGTTGGCACCCATGATGACCGAAATGGCCTGAACAAGCGTAAGCAGCCCGGCATTCACGAAACTGACCGTCATCAGTGTGGTTGCGGTCGAGGACTGGACTGCGGCGGTAACCACCGCACCTGTTGCAACTCCTGCAAACCTGTTGGTTGTCATTGCACCCAACACTTTTCTGAGCGTACCTCCGGCAAATTTCTGAAGGCCCTCGCTCATGGTCTTCATGCCGAACATCAAGAGTGCCAGACATCCCAGCACCATTACAACATCAAAAAACGTCATTCTTATCAGATTTCTTATTGCAAATTTCGTCAACAGGACTCAAATAACCATCCTCACTTGCTACGTATTTCCTCTATTTATCAATGTTTTAACCGTATTGAAACAGGTTGTAACATATTCTTAACAACGTGCATTTCTATATCGTGCTTTATTCTTTTAACTTTGCAATCATGAAAGTGATGATAGTTGATGACGAGGCTGATATCCGTGAGATTCTGTCCTTCAATCTTTCCGCAGCCGGATATGAGACGGTGGAATGCGGTACAGCAGAAAGTGCCCTTGCGGAAATACGTAATGGAAACGTTCTTGACATGATTCTTCTGGATGTCATGCTCCCAGGAATGTCGGGTTTCAAGTTGGCTGACACATTAAGGAAGGTAGACCATTGCAGTATTCCAATTATTTTCCTGACAGCCCGTAATGCGGAGAATGACCTTCTGACCGGATTCTCGGCGGGTGGGGACGATTATATCAGTAAGCCGTTCTCCATCAATGAAGTCATTGTCAGAGTCAAAGCAGTCCTGAAGAGAACCAGCCACAGTGAGACATCAGTAAGAGCGATAGTCATTGACGGCATTGTCATTGATCCTGAGAACAAGACCGTAACAGTGAATGGTGAAGCGGTTCAGCTTTCAAGAAAGGAATATGACATTCTGTTTCTTCTGGCATCAAACCGCGGTAGGACATTCTCGCGGTCCGATATTATAAAGGAATTGTGGAAGGATGCATCATATGTTCTTGACCGTACTGTCGATGTCCATATGACAAGAATACGTTCAAAACTTGGACCTTACAGGGACATCATACTGAATCGTTCAGGATTCGGCTATTACATTGAGACCGATGAATAGGAAACTCTGGATCTGGGTAATCGTGGCGTTCTCCGCATTCGCTTCCATCATGCTGGGAGTTGAACTGATGAGTGAGCACAACTACAAGAAGTCCATCCTGTCTTCCCGTCTTGAAGGCTATGCCGACATCGTATCCAGAACCGATGACTATTTCCGCACCACATCATTTCTGCCGGACGGCATCCGCGTGACCGTCATCGGACTTAATGGCAATGTGGTCTATGACTCATTTGAATCAGCGGATGCGCTGAGCAACCACCTTTCAAGACCTGAGATTGCAGCCTGCCTTGAAGGCAAGGACGGCTGCTCCATACGCAAATCGGAGACTCTGGGTATTGAGTACATCTACTATGCCCGCAGATATGACGGCGTCATTATTCGTACTGCATTACCGTTTGAAATCAATCAGAAGCGCTTCATGCACCCTGATCGGATGCTGTTGTTCACCATTCTCCTGCTTTTTGCTGCTACGGTCATGGTCATCATTCTGATATCACGTCGCATTAACGATGAAGTGGATCGTGAAACCAACCAGAAACTGCAGAACCAGAAGAAACAGATGACAAACAACATTGCTCATGAGCTTAGAACCCCAGTCACCAGTATACGCGGCTATCTTGAAACTCTGGTTAACAATCCTGATATGCCGGCGGAAAGGAAGGAACTGTTCATGGAAAAGGCTTATTTGCAGACATTGAGACTTTCCGAACTCATAAGGGATATCTCTCTCATTACCAAGATAGAAGAGGCTCCGGAACTGCTGTCTAAAGGGACCGTCGTAATCCGGAAAATGACCGATGACGTTACAGAAGAACTTTCTGAAGCTTTGAAAGGGCAGAACATTACAGTTGACAATACAATTCCTGAAAATGTCACAGTCAACGGCAATGCCACCCTGATTTATGCTATCTTCAAGAATTTCGTTGAGAATACAATCCGTTATGCCGGCAGCGGCGTGACAATAAGCATGAGTTACAGAGGTGAGTCCGATGGAAAAGCTGTCTTCCAATACTCAGACAACGGTAAAGGCGTGGCAGAAGACCAGCTTGACCGCATTTTCGAACGTTTCTTCCGTATATCTTCAGAAGACTCCCACAAGGCAGAAGGCTCCGGCCTTGGCCTGTCAATAGTCCGCAACGCCATTGCATTCCACGGCGGTACTGTCAAGGCATCAACGTTCTTGCCTCATGGGCTGATGTTTACATTCTCAATCGGCAGGGATTGAAAGGTGGAAACACAGGTCCAGTCGGTCAACTTCCTATATGCCCTTAACTTTGAAGTGGTAGCAGTATGTGACCGTTATCACAAAACACCGCATAAATAACCTGACTTCGGGCTATGGTATTCAGAAACTGAAATTCACGCCGGCCATGAAGTTGAAGCCGGGCATGGGGTAGCCGTCGTTGATCTGGTACTTTGTGCCAAGAATGTTGTCAAGGTTGGCCCACAACTGCAGAATGCTGCTCAGGCGGTAAGATGCGCGCATGTTCCAGAGCAGAAAATCTTCGGTCTTTTCAGTTGTGGAATACAGGCCGTTTATGTACTGCAGGCCGGTGCCAACGTGAATGCCGTTATTGTCATATGATGCTCCGGCATAAGCCTTGTGCTTTGGCGCCCCGACAATAGGAGTGTCCATATCAAGCAGACTGTAGTTTGCATTGACGTTGACAGACTTTGAAATGCGGTAAGATATCATTGCTTCAACGCCCTTGTTGGTCATCTGTCCGCTGTTCTGGTTCAGCTTGCCGGGACCGTCGGGACGTGGCAGAGTGAGAATCAGATTCTTTGCGTCAATGTAGAACAGGTTGATACCGTATTTTAGATTTGCAATGTTCTGTGAGAATGCCATTTCATAGTTCCACATTGATTCCGGTTCCAGATTCGGGTTCTGCGGCGGGAACATGTACATTTCCCTGATGATCGGGTAGCGGAAGCCCTTTCCTGCAGACAGTTTGAGTTCAGCCTGTGCCGGCAGATGGAAAGCCAGACCTGCCTGTGGAATGAATTCAGTGCCCTTGCTCATATAACGGTCGGCACGAAGACCAGCATTTATGGTCAGCAGGGAGCCTATATTCTGACGGAAATCAACATATGCGGCCAGTTCATTCTCATGCTCACTGGCAATCACCTGACGTTTTCCGTTCAAGGAATCGTTCCTTGCTTCACCGCCGTAACGGTAAAAGTCCAGTCCGACGGTAGTGCGGTTGCCCTCAAACAGTTGGGCGCTCTGCCATGCGGAAATGCCTGACATGTCATCGAATGATGTGAAGCGGAAAGTCTTTGGGGCTGTTCCGGGATTATATCCGTCATTGATCCAGTGGTCGCCCCAGTTGTAGAATGCGCTCACCGCACCGCCAGTCTTTTCATAATTGTTTTCAATCATGGCCGATGCCATTCCGCGGGTAATCTTCTGGTCTGCATCTTCCAGCGGCTGGTAGTCCGGTCCCGGTTGTGAAGCGTTGAAACGGGTCACATCAACATCGGCCGAGACCTTCCATGCGCTGTTTATGTCATATCCGAACTTGGCAAAACCGGCATACTGTTCGAAGTTCATGTTGTCACGGTGACCGTCTGTGCGACTGTAGGAACCGGCAACGGTACTGCTGAACTTGCCGTATCGTGTGGTATTGTCAAGTGACGTCTCGACCGTTCCGAATGAACCGGCACCAATGTGTGCATTCGTATGTGTTCCGTCCTGAGCGAACTTTCTTGTCACAAAGTTTACAACTCCTCCCATGGCATTTGAACCGTAAAGGATTGAAGCCGGTCCGCGCAGTACTTCAACACGCTCAATCATTGAAGCCTGCACAACATCGGCAATGGGATGTCCAAAGATACCTGCGTATTGCGGATGACCGTCAATAAGCACAAGAGTCTGTGCGGAACTTCCGGTAAGACCACGCATCGATATGTTGCCTGCAGCACCTGTAGAAACGCCGTAACCCAGCATGCTTCGTGAAGTGACGAACATGCCTGGAACCTGCTCGGCAAGCAGAGGCATTACTGAAAGACGGTTACTCTCTTCAATGGCATCACGACCTATGACAGAAACTGTCTGAGACAGGTGTCGGGGGTCGACAGATGAACGTGATCCCGTGATTACCACTTCATCGATACGGATACTGTCACTGACCGGTTCGGCGTTTGCCGACATAATGAAAAGCAAAGCTGCTGAAAATACGACTGATTTCTTCATGATTGTAAGTTAACGACACAAAGGTAGCACGAATTATTAAAAAGGTAACACGAATAGCGCAAAAAAAAAAGAGCCTATTCGGCTCTGCTCATAAGGAGCTTTCCATGCCGGATACCTTTGATTGCTGTCATCTTGTCTGCCAGTTCCGTAAGTTGTCGGGCCTCACCCATAACAGTGGCCACATGCAGGCAAGTCTCCTCATTGATATAATGCTGGGATGACGATAGAACCAGACCTTGGTTCTCAATCTGAATTCTGGAGATTTTTGCACATATATCAGACCGTTTCTGGTCATAAATTATGAATATGGTGCCGGCCACAATGTGGTTGCACTGCCATTTGTGTTCAGCCAGATTCTTCTCGACCAGGAACCTGATGGCTTGTGAACGGTTGGCAAACCCTTCGCTTATGACATACTGGTCAAGGGACTCCAGCAGCTCGTCCTCCAATGACACTCCAAATCGTTTCATGTTGGCAAAAGTAGTCAATTTCATTACACAACACAAGTTTTCATTCAACTACATTAGAAAAGATATAGTTGAACTTTGAATCAATAAAATTATATTAGAAATGATGTAATCACATACGGTAAAGCAGCTCTGCAAGGAGTATGGACTGACGCAGAAGGAACTCGCCATAAAGTCTGGGGTGGGGCTCAACTTCGTTCGCAACCTCGAGCAGGGCAAACCTTCACTACGCATGGACAAGGTGAATCAGCTGCTGGACCTCTTCAACTATACCTTAACAGCCACTCCCAAATATTGATACCTATGCGACAGGCTTCAGTTTACAGAAAAGGCACGCTTGCAGGCATCCTGACCGAGGACGGTGGCGAATACACCTTCCGCTAAGTCAACACCGCTTTCGTGAAATAATCATGCGTTTGGAATTGACGTGCCAATAAAAACATAATAACCTTGGGTAAAGTATGGCTATTGTGACCTTGGGCTAAAATTTGCATTTTTAGTCAAAAAAAGCCCAAGGTCTATACTGTCTTTCATATCATTTTTCATATCTTCGCGGTATGATTATCCTGAATGAATATGAATGTAATTGGGAGAATAGATGAGATTGCCAGACTTGAGGCATATTATAAATCAGGTAAACCGGAATTCATCGCTTTGTATGGAAGACGGCGAGTAGGTAAAACCTTTCTCGTGGAGCAATTATTCGCTGATAAGTTCCTCTTCCATGTGACTGGTGTTGTCGAAGGGGACAAGGAGGACGAGATATCTGTATTCTATAATGCTTTAAGGAATATCGGGTATAATGGGAAGTCTTCAATGTCCTGGTACGATGCGTTTATGGAATTGCGCAAATGCCTGGAAAAGAAGATTCGCAAAAACAGGCGGTGCGTCCTCTTTATAGATGAGTTGCCGTGTTTCGATACGCCCAACTCACGATTCCTGAAGGCGTTCGGCAATTTCTGGAATGAATGGTGCACCTTGCATCCGGAAATCATGCTTATCGTATGTGGAAGCGCTACGACGTGGATGATAAAGAACATAGTTGACAGTCATGGCGGCCTGCACAACAGAATGACCCATGAACTGCATCTTCATCCTTTCACACTGAAAGAAGCGGAAACCTACCTGAAGTCCAATGGTGTGGTTTGGGATAGGCTTTCCATTCTCCAGATATATTCAATACTTGGCGGCGTTCCGTATTATCTTAGCTTGATACAGGATAATGAGAGTGTAAGTCAGGCGGTGGACAGACTGTTCTTCTCTAGGGAAGGTGAGTTGAGGAATGAGTACGAGCGCCTTTTCCTTTCCATGTACAAAAGCCCGGAACCTTACATCAAAATCATTGCATTGTTGTGTAAGAATAAAATCGGTCTTACGCGTGAAGAGTTGATAAGCCATGAGGATGTCCTGAATAATGGTCATCTGAGCGAGTATCTGGACAACCTTGAGAAATGCGATTTCATACGATTGTATCATATCAAGGACAAGGCCGGCCGGAAACTCAAGAAAAGCGGCGGCATATATCAGATTATGGATTTCTTCACCGTATTCCACAATGCATTCCTCCTTAAGGAGACAACGGATAGAAAGTATTGGAGTCACCACCTGAACACACCGGAGCAGAATAACTGGTATGGTCTTGCATTTGAAAGGACTTGCATGTATCATATTGATGAAATTAAAGAGGCCATCGGCATAGGCGCCATCAGCACTGAGTATTTCAGCTGGCGCAGTACGGAGTCCGACCCGGCTTGTCAGATAGACCTTCTGATTGAAAGGGCTGACAGGGTCATCAATATCTGCGAGATGAAATTCAGCTCCGGTGAATACGTCATCCAGAAGAGCGAAGATTTGAAAATACGAAACAGAATAGAAGCTTACAGAGAAGAAACAAAGACACGTTGTGCTGTCCTACCTGTGCTTGTCACCACATACGGTTTACAGAAAAATATGTATTCAGACAATATACGGAATGTGATTACAATGGATGATCTTTTCAAATAGAGGTTGTTTGAAACCAGTGATATAGGGCTAAAATTTACATTTTTAGTCAAAAAAAGCCCAAGGTCCTTGCGGAAATCCTGTTGGAAATGGTTGCTTTCCCTGTAAATTGTTCAACGGGGGTGACTAAAAAGTAGTCATCCTCTTTTTTTGTTTGACCAAAGACATCTTCG
>JAKSIS010000031.1 GCA_024398665.1 Bacteroidaceae bacterium
TGCTTATCGTATGTCATAGGTTATTGCCTATGGCTGGGGTACCTGAGCAGTTACCGAATGTCTTAGTTGTCAGAATCAAGTTCAATGTCAATTCCCTGTGGCAGATACAGGTACAGATCCTTAGGCTGGATATACCCCTTACTGTTGAGTGATGCTCCGCCGTCAGTATGGTCAGCAGTGCAGCTTACAGTCAATACAAATCCGTCAAGTGCCCTTATCGCTTCTTCAGACATGGTCGCATTCAGTCTGATGGCCGATGTTACGGACTTGCCGTCTCTGCCCGGCAATATGCTGCATTCGGATATCATGACTCCCTGACTGATGGCTTTGCCGTTTTTGTCAATGGCTGTTGCACTTACTGTCAGTCCAAACGGGATTGTGCTCTCGATATTGCCGCCTATCTCCAGACTGACATTGCCGTATACCATGTCAATTACGTCTTCCAGACTGCCGGCAAGGTCTTCAATGGTGTCCGTGTATTCTACGTACAGGTCATCAAATGTCAGCGGGATGTTAACCTCATAGCCTCCGGTGACCTTGAGTTTGCGGTTAAGGTCAGCGGAATGGTACTTGCCTTCGGCCAATGAAGTATCGGCTCTGGCATTGAGATTGAAGAGGACCTTGTCCGGGATGCTTGACATGAGTTCGGGCAGGGAACTCATCTGAACATATAACGTATCACCCGATACAGCCATGCTTCTGTCATCCCTTGATATGATGATGGTGGTTGACCGCTCATCCTTGTCAACAGGGCATCCGGGCAGTATGAATGTGCCGTTGTCGGGCGTGATTTCCTGGCAGATCCATGTGCCGTCAGCCTTCTTTGAAGAGAGAGACAGGTCCATCAGGACGGGGACATCGAAATTGTTCTTCAGACTGATTGTAAGTTCGGGATTGCTGAGCACCAGCCTGTTGGCATCATTGTCCATGAAGTCAAGGTCATCGCCCAGATCAAGTTCGACAGTCTCATCTACAGGTTCAATCTCCGGGAATACAATACCCCGGAAGTTCCCCACCCTCATGTCTTCAATATGTATTGTCGGGGATATTCTGATGTCTGACAGTTCATTGCTGTTTACCTGCTGGTTGTCAATGCTCACATTGCCGGAAATCCTTATGCTGTCATTTATCCGGATTCTCTTTCCGCCATCCTTTTCCACGGTACGGAGGGGGTTGGTGAAGTCCAGTCCTGCAATTGCAAGTCCGTCAAGTACGAATCCCTTTCCACCGGTTGCAAGTTCGGTCTTGTCCAGCTGTCCGTCTATGACAAGGGAATGTCCGTCAAACCGGATTCTCTCATCTTTTCCTGTATAGTCAATGGACAGGAATTCAGGGAAATCAATGACAATGCCATTCATGTTTATGTTTTCAATGGTACTGGGAATGCCCTGGAAATCGATTCTTGCCGAAACATTGGCCGGCTTGGTGAAGTCAACCTCCCTGACCGAAAGTACGCAGTCGTCAATCGATTCGTCAATGTCCAGCGCAGTGCAGCTTTCAAGATCAGTCGTTATCACCGATGTGATCACATCGGCATTGTCTATGGACAATGATCCCCATATCTTGATTTCAGCATTCTGTGAACCGAATGACTGTATGTCCCTGGGTGATACTTCCGATAACGGATTGATCAGAATCTTACCGTTATATTCCACTTCAATATCGGTCGTCAGGATTCCATCCTTGTCAATTATGCAGTCCGATGTGTTGATTCCGGCAATTGGGATGGCAATCGTACCTCCCAGAACCGCTTCAGGCCTGACTGTCATAAGCTGTCTTTCACCCATGTCTGTCCACGTACCCACTATGTCCCCGTTTGAATTCCTGCATTCGCTGCCCAGCTGGAACAGTTTGGGCAGATAGATACTGAGATATGAGTTGATGTCGTTGTCAGCAAGTTCAAACGGATGTATGTCAAGTCCGGATATGCTGATATATATGAAACTGCTTTCGGGATTGAATGAAATGGAATTGATTTTACTGATGTCTTTCAGTCCGCTTACGCTGGTAGTCGTGTTGAATCTGTCTGACTCCAGTTCAAATTCCTGTTTCCTTGTAGATGCCGTAAGGTCCGATACATTGATCTTCTTGTCTATTTCCATTGACATGTCAAGGTCCTTTTCCCCTATCAGGCATGGCTGGCCTGCTATTTCAAATTCCATGCTGAAACTGGCCTGACCGCTGTAATCGATGGTTGATGTGCCGTCAATGGCTCCCTGATTGAGATTCATGCACAGCAGATAGAACGATATTGGAAGCTGTGTCGGTGATGACTTGTCCACACGTTTCGTTCCCTCCTTGAATGTGACATCCAGTTTGCTTCCCTCATTCATGCTGAGCGAGAACCGGTTGCCCGATACTGTGGTTTCACTGGCGAATCGGTATTCCGGATCGGCCCTGAGAACGAATTCTTCGGGGAACTCAATATTCAACTCCTTGACTCTGTAGCGTGGATTCAGGAACATTTCATCGACCTGGCTGAGATCAACGTCCAATGTTATGAGCTGTCCGGTTTCCCTGTCAAAGTCCGTGCTGCCGAAATAAATGGTTCCAATTCTGTCAATCTGTTCCGGCAACTTATCGTACCGGAAGTCACAGTCTATTGTAGTGAGCGGTACCTTGACATTGAACACTGTATCTGTTATGGCGAAATCGGATCCTTTTATGGTAACTGTCTGATCAATATTGATACCTTTATAATTGAACTGTATCCTGTGATTAAAATCCGAGAAGGTTCCGTTATCGGTAATGGCAGGCGTCTTTATCTTAATGACCGTATCGATATTTATGGCTCCGATTGTCTGCTTGAATGGTATGCGCAGGGTATCCGGGATGCCACGGACTGTAAGTTTCTCGTTTACCTGTTTCCTGGCTATTGTAGGCAGACATGCGTTGAGTCCGTCAAGGTCAATCAAATCGGCTGAGTAGCTGGCACTACGGCTTACAGTGTCTATTACAACCTTTTCAGGGGTGGGATTCTCGAAGTCGGCGGTTATCGGATCTATTTTAGGATCTGCGACTGATATTACGACCTCATCAATATCGATGGTGACATCTTCTATGTCTTCCTTGATATTGATTCCATAGATGCCGTTATCCAATTTCTTTATTATGGCATCAGGGTCATTTTCATCAAGCTTGATGAGAGAGTCAAGAGTGTATTTCTCCAGATTGCCCAATGGAATCCGGACTCCGTCAGAGGCCAGCCTGATATCTTTTTTCAGGCCGTTCTTAAAATCTATGCTGCTGTCTTCAAAACTTATACAGCCGGATAACATGAAAGCGGCAAGCATCAGACTCCAGGTTTTCTTTTTCATATGGTCAGTGTTGTTTGTTGCGTTGAAGTGACGTTTGATCATACAGGATACCGTTCAATTGAAAGGCTGGTCAAATGTTAGGCAAAAATATATAATTTCAGTGTTACTTTTATTACATTTGCGAATAATGCTAATTCAAACGTATGAACAGAACTCTGTCAATCCTCGCTTTTCTATGTTGCACATTCACAGCAGCAACGGCCCAGACTGGTACTGATAGCAATGAACCCTTGCAGCAGACTCACGAATATGTAGACCTTGGCTTGAGTGTTTGACAAAGCTTCAAAAACGTTTGCTATGATTCCGATGTTGGCTGATAACGGCATGTAGGAATTTGTGGCAAACAGACTTTATTATTCACTGTTCCATGCAATACTGGCATTATTGGTGAATGATGGTCATCATTCTCAAATAACCTCACTCATATTCTGCGGGTATTTGCAATAAAAGACCGTTCGTATGGAAAATTTCAGTTCTGTCTTATGCGGATAGACGTGAATGCATCGCCGGCTTCCATTTCGACAGTCCAGTCGTGTCTGTCCGGTGATGGGCTGACAGTAATGACAACCGTGTTCTCTTCCGTTCCTATCATTGCGCTTATGCCTTCACCGGCAACCTTCCTGTTGTCTCCAGGTTCAGGAAAATAATATGTGTTTGTTCCAGTTACACGGATATCGTTTATCCACCAGCTTTTATAATTTTTGGCTTCAACCGTACAGGTCCCTCCTTCCGTTCCGAATGATATTTCAGATTTGGAAAGTCTGATGGGATCCCAGTCGCCGTCCTTTGGCGTGCAGGACTGGCAACAGGCTGCAAGAATGGCCAGACAAATGACAGTGAACTTCTTCATACGGTATCCATCAGTCACGACTCTTGGCCGGAACGGCGTTTGAATTCACGGATTCAGGTGAGTCGGTGCGGTACTCTATTTCGCGGAATGACTCCAGAGTCAGATTCCACTCTCCGTCATCATCCTTGTATGATGTGGTCCGGTAAATCCAGTTGCCGTGTTCATCGTACTCGTAATTGTCGTAGCGTGTGCTGCGGACGGACGGAGAACGGTCTTCGTCATTGTAAATCATGTCGCCATGTTCGTTGTACTGAGTTATCAGTTCGACGCCTTCGCTATTCACGTATCTGACAAGCCTGTGTGCATCGTCATAGTAGAATTCCTCGCCGGTCTGCCTTATCCTGTGGCTGCCGTTGTCATCCAGATATTCCCAGGTTTCCATGCTGCCGTCCGAATACAGGATGCTGTCCACGCGGCTGCCGGTACGGAAATACGTGCTGCCTGACTTCTTGGTCAGCCAGCCCTCATCAGTGTATTCCTGATTGTAATACTGTTCAAAATCCATGGTTTCGTCATGCCCTCCGGTACCGCTGTAGACGCTGCATCCCGAATTCTGCCCATGGTCATCATAAAACCATAATGTCCTGCTCGACACAGAATTCTCGTCTAAGGTACGCCCATTTATGACTTCTACAATATTGGGGCCGTTTAACGATAAACCACTGCTTATTGCACCGCTTATTGGACCGACCGGTGTGAGAATAAGGCGTTCAACCTGCTGGCCCTGCTCATTGAACTGAAATATCCTTCGGGAACTTATTCCGAATGATACAGTGTCTTTTCCTTCCGTCCTTACTCCGCCTAATACATGAACGAATGCACGTACCTGCAACTGATAGGTGTTGTCGGTGACTGAAGCGACATTGCCTTTCATGTTTTCAAATGCACTGTTGCTGCGTGTGGGCAGAAGTGCGGTGTCCTGTGCCGATGTGGCTGCGCACGCAATCAGGGCGCAAAGGGTTATGTAAATGCGGCTGGTCTTCATATTTCTGGTGTCTTGTCTGATTGCGCAAATATATAGTATTTTTCTTGAAAAGTCTTGTCTGATGAATGTTAATATCAGAAACTTGGATTGACAGAATACATCCGGAAGTTCGTAAATAACGTTTGATTGCCGGATATCAATTATTTACAAGGGATTTGGCGTAATCGCGCATATCGTCCCCATAAAAAAGCATGCGGCCCGATGATGGTACAGGCCGCATGCTGACTGTCTGCAATCAGGTTCCTTGCCGGAACCGGCAGGTCATTTGAATATCAGCTGTGCGAACTGATAAAGGCTGCGGCGCCATGTGTGCCATTCGTGGGCTGTGCCTTCCGATATGTAACCTACAGCTTTCACACCCATCTTGTTGAGTGATTCTGCAGCTTCCATGACACGGGGGTTCTCCTTGCTGCCTGAGCTCATGAATACCAGTTTTGCTGTCTGCTGGAATCCGTCGGCCCCCTGAACGTCTTCAGGGCTGATTGTGCCGCCGCTGAACATTCCCACATAACCGAACTTGGTGGGGTTGGCCAGAGTGATGCGTCTTGTCTGACCGCCACCCATTGACAGACCGGCCATACCGCGATGTGCGGCATCGGTATATACACGGAACTCCTTCTCGATCATGGGGATGATGTCGTTCATGAGGACAACCTGGAAGGCATCGTTGCTGCCGCCGCGGTTTCCGCCCTGCTGGGGTTGCGGAGCGTATTGTCCAACCAGATGAATGTTCTGTCCCTGACCGTAATCCATGACGATGATGAACGGAACAGCCTTCTTCTGGGCAATCAGATTATCCATGATCTGACCTGTGTGGCCCTGAACTGACCATCCGTACTCATTTTCAGCGTTACCGTGCTGCAGATAAAGCACAGGATATTTCTTGCCTGGATTCTTGTCATATTCGTTCGGCAGGTAGACATAGCAGTGACGCATGCTTTCGGTGCACTTTGACCAGTAGTATTTCTCCACAATTGACCCCTGGGGCACATCCTTGATCTGCCAGAAATCCATATCGTCCGATGGAATCTCTATGCCGCTGCCCCATCGGCCTGCTCCGAAGAATGACACAGTGCCGGGATCAGGCATGGCCGTACCGTCCACAATAAGCTGATAATAATGGAAACCTACATCCTGTGGAGCCGATGTTCCGGTCCATACACCGTTCTCATCCTTGGTCATTTCATAGCGGCGGCCCAGGTCCAGCTGGACCGATGTGGCACCTGGAGCGCGAAGCTGCACACGGACGGCACCTTGGGAGTTGACCATGGGATACTGTTTGCCGGGCTGGTTTGTCAGGTTGGGCTTGAAGTCCTCCACAGCATCGGTGAATGATGGGACTGAAGAGTTTCTCTGTTGCTGTGCCAATGCCGGGACAGCAGCGAGCATCATGAAGGACATGATGGAAAGAAAAGTCTTTTTCATAAGAATCTGTTTAGTGGTTAGTAGTCAGTCACAAATATAAGCAATAATCGGTTGATTGCATATCGGCATGCGGTAATTTGTCCTTTTCCCTGATGATAGGACTGTCATATTTGGAATTCAGCCATTTATTCAGCCGGAAAAAAGGTATATTCGCGCTGTTATCAGTCATTATGGAAAAAATTGTAAGCTTTCTTGTTGTGGGATTAGGCGGTGCTGTAGGAAGCATGCTCCGTTACGGGGTCACACTGCTGGGAATGACGCTGCACATTTCCGGCAACATCACCACTTTTACAGTGAACATTCTGGGTTCGTTCCTGATAGGTGTTCTGAGCGGATGCAGCAGGGACTCTCTGCAGCTGCTTCTGACGGTCGGTCTTTGCGGCGGCTTTACAACCTTTTCAACGTTCTCCATGCAGAACGTAAGGATGATCCAGGACGGTAAGATAGGAATGGCCGCAGTATATGCCGTTTCAACCGTTCTGGTGTGCATTGCCATGGCCTGGTTAGGATATAGGACTGCAAACCGGTTCCTTTGCTGAAACTGAAGTCCGGACTTCCATGTGCAAATAACTACAACTAATTACCAAATAAACGTCAAAACGTTTGGTGGTAATTACAATATGTAGTTTATTTGCATCGGAAACAAACGGACACAGTATGAAAAAGCTTACTGACAAGGAAATGGAAATCATGAATGTGCTTTGGGAAAACGGAGCACTTTCAATGCGTGACATAGTTGACAGGTTGCCTGAACCCCAGCCTCACTTCAATACAGTATCGACCTTTGTGCGCAGGCTCGAGACCGCCGGCATGATAAGTCACAGGGAACTTGGAACACGGTTCTTCCTGTATGAGGCGGCCGTGACCAGGGAAAAGTACGCCGAAAAGCTGAACCGCGAAAATGTGAACAAACTGTTTGCCGGATCATACATGGATTTCATATCCTGTCTGGTTGAACAGCAGGAAGTCAGCATTGACGAACTGAAGGAACTGATCCGTATAGTAGAAGGCAAATGATATGGGAAACACAGTACTTTATATAATTGAATGGGCGCTGGCCCTGCTGCTGTTCCTGGCAGTCTACAAGATATGTTTCAGCGGCACCACCCTGCACCGTTTCAACCGTTGCTACCTGCTCATCGCCACCGTGCTGTCAGCACTCCTTCCGCTACTCCACCTTACCGTACCTGAAACGCAGGTTGTCACTATCCATGACACCACGTTCGCGCAGACGCTTCAGGAAGTGACCATCTATGACGGGGCCGATGCCATACCGGCCGGTACGTCTGCATCGGACTCCGTCTGGGCATGGATTCTGACAAGCTGCTGGGCCATTTACGTCATTGTGCTGCTGACCGGCTGGACACGCTCAATCATCAGGACCGCCCGTTTCCTGAAGGGCAAGACCGTCCACCGCCTGGGCCACATACGCGTGGTGAGCCATGACGAGCAGTACGGCCCGTTCAGCTGGATGAACTGCATAGTAATCTCAAACTGTGAGGACGGCTTTGCCCGCCGCGCCAGCATGCGCCACGAACTGTCCCACATCAGACTGGGCCATTACTTTGACCTGGTTTTCCTGCTTGCCTGCACCATTGTCAACCCCGTGTGCTGGCTTATAATGAAAGAAATCAAGATAGTCCACGAATATGAGGCCGATGACGAAGTGATCAACCGTTACGGCATTACAGAAAAGGATTACCAGAGACTTTTGATAATGAGAACCGTTGGTGCAGAGGCCTATGCGCTGGCAAGTTCTTTCAATTTGAACATTAAACAACGTATCATTATGATGAAGAAAGAAAAAACTTTGAAACGGCGTATGCTTTACCTGCTTGCAGTGATTCCGGTAATTGCAGTAACGCTCATTGCCTGCGGCACTACAGGAAAGGCACGCAGCCATGCCCCGAAGGCCGGAGACACCATTACCGGCACAGTCAGAGACAGTGAAGGACCTCTCATGATGGCAATACTGCAGGAAGTTGACACAGACGGCAGAATTATCACGACCGCAACCACCGGTCCCGAAGGCGAATACTCGTTCAAGCTGGCCGGCGAAGGACATAACCTGCAGATCTCATACATCGGTTATGAGTCAGTCTTGCAGCCAATCACCCATAAGGAGATCAACATAGTCATGAAACAAGTTATGCTGGGAGGCGACGATGCTGCTCAGTCCGATGATGACGTATTTATGACTGTTGAACAGATGCCGGAATTCTCCGGCGGCACAATGGGTCTGCTGGAATATCTCAGAACTACAATCCGCTACCCGCAGGAGGCCAGGGACAAGAATATTCAAGGGCGCGTATTGGTTGAATTCGTTGTCGAAAAGGATGGCAGCATTTCAGAAGCGAAAGTAGTCAAATCTGTAGACAAATTGCTGGATGACGAAGCCATTAGAGTAGTTTCCCAAATGCCCAAGTGGACACCCGGAACCCAGGACGGTGAGGCTGTCCGCGTGAAATATACCATCCCGGTCAATTTCAGGCTGGAGAGTGAAGACGGATTCCGTACAATCACTCTGACATACAATAAGGAAAACAATTCCATCCAGGTACTGTTAAGAAATCCGAAACAGGACGAACATGTAGTTTATTCCTCAACCAATATGCTTGACCAGTTAATTGACAATCTCATGACCGGCAAGCGCGAATCCATCAATATCCTCAATTCCCGTGGGGAAATGGATGCTGTCAAGGAGGTTCTCAAAAAGAAGAACGGCCTGAAAGTCCTGTATGTGAAAGAAGGCGAATGATGCGCAATGGGGACAGTCCCTGGCTAATGGGGACAGTCCCCATTAGCCAGGGACTGTCCCCATCAGACACTGGTCACTGCAGCAGCAGGTACATGCATGCCGCGCAGATGCACAGCGTGATGAAGATGAACAGCAGTGACTTTCCGGACGAAAGGTGACGCGAAAGGTACTTGAAGTCACTGAACTGCTTGCGTTCCCACAGCCCTATGTTCTCTTCAAGGAAAGCGGCCAGTGCGGGAAAGTCAAGAGTGGGGTGTGAAATGAACCAGTCCTGCGTGGCGACCTCAAGCGTGGGCGCATCCATCCACGAGAACGGCTTGCACCAGGTGACTGTCCAGGTATCATCGGACTCACCCTGCTCCACACCAAGACATATGTTGAATTCGTTCTTGTTGCCGCCCTCCCAGTACTGGCGCTGGCGCAGACTGATGCCTATTCCTTTCGATGCGGGGAACAGCAGCACGAAGAAATGCACCTGGTGTTTCTGGCCAAGAGTGGCGTTAAGGCGGCGGAACAGCATCTGGTCACTGGCGGAGAAACTGTAACCAAGGCCCGCAGAACAGCACAGCGGAGACTGGGTGTTGTCAATGATTTTCGGATAAGGAACCAGCCCTTCCTCCTTGGCTTCGTCCTTAGTCACCCGTTCGGGGTTGAAAATGGAATTGGTATCCTGGATGTAGTTCTTGTAGCGGTGCTTGTAGGTGGCTGTCTGCATGCTTTCACGCCTGTTGTCCCAGGCCGATGACTCCCCGCCCCCGCCGCTCACCTGATTCACGTGAACCATGGGGAAACGGGAAAGCCCGGTGTTCCAAAGTGCAGTGCATTGTGCGAACTGCGATTCGTCAAGCCCTATTTCAACCCCGGTGTTCAGCATGGCCGACCATGAATCCGGATGATGCACGTAATGCGTTTCAGTGACTGTCCTGGTGTTTCCCCTGCCGTCGCTGACAGTTCTCGTGGTGGTCACGCGCTCAACCCATGGAAAGTAATGTCGAACCTCAGTGTAATAGCCGCTCAGGAACTCCACGTCACGGTTTATGCCTTCGAACAGGAAATATACGGCAGTCTCACTGACGGCAAGGGCTATCAGGTACAGGTACCATACATCGGCCTGGGGATGAATGTAAAAGGCGGCTGCCACGGCGGTAGCCGGCAGAACGAAACCTACGGCCCGCAGTGCTGTCATTTGAAGAGATCTACAGTGTCGTCAATGCCTGTGCGCATGGTCTCCTTGGACAATGTCGATGATATGACGGTGTACTGGATCTGGGGCCTGCTTCCCAGAAACCACTTTGCAGGTATGGTCTCAAGCAGTGTGGAGTGCTCTCTGATGATGTCAAGCATACGTTCCTGTGACTGCTGGAACTGTGCGCGCTGTACATCGATGGACTGCATGAGATGCTTGTAGAGTGATGTGTCGAATTCAGGATTGGATTCGGTGATCATCTTGAGCAGCGGGTCCTTGTCGCCTGAATACCTGCCGGAAATCAGTTCCGGATAGATCTTTTCAAAAGCCTCACGGTACTGTTCGGTGACACCGGCCTCCTGCTTGAGGGTCTTCCACATGGTGTCATGGACGGTTTCAATCTTGCCGCGCTGGGCATCGGACTCCTTGCGCAGGGCGACTTCACGGTTGTTGACTGAAAAATAGTAGATTACTACAACTGCCACAATGGCCAAAAGTGCGATTAACATAGCTTTTATGAAATTTAATTTGTTTGTTCAATAGGGACTGTCCCCACTGTGCGAGGGACTGTCCCCACTGTGCGAGGGACTGTCCCCACTGAGCAGCATCTGCATGTAGGGTGCAATGGCTTCCAGGTACGCCGGCATGTCAGCTTCAGCAATGGGGTCAACGGCCGGCAGGTCCATGTTCAGGGGGTTGATGGCCGTACCGTTCTTGAATACGCGGTAGTCCAGATGCGGCCCGGTGGCGACACCTGTGGCACCCACGTAGCCTATAAGTTCACCCTGTGACACATGCTTGCCTGTTGCTATGCCCTTGGCAAAGCCCTTGAGATGCATATATTCAGTCGTATAGGTGGAATTGTGCTTTATTTTCAGGTAGTTGCCCCCACCCTTGCTGTCCCAGGCCTTGGTAATGACCACGCCGTCACCCACTGAATAGACCGGTGTGCCGGCCGGTGCGGCATAATCGACTCCGTGATGCGCGCGCACCACCTTTGTCACCGGGTGGACGCGTGCGTTGCTGAACTTGGAACTTATTCTGGTGTAGCTGAGCGGCGCCTTCAGGAACGCGCGCCGCAGGCTGGTGCCGTTCTCATCGAAATATTCGCCGCGTTCGTTATGGTAGACGTAGCGGAATGCGTAATGGTCCTTGCCTGATGTTATGAAATCCGATGCCAGTATGTTGCCGGTCGCAACGCGTACACTGTCAGCATACACTTCCTGGTAAGCCACGACAAACGAATCGCCGCGCTGTATTCCGAAAAAGTCAATGGTCCACGAATACAGGTCAGCAAGACCGGCGGCCAGATCAGCTGGAGCCCCCTTTTCAATCATGGCGTTCCAAAGCGATGACTGGACGGTGCCGCATACAAAGTCGGTCACCGTGTCGGTCGGTATTGTTCCGGTGTATGCGAATATGCTGTCCTGCAGCGAATAGACTGCGTAACTGACAGCATTTATGTCATATACGAAATACTGCGGAACGGAATCCCTGAGCAGTATGTGATAAGGCCGTCCAGCCTGAATCCTGCGTACGCTCCAGCTTTCCTCAGCGGCCTGGCTGACATAATGTACGGTCTGGGCCGATACACCCTGGCGGCCCAGAATGTGTGAAAGAAGTTCGTTCTTCTGTATCACGCCGTCCATAATGTCCAGACTGTCAATGCACAGCCCCCACCGGTACACGGGTTCAGGAACAGCCTGTGTAACGGTCTCCGGTTCACTCTGCGCGGTCTGCGCCTGCCGGCAGGAAGGCAGGAATGCCATGGCGGCAAGTATCAGTCCCCAGCCCTTTCTCATTCGGTAATGCCGGCGAATCCTTCAACAATTTCCCTGTTCAGTCCGTCGCTGACAGGGACCATGGGCAGTCTCAGTACGTTATGGAGCATGCCGCGGCTGGCCATCAGGGCCTTGACTCCGCTGGGGTTGCCTTCCTTGAACAGCAGGCCGTAGAGAGGCTGAAGCTGCTGCTGCAACGCATCGGACCGGCTGTGTATGAGTCTGGAGAATGTTGCGGGTATGGCGTTGCCTATGACAGAAATGACTCCGGCAGCACCCATGCGCATGGATTCCAGTGCCAGACTGTCATCACCTGAAATGACATGGAACGTTGAAGGTGCACCATCAATAAGTTCCTTGATCTGGTCCATCTTGCCCGATGCCTCCTTTATTCCTATTATGTTGCTGAATTCACGTGCCAGACGCAGGGTTGTTGCAGCTGTCATGTTGATACCGGTGCGTCCGGGTACGTTATAGAGCACCAGGGGCTTTTCACTGGCCTGAGCAATGGCCTTGAAATGCCTGTAGACACCTTCCTGGGACGGTTTGTTGTAAAACGGAACGCATGTCAGGATAGCGTCAACCCCGTCAATGCAGAACAGCCTTGTCTGTTCCACGGCGGTATATGTGCAGTTGCTGCTGCAGCCGGCCAGAACCGGCAGGCGGCCGCCATTGCACTTTATCACAAACCTGAGCACGTCCATGCGTTCCTGCTGGCTGAGTGTGGGCGTTTCAGCCGTCGTTCCCAGAACGCAAAGATAGTCAGCTCCTTTTCCGATAAGGTTTTCCACGATTCTTTCAAGGGCGGTCCAGTCAATCTGTCCGTCAGGCATGAACGGTGTGACAAGAGCCACGCCCAGTCCGCCGAATTTAAAAGAGCAAGAGAGGTTCATCTGTTATTGTCGGTTTTTCATCAATTAATTCAAGAAATTCATTTTCACTCATTAAAGGCACGCCCAGTTCACGGGCCTTCTCAAGCTTTGAGGGTCCCATGTTCTGGCCGGCAAGGATGAATGAAGTCTTTGCCGAAATGCTGCCTGTGTTCTTGCCGCCGTGCTTTTCAATGAGCTGTTTGTATTCGTCACGTGAATGGTGGTTGAATACGCCGCTTATGACAACAGTCTTGCCGGCAAGACGGTCGCTTCCACCATCCGTTGCACTGTCTTCAATCTCCATTTTAAGTCCGATGTCACTGAGCCGCTGCACAAGCGTACAGTTCTTTTCATCAGCAAAGAAACTTACAATGCTCTGTGCAATCCTGTCTCCTATCTCATTGACTTGAGTGAGTTCCTCGACAGTGGCTTTTTTTAGAGCATCCATTGATTTGAAGGCTTTCGCAAGTATTTTTGCCACAGTTTCGCCAACGAAACGTATTCCAACTGCGAACAGCACCCTTTCGAACGGTACCTGAAGGGAATTCTCAATACTGCGAAGTATACTTACAGCCGATTTCTCTCCAAGACCCTCCTGACGAGCTATGTCACGAGCGCTGAGACTGTACAGGTCAGCTATGTCACGTATCATTCCGGCCTGGAAGAACTGGTTTATTATTTCAGGTCCCAGACCGTCTATGTTCATGGCCTTGCGGCTTACGAAATGCTCTATGCGGCCTTTCAGCTGCGGGGGACAACTGCCGGTGTTGGGACAGTAATGTGCGGCTTCACCCGGGTATCGGACCAGTCTGGCCCCGCATTCGGGACAGACAGCGGCAAACTGTACGGCATCGCCAAGAAGAATGCCGCGGCTTTCCATGTCAACCTCCGTAATCTTGGGGATTATCTCACCGCCCTTTTCCACGTAGACCATGTCACCAATGTGCAGGTCCAGTCCCTTAATGATATCGGCATTGTGCAGTGTGGCGCGTCTTACGACTGTTCCGGACAGCTGTACCGGTTCAAGATTGGCTACAGGTGTGACAGCACCTGTGCGTCCAACCTGGAAAGACACGCTGTCAAGACGCGTCAGCGCACGTTCGGCCTGGAACTTGTAGGCAATTGCCCAGCGCGGCGACTTGGCCTTGAAACCCAGATTGCGCTGCTGGCGCAGAGAATTGACTTTGAGCACAATGCCGTCAGTGGCCACCGGCAGGTTCTTCCTTTCAGTGTCCCAGTAGTTTATATAGTCAAGCACTTCCTGGAAAGTGCTGCATTTCTTCATGTGGTCCGATACTTTGAACCCCCATTTCTGCGCCTCCATCATGTTCTCATAATGGCCGTCGGCAGGAAGCTGTTCACCCAGAAGGTAATAAAGGTAGCTGTCCAGCTGGCGGCGTGACACTTCCTTGGGATTCTGGAGCTTGAGCGTTCCCGATGCGGCATTCCTGGGATTGGCGAACAGCGGTTCCTCAAGTTCTTCACGTTCGGCGTTCAGTTTTTCAAAACTTGTCCATGGCATGAGCACTTCGCCGCGAATTTCGAATTTGCGCGGCCAGCCGCCGGCCGGATCAAGCCGCAGCGGTATGCATCGGATTGTCCGGACATTGTCTGTGACAATATCACCCTTTACGCCGTCGCCGCGTGTGACAGCCTTTGTCAGCACGCCGTCCTCATAGATCAGTGATATTGACAGACCGTCATATTTCAGTTCGCAGCATATCTCAAAAGGTTCGTTCAGCAGCCCGGCCACGCGTTCAAAGAATTCACGCACTTCCTGCGCGTTATAGGTGTTGTCCAGCGACAGCATGGGGTACTGGTGCTCAGACTGGCTGAAACTGCGGTTCAGATCACTGCCTACCCTCTGCGTGGGTGAACTGGCGTCGAACATGTCGGGATGCCGCGATTCAAGATCCTGAAGCTCCCGCATGAGCGAATCGAATTCAAAGTCCGATACCACAGGCGCGTTCTGCACATAGTACAGGTTGTTGTATCTGTGCAGCAGCCTTCTAAGTTCCAATATCCTGTCCTCTTCCATGTCAGTCTTTCAGAAGGTCCGGTCTGAGCCTTTTAGTACGTTCAATTGACTGTTGGAACTCCCACTGGTCAATCAGGGCGTCATTGCCTGAAAGAAGTACATCGGGCACCCTCCAGCCCTTGTATTCGGCCGGACGGGTGTATACAGGCGGTGCCAGCAGGTCATCCTGAAAACAGTCCGAAAGTGCAGACTGTTCGTCGGACAGGACTCCGGGAATAAGCCTTACAACAGCGTCAGTCATGACCGCTGCAGCAAGCTCGCCTCCGGTAAGCACATAGTCTCCAATGCTTATTTCACGGGTTATCAGGTGTTCGCGTATGCGGTAGTCAATGCCCTTATAGTGTCCGCACAGTATGATAAGGTTTTCCTGCAGGGACATTGTGTTGGCAATGTGCTGGTTGAACTGCTCCCCGTCAGGTGACGTATAAATGATGTCGTCATAGTCACGCTGTGACTTCAGGTCAGTTATCAGGCGGTCAATGGGTTCAATTTTCATTACAAGGCCGGCACAGCCCCCGAACGGGTAATCATCGGTCTTGTGATGCTTGTCAACTGTGTAGTCCCTTATGTCATGCAGGTGTATTTCTGCAAGACCGGCTTTGCGGGCGCGGGCCATCATCGAGCAGTCAAAGAAGCCCTCAAGCATTTCAGGAAAGACTGTCAGAATGTCAATTCTCATACGGTCAGTCAGTTATAAGGCCTCCAACAATATCCTGAACACTTTCAAAGCCATGACGGTCCAGATATTCGTTTATGCCGTCAATCACTTTCTCTGAAACTGACGGGTCTATGAAATTCGCGGTGCCAATCTCTATGGCACTTGCTCCTGCCAGCAGGAATTCAATGGCATCGGTCGCACAGCATATGCCGCCAAGTCCTATCACCGGTATGCTGACAGCCTTGGCCACCTGCCAGACCATACGCAGCGCAACGGGTTTGACTGCCGGACCGCTCATGCCGCCGGTTATGGTCGAAAGGACAGGACGGCGGGTTTCAGCATTGATGGCCATGCCCAGCATGGTGTTTATCAGCGAAACGCTGTCAGCACCCGCCCCTTCAACGGCCTTTGCTATCTGCGTGATGTCAGTTACATTTGGTGAAAGCTTTACAATCAGTGTCCTGTCATATGCTTTCCTTACAGCTGACACCACCTGTGCGGCGCTTTCGGGATTTACGCCGAATGCCATTCCGCCCTGACGTACATTGGGACAGCTTATGTTCAGTTCTATGGCCGGAATGCCGTCAAGAGTGTTTATTATACCGGCAGTTTCGACATAATCATCTATGCATGAACCTGATACGTTGACAATTATAGGACAGCCTATTTTCTGCGTTTCAGGATATATGTGATCAACGAAATAATCGACCCCTTTGTTCTGCAGGCCTACGGCATTCAGCATGCCCTGCGGCGTTTCCGCCATGCGCGGGTACGGATTGCCTTCACGCCTGTGAAGCGTGGTGCCTTTTACAATGATTGCTCCAAGACGGCTTATGTCCATGAAATCAGCATATTCCGTTCCATAGCCGAATGTGCCGCTGGCGGTCATTACCGGATTTTCAAGTTCAAGTGAACCTATTCTTGTCTTTAATGAAGCCATTTCAGTCTCTCTATTGGAAATACTGGACCATCTTTACATACACACACATTGCCCTCATCGGCCGTATCTTCAACACAGCACAGGCAGGCGCCTATTCCACATGCCATTTTGTGTTCCAGGGACACTTCACATGGCGTTTCATGCTCCATGGCCCATTTTGCCACGGCTTTCATCATGGGTGTGGGACCGCATGAGTATATGCGGTCAAAGCATTCGCTGTCCAAGAGCAGACTGTGGCCGGTGACAAAGCCTTTTTCACCGGCGCTGCCGTCTTCAGTCGTGACAAATATGTTGCCGTATCGGCTGAATTCGTCCAGACGTACAAGTGCGCCTGCGTTCCTTGCTCCGAATAGGAATGTGGGCCTTACGCCATATTCACTCAGTCTGCGGCCAAGAAGCAGTAGCGGAGCAACTCCAACTCCGCCTCCAATCAGCAACGGTCTTACGCTGTGGGCGGTAAGGTATGAAAAGCCGTTGCCCAGCGGAAGGACTGCATTGACTGTCTGTCCTATTGCAGCCTGGGCCAGACTGCGGCTGCCTTCTCCTACAATCTGAATGAGGAACGAAACCAGTCCGTTGTCCGGATCGGCGTCATGTATCGATATGGGCCGCCTGAGCAGCACCTTGTCCGACGGTGCCTGAAGTTCTGCAAACTGGCCTGCAACAATATCGGGGAATGTCTTTCCGTCAAATGACAGAGTCAGCAGAACTGTATTCGTGCCTACTTTGACATTGTCGGCAACCCTCAGGTCATACTGGTATTTTTTCATATAGGTGAAATTTCCACAAAGGTAATGAAAAAGGCTCATTATCCCTGCCGCTGCAGCACACAAAAAGCCCGACCTTTCACAAGGCCGGGCCCTTCCCTAAAATAGTCCTTCAGATAATTCTCTGTTAATTGGTTATATAATCAGATCAGTATTCCTGCATATTTTTGAAATCGCCCCATTCAAGACGTCTTTTGTAATTCTGCATCTGTCCTTTGGGTACGTACAGTTTGCAGTTCTGCTTTGTTGCATCGTCAAATACGGTAGGACTGTTGTGTGCCGGGAAAATGCCGCGGGCGTTGATTATCTCCAGACTGCTGCAGTTCTTGAAAGCCTGTGCTCCTATTATACGCACGTGGTTTCCAAGTTCAACTTCCTTGAGAGCTGTGCAACCCATGAAAGCGAAATCGCTTATAGCTGTACAGAAATTTCCTATTGACACCTTCTTGAGGAAAGTGTTGCCCATGAATGCGCTGGTGCATATGTACGATACCGTTTGGGGCACCAGGTATTCAGCTGCATTCTTCTTTGAAGGATAGTCAATCAGCATTGTGCTGTCACGGCTGAACAGGACTCCGTCAATATCCCTGTATGTCTGGTTGTCCTGGTTGACATTGTACTTTTCTATACCGGTGCAGCCCTTGAAGGCATTGGGCAGTATACGTACAATGCTGAACGGAACTGATACGGATGTGATCCTGTCACAGCCGTAGAATGCGTTTTCGTCAATTTCCATTACGCGGAACACGAATTCTCCGTTGTCACCTGTGTACACGAATGATGGTATGTCAATCTTTCCTTTGTATGAACTGACTCCGTCATCAAAGGACTTGCGGCCGTTTGTACGGTCCCATGTAACGCTCACATTGCCGAAATTGTCCAGAATCCTATAGTACAGAGTGGTCCCGTTGTCATATTTGGCAGTGATTATGTTGTCTTCAATGTTTGATGATGTCTGTTTGATCAGGATAGTGTTAGCAATTTCCTTTTGTGTGGAACTTTCAATGTTTTTTGATGATTTGCACCCGACCATACTGGCAGCAAATATTGCCGCTGTAAGAAATATGGAAAAACAGTTCTTCATAATGTTGCAGTTTTTTTATGTATCCAACTGCTAGCAAAGATATATGCAAAAATTAAAAAAACAAAAATTCGGTATTATTTTTTTAATTCAGGCTGGAATTTTTGATATGTGCCGTCTTCAAAGAAAACCACCACCTCTTTTATATGTTTTGAAACGCATTGCTGACTGGCGGTATTTTGCGCATCAACATCCTTATTGTCAGCGCTTTTAGTGCGTTTTGACGGCTTTGTTTCCTTTCTGACATTTGAAAATTCGGATACGTTCCCGGCTGCAGGCTGGAAAAATGCGCTGTCAGTGCCTGAAAACAGGGGATAATCATGACTGTCCGGCAGAACGGCGCTTTTTCTGGGATTGCCTGTTCCTGTAAGAAGCCAGTCAAGGTCAATGTCCGGAAATGTGCTGTGAATGCATTTCACTATTTTCAGACTGGGTTCGTTCCTTCCGCTCAAAATATGCTGCAATGTAGGTCTCTGTATTCCTATTGCAGTGGCGAACTGGGTTGGCGTCATATCCAGCAGTTCCATAAGTGTGTTCAATCTGTCTCTCATTGTAACAAAAATGCAGTTGTTACAAATGTAACACTAAATTTTCACCCGTGCAAAATATAAATATATCACACATTTGTAACGTAACATTTGTAAATATTGCAAGTGTCAGCATGTGATTATTCCTGTTGTACGATAGTGCTCCAGACGCGTTTTGTGTGTACTCGAATTTACTTTATATTTTAGGTATAAACGTCTGATTGTATGATATGTATAAATGCAATATTTGGCTTTTGGTAGCGTTAGGGGTTAATTCTGGTCACTTTTGCATAATTGCCCGTGTCAGTTAATTCACAAGTTTAAGTTATATGTTGTAAGTGCACTGATTGATAGCAGTTTATACATGGAGCATCGTTTTGTATGCGGTTTTGCATATTTTTTGGACGGTTGAAATGGCCGGTAATTTAAGCGGAAACAGATGTTCTAAAACATATGTGAAATCAGCGTAATTGATATCAATACTATTGGAAATGATGCCATGAAATGCACAAATGTAATCGTTAATAATGCTTAAACATAAAACAGGCCCCCTTGTTGGAGGAGGCCTGTCATGTCAAATTCCGTGAGAATTGAAAATTTGGAGACAATTCGGATGATTGCCCGAAATATTCAAGTTTCGCATATTTCAAATTACTGTCATTCGGGGCTCATCAAGGCGAAACTTGAATATATATATCCTTTTCTGACCCCCACCTAAATCCTCCCCTGAGGGGAGGACCCAGCCGCGAGCGGCTGGAACTGAAGTTTTAAATGCAAAACTTCAGTTAATGTCACATTTCACTGGAATGTCCGTCATTGTGGAGTATCTTGAACAGAAGTTCCTTCAGCAGACCTTCACCTGTGTTGCCGGTTGAACCCACCCCCTTTGATTTTGCATCGTACTTGCGTATGGTGCTGATAATGTCCATTGCCTGGGTGGCGGTGTAGTTCTTCATTCCAATCATATAGTCCTTTACACCCCACGTGCTCTTCAGCCCAAGCTGTTCGGCAATTCCGTGTTCGGTCTTGTCCGGAGAATAGTACGCCAGCATAAGATTGGCAAAGAACGGGAATATGGAAGCTGTAACAAGCTGCATGGGGTATGTTTTGGGATTGCTCTCGTAATACGCCGCAATACGGTTTGCCTTCATCACGTTGCGGTTCACCAGTGCGTCCTTGAATTCGAATATGTTGAAATCCTTGCTTATTCCCACGCGCTGTTCAATGAATTCAGGCGTTATTTCAGTCTGACCGGCAGGAAGGGCCGATGCAAGCTTTACAAGTTCGCCGTTCAGGCGGCACAAATCGGCACCGACTGATTCGCTGACCATAGAAATGCCCTTTGGGGACATTGTCAGGCCTTTTTCCGACAAGAATTCCTGTACGAACTGAGGCAGCATTTCTTCCTTGACTTTCTTTGATTCAAACAGGACGCCGGCCTTTTCAATGTCCTGGGTCACCTTGCGGCGCTTGTCCAGCGTACCGCCCTTGTGGCAGAACACAAGTATGGTTGTGGGCTGCGGCTGCTTCAGGTACGAGGCCAGAATTTCCGTAGGGCCGCCGGCGTTGCCGTCATCGGAATCGGACTTTTTAATGAGATGCTGCGCCTCCTTCACTATGATCACCTGACCGGATCCCATGGGGTATGCCCTGGCGCGCTGGATCACCTCATTCATTGTGGTTTCATTGCCGTACAGTACCAGCTGGTTGAAATCACGTTCCTCTTCCGGAAGTGCGTTTTCCCTTATGTAGTCCGATATGGAATCTATGAAGAACGGTTCGTCCCCCATGAGATAATAAACGGGTTTGTATATTCCTTTTTTCAGTTCAGAAAGGATCTGACGATATGCTATTCCTGATGTTGATGTTGCCATTTCAAATAAACCAGTTACCTTTGAAGGTTACAATACACAAAGATAGGATGGAAAGCTTGAATTTGCCCCCTTTTGAGATGAAAATTTCCGAACAGGGTGGTAAAAAATACATTTGGGACCCCATTCGCAAGAAGCCGGTGCCGTTTACGCCTGAAGAGCATGTACGCCAGGCGTTCGTGTCCTATCTTGTTGGATACAAGGGGGTTCCCCTGTCCCATATTGCCAATGAACAGGCCATTGAACTGAACGGAATGAGCCGTCGCTGCGATTCGGTCATCTATGACAGGACTGGAGCCCCGAAGGTGATAGTCGAATACAAGGCTCCTTCCGTAAACCTGACCGCAAAGGTGTTCGAACAGGTGGCACGTTATAATCTTGTGCTGAAAGTCGATTACCTTATTGTGAGCAACGGACTGCGTCACTACTGTCTCAGGACTGACTACGTGAATCATTCATTCTCCTTTCTTTCCGACATCCCATCATATGACATGATATGAAAGAAGGACGGCCTTTTCCGGTCGTCCTTCTTGTAGAACAATGTCTTGTCCATGTGTCATTCTTCAGTTGCAGCGGCTGACTTGCGGGTACGCTTCTTGGGAGCTGCCTCCGGAGCCTTTGCCTCTTCCTGAACACCTGCCAGTTCGGGGTCAATCATGATACGGCCGCAGTATTCGCATACGATGATCTTCTTGCGCATGCGTATGTCAAGCTGGCGCTGAGGCGGAATCTTGTTGAAACAGCCGCCGCATGATTCACGCTTCACATATACTATGCCAAGTCCGTTGCGGGTATTTGAACGGATACGCTTGAAAGACTGCAGCAGTCTGGGTTCGATGGTCAGTTCCAGTGCCTTTGACTTTTCGCGCAGCTTTTCCTCTTCCTGGCGTGTCTCTTCAACGATTTCGTGAAGTTCGGACTTCTTGATTTCAAGTTCCTGCTTCTTCTCTTCAATCAGAGCTTCGTTGTTCTGCTGCTCTTCACGCTTCTCATTGGTCTTTGCAGTGTATTCGCGTATGCGCTTTTCTGCAAGTTCAATTTCAAGGTTCTTGAATTCTATTTCCTTGTTGAGTGCATCGAATTCACGGTTGTTGCGTACATTGTCCTGCTGTTCGGTGTACTTTTCAACCATTGCACGGCATTCGCTGATCTTGGAATTGTTTTCAGCTATACCCTTGCCCAGTTCGATGATGTCGTTCCTGTTCTTTTCAATGCGGGTTTCAAGTCCTGCAAGTTCGTCCTCAAGGTCCTGAACTTCAAGGGGCAGTTCGCCGCGCAGGGTCTTGATCTTGTCAATTTCACTCAGCATGGTCTGCAGCTGGTACAGAGCCTGCAACTTCTCCTCAACTGAATAGTCAGCCGGATCTTTCTTGATGTCTTTTGCCATAGTGTAAATATTTGTTTGAAATTTTCCTTTTTCAGATATAATAGTTCACCGGATTTGTCCTGACTTGTGTCCTGGACAGTTCCAATTGCGGGAATTTCCCGCTCAAATAATTGAAAAGCAGGTCCACCGTATACTGTTCGCTTTCGTAATGTCCGGTCTCGATCAGTTTGATGCGTCCGTCATAACCGAAATAGCGGTGGTATGAAATCTCACCGGTAAGGAATGCGTCAGCACCCTGTTCAAGAGCCCTGTCAATGAGGAACGCCCCTGAACCTCCGCATAAGGCTACACGTGATATCTTGCGTTCCAACTGTCCGTTATGGCGTATGCACGGAGTACCGAACCTGTATCGGACTGTAGCCAGCAGATGTTCTTCAGTCACCGGATAGGGAAAATTGCCTATGACTCCGGAACCGGCGTTGGGGAAGTCCGTGCGGGGGGCCAGGACCTGTACGTTTTCCAGTCCCAGCAGACTGGCCATGTGCATGCTGACACCCTGTGGGGCATTGTCCAGACTGGTGTGTGCCGAATAGATTGTCATGCCGTTGACAATGGCCTGGCGCACTACGTCCGATGTAAAGTCATTGTCAATTATTTTCTTAAGCGGATGAAACAGCACGGGATGATGTGAAATGACAAGGTTGTACCCCATGTCACTTGCCTGGGCGATTACCTGAGGGGTTACGTCCAGACATAATAAAGCCCCTGACACTTCCGACTCTGTAGTTCCGATCTGCAGGCCTGAATTGTCATAATCATCCTGCAGCGGCAGAGGCGCGAAATCTTCAAGGGCAGCGATTACATCCCTGATTATCATGCCTTTTTACCAAATGCGTGGCAAAGATAGCATTTTTTTCAGACAAGTCCAAGAATTACCTTGTAACTGTGAACTTCATCGGGATCGCCCAGTTCCTTGCCCGGAGTGTCGGACAACTTTACGCAACGGTACACATGCTGGCGCGGATTGACCTGGAAGGTCTTCAGTTTCATGACAATGTTCAGGGGCTTTACAGTACCTACATCGTTCGTGAGATTCGTTCCTATGCCGAATGACACCTTTATCCTGCCCTCGAAATACTTCTGGATGGCAAGGGCGCGGTCAAAGTCCAGAGAATCAGAAAACACTATCGACTTGGTTGTGGGGTCTATATGGTATGATTCGTATTTGGCAATGATCTTGTCACCGAATTCCATTGGATCACCGCTGTCATGACGTACGCCGTCATAAAGTTTGGCCATATCCAAGGAGAAGTTGCGCAGGAAGACTTCAGTCGTGAAGCAGTCCGGCAGCATTGTACCCATGGCACCTCCGTAAATCTCGGCCCAATGGCGCATGACATAATAGTTTGCTTCCTTTGGTCCCATGAATGCGGCCGTTGCCATCATTAGTTCATGGGCCATGGTGCCAATCGGTTTGAGATCCTTTCTTATTGACTGGTATTTCATTGCGAAATATACGGTTGACGAACCGATGAAATACTTTGCGTGGCGTGTCAGGTATTCGGTGACATGGTCCTCAACCTCATGGCTGTAGCGGCGGCGCATTCCGAAATTGGCAAACTTCATTCCGTTTTCATTCGATATGGCCACTTTCTTTTCCAGCTGGCGGTCAATGTACTGCCAGTCAGGTTCGGCATGCTGGTTCACGCGGTAGAACACTTCGCTGACAGTGCACAGGATTGGAATTTCATAAAGTGTGACCTTATAGATAAGGTCTGTAGCCTCAATGTGAAGATGGCTTTCTTCGTCAAGCGATATCCTTATGATGGATGAGTCAAAACGGAATCCCTTAAGCCATTCGAAATAGCACTGCGGTATGAAGTAAATGTTCTTGAGACACCACTGGAATTCGTCTTCAGTGAGAGACAGGGATTCAAGCTTTTTGAATTCCTCCTTCAGCTTTTCGACAAAGTCAGGAGTGAACTTCTGTCCGTTGCGGTCAGTGAACTGGAACGTACCCACACCTTCAGGGGTGGTACGCTGGTAATAGTATGACATTGAGAACTTGTACAGGTCATTCTCAAGCATGCTTATCACTGTGGTGTCACGTGTCATAACTGTCTTATTTGTATATTTTTATATTTGCTTCATTCATGTATTCAAGCAGCGGGTCGTTGTTCTCTATGCAGGCCACACCCTCAAGGTACAGATAGAGTTCGAAACCTATCTCCTTTGATATGCGTTCCAGGTTTTTCAGGGTTTCAAGAACACAGTATTCAGCTGCAATGCCGCATACTACAACCACATCGCCCTTCACGAACAGGTCTGCATATTCACGTGCGGGTTTTGAGAACTGTCCGTATTCCTCCTTGGCGGGATCATTCCCCTTGGGAAGGAACTGCAGGCGCGAATTGTCAAGGCCTTCCAGTATGCCGTCAGGCAGCGATGCGCCCTCAGTGTACTGTACGCAGTGTTCGGGCCATATCCCACCGTACTGCTTGAAGGAACAGTGGTTGTAGGGATGCCAGTCAAGAGTGAAATACACTTTGTCAAACTTTGATTTGACGGCGTCAATGTACGGAATGATTTCCGCACCGTTCTTTGCAGGCAGGGTTCCATTGATGAAATCCTTCTGAAGGTCAACTACGACCAGAATTTTTGCTGGTTCACGACTGTTCATAGCATTCTGTTTGCTGTTTCCTGTGCAGGCTGTTGCTGCAAGGGCGGCCAAAATGACCGCAATGGACTTAAATTTCTTCATTTCATTTACCGGTCTTGCCAGTTCCCCGCAAAGGTAGTAAATTTGGGTCCAAATTACCTTTTTATATGAAGAAATCAGTCCTGTTACTATCAATTCTACCTACAGTCATGTTCAGTTCATGCAGTGTAAAAAGAACAAACCCGTTCCTTGATGAAAATTACGGCAAGGACGGAAACATTCCGTTCGAACAGATTATCTCCGCAGACTACCTGCCCGCCTTTGAGGAAGGTTTCCGCCAGCAGAAGGCTGAAATTGACGCCATTGCGGCCAATCCGGAAGCTCCCACGTTCCAGAATACGGTTGAGGCGCTGGAAGCCAGCGGCAGAATACTTGCACGCGTAAGCGGCGTGTTCTACAATCTCCTTGAGTCCGATGCTGACGACATCATGAAGGAGACTGAAAAAACCGTCATTCCCATGCAGACCGAGGCAAGTTCATACCTTTATATGAATGAATCAGTCTTCAGTAAGATAAAGACGCTGTATGACAGCCGCGAAAACATCGGACTTACACAGGAACAGAAGAAGGTCCTTGAAAAGTACTACCGCCGTTTTGTGAGCGGCGGCGCTGAACTCAATGCTGCTGACAAGGCCCGTTTCGTTGAAATACAGAACCGTCTCAGCATGCTGCAGGTGGAATTCGCTGACCACAACCTTGACGAAAGCAATGCATACGTGCTTAGTGTCACTGACCGCAATCGTCTTGAGGGGCTGCCGCAGGACCAGCTGGATGCAGCTGCAGCACGCGCTGCTGAAAAGGGTCTGGAAGGTTGGGCGTTCAATGTCCAGAAACCCTGCTGGATTCCGTTCCTGCAGTACTGCAGGGACCGTGACCTGAGGGAACAGATGTACAAGGCATACTACAGCCGCGGCAACAATGACAATGAATTTGACAACAAGGAAATAATAAAGGAGATACTTACTCTGCGCCATGAGATGGCACAGCTTCTGGGGTATGAGACGTTTGCGGACTACAAGCTTTCTGACCGCATGGCAAAGACTCCGCAGGCCGCCTATGACCTGCTCATGACCATTTGGGACGCAGCCCTGCCACAGGCAAAGCGCGAACGTGATGAAATGCAGGCCATAATTGATGCCGAGGGCGGCAATTTCCAGCTTGAGGCGTGGGACTGGTGGTATTACGCTGAAAAGCTGCGCAAGCAGAAATACAATCTGGATGATTCTGAACTGATGCCCTACTTCACTCTTGACAACACGCGCAAGGGATCACTGATGGTGGCAGAAAAGCTTTTCGGAATCAAGTTCAGGAAAGTTGAAGGGCTTGAGAAATACAATCCCAGTGTGGAGACCTGGGAGTGCCTTGACGCTGACGGCAGCCATCTGGCATACTTCTATACAGACTGCTTTGTACGTGCAACCAAGCGTCAGGGTGCCTGGATGACCAATTTCACTGACGCCTATGATTTTGGTGGCCAGTCACAGCGTCCGGTAATAGTGAATGTGTGCAATTTCTCAGTCCCCACCGAAAGCACCCCCTGCCTGTTGTCAATTGATGACGCCCGCACCGTGTTCCATGAATTCGGTCATGCCCTCCACGGCATGCTTACCAAGTGCCACTACCCCACGGTCAGCGGTACGGCAGTTCCCAATGACTTTGTAGAAATGTGTTCACAGATCATGGAACACTGGGCCATTGACCCGACCATCCTCAAGCAGTACGCTTTCCACTATCAGACAGGTGAACCTATTCCTGACGAACTCATTGCCAAACTTGAGAATGCCGGTCATTTCAATACCGGTTTCGAAACTGTCGAACTGGTAGGTGCTGCCCTGCTCGACATGGAGTACCACATGCTGAAAGATTACAGCGATTTCGATGACCGCAAGTTCGAAGATGCCGTCAGTCAGAAGCTTGGCATGATTCCGCAGATTGAATACCGCTACCGCGGCACATTCTTCAACCATGTGTTCAACAACGACTACTGTGCGGGCTATTACAGTTACCTTTGGGCTGAAGTCCTGGACTGTGACGCATTTGAAGCATTCAAGGAGACCGGAATAATGAATCCTGAAACGGGCATGAAGTACAGGAGGAACATTCTTGAAAAGGGCGGTTCCGATGACCTCATGGAAATGTACCGCGCATTCCGCGGCAGTGAACCCAAACCTGAATCAATGCTCAGAAACCGCGGTTTCATAGAATGATGGGATGGATTTTTCTGATCATCGCGACCGTATCGGCCGCGATGTTTTCAATATTCTTCAAGATATTCGAACTGAAGGGTATCGATTCTCTGCAGGCCATCCTGTTCAACTACCTGACCGCCTTCATCTGGGGTTTTGCACTGTCATTTGACGGCACGCTGGTTGAAAATCCGCTGGAAGCCGGATGGCTGCTTCCGGCCATTGTCATGGGTTTCATATTCGTTCTGGGCATGGTACTGCTGTCGGATTCGACCCGACGCGTGGGTGTGGCCATATCGACCGTATTCAGTCGCGCATCAATGGTCATTCCGGTAATCGTGTCTTATCTTTTCATATCAGGCAGCGAAAAGCCCCGGTGGCTGCCCATTCTGCTGGTGCTGGTGGCTATGGTCCTGACAATATGGACAGGCAGTTCCCGCAAGTCGGGCCGCAGGCTGACAGCCGGTGACATTATGGCTCCTGTCATTGTGTTCATTACGTTCGGTATGAGCAACTCCATACTGAAGATTATCCAGGACCGTGTTTCAGCGGCGCGTGCCGGGTGGCCTGAAGAGCGCCTGAACGCCGCACTCTCACTTGTAACATCATGCATCTTCCTGGTCGCTCTGCTCATGTGCGTGGCCGCCGTGATAATGAAGCACATCTACAGCAGCCACCCCACCAGGGTCACCTGGAAGAACATCCTGGGCGGTGTAGGCCTTGGTACTGCCAACTATTTCTGCACCTACATGCTCATGCTGGCCATGATGACCATTGATTCATCAGTGCTTTTCCCCATACACAACATAGGAATCGTGGCTATAGGAGCCGTTGCCGGGTGGTTGTGCTTCAAGGAAAAACTGCGTCCGCAGCAGATTGCCGGCATTGTCCTGGCCGGTGCCGCAATAGCCTGGCTCTGCTTCTGACAGCATTTGGTCCGTCGTCACCCAACACTCCAGGCTCTGCAAGTGGTATCACTTTAACTGTTGATAAGGACGAAGATGACTTATGTGCTATTTTTCACACCCACACTTCTTTTAGGTATATGCCAAGTAATTGCTATCGAGCAACAGGGCCATCAGGAACCGATACTATTTCTGCTAACAGTTTTAATGTCCCAAGTTTAGTGTACGATTATGATGGAGATATAGTGTGGGGGCAGAGAACATACAGTGAACATCATGTTTATACATGTGGTCCTTATCAACGACCTCCATCTCGTTGACGTCAATTTTTTTATTAATATGAAGAGATATCACTAGCGTCTCTTAATTATTGTTAATTTCGATTTTATACAATTTATGCACAA
>JAKSIS010000032.1 GCA_024398665.1 Bacteroidaceae bacterium
TCCAGAGCGTTGCCGTTGTCGGTGACCCGCAGCTCATACCGGCCCTGCTGGGGGCTGGCAATGTCGATGCCGTGCTGCTTGACATGAACTTCGCGCAGGACCGTCTGGACGGCCAGGACGGACTGTTCTGGCTGGACCGCATAATGCACCGCAGCGGTCTGGAGAACCCGCCGGCCGTGGTCATGATTACGGCATTCGGCGATGTCAGTCTGGCCGTGCAGTCACTGAAGAACGGGGCAGTCGATTTCATTGAGAAACCCTGGGACAACAACGACCTGATACGCAAGCTGAACGAGGCGATACTGGACCGGCATATCCGGATCCGTGCCGCAAACCTAACTCCAGCAAGACAGCAGGACGGGTCCGATGACAAGCCGCAGCAGACTCTTGACCAGCTGGAGCGCCAGTCCATTGAGGATGCCATTCAGGCATCGGGACGCAACTTCACCGAGGCGGCCGAAAGGCTGGGAATAAGCCGTCAGACCCTGTACAACAAGATGAAACGCTATGGCATCAGTTAGCCGTCACTACACCCTGCACGTGGCGGCTTCAGTGTTCTTTACGGCAGCACTGCCGGCCGCATCGGCCCTACTCTTCCGCATATCGGTCCCGCTGGCCATTGTAGCGGGCATTCTGGCCATAATTGCCATTGTGCGGCTCATACGCCTGCTGCGCTTTCCCATAAGCCAGACCGTGATGATGGCCCGCGCCATTGCCAACAACGACACCATGCTGCATATCCCTGAGACCGATGACCCTCTGCTCAGTCAGGCATCGAAGGACATGAACCGTATTCTGCAGTCATACCGGCGCGACCAGAACGAACTGGAGACCCGCAAGAACTACTACGAGCGCATACTGCGCATAATGACGCACGAACTGCGCAACACCGTGACCCCCATAGTGTCGCTGACCGATTTCATGATTCAGAACCCGCAGCTGCAGACTGAGGAGGACCGTCTTGAGGCCATAGAAATCATAAACAGCCAGGCGCACAACGTGTGCAGTTTCCTTGAGTCATACCGCAAGCTGACAGTCCTCTCCCAGCCCACCATGACCGATGTTCCCGCTGCCAACATATTCCAGCAGCTCCAGACACTGCTGTCCAACGAACCCGGCTATGAGCGCATCCGCTTTGAGACGGCCGGCGATGTGGTCCTTCACGCTGACTCCAGCCTGCTGTCACTTGCCCTGATAAACATCATCCGGAATGCCGTGCAGGCCACAGACGGCGTTCCGGACGGCTACGTGAGCGTGCTTGCATCGGCCCCCAGCGGAAATGTCTGCATAACCGTCACCAACAACGGTCCCGAGATTCCCGAAAGCCAGATTGAGCAGATTTTCCTGCCGTTCTACTCCACAAAGAAGAAGGGCAGCGGAAGCGGCATAGGCCTGGCCCTCTCGCTCCAGATCATGCAGCTCCACGGCGGCACCCTGACCTGCTCGTCCCATTACCCCTTCACCACCTTCACCCTGCAGTTCGCTTAGCTGCCTGCGCAACGGGGACAGTCCCTGTTGTGCAGGGACTGTCCCCATTGCTCACTAGTTCAGGATGAGTTCGTCAGCATCGGCTATGCGCTCGTAGCCGGTGATTATGATTTCGTCACCGGGCTGAAGGCCGTCCGTGATTTCGTAGTGGCGCGGGTTCTGACGGCCTACGCTGACTGGCACGCGCACCGCGTGGGTGTGGGCGGCGTTGACCTTGAAGACCCACTGGCCGTGCGTGTAGTTGTAGAAGTTGCCCTTGGGTACAATGACGGACTGCTCCTGAGCGCCCAGTTCTATACGGGCCTGGTAGCTCTTGCCTATGCGGGCATTTTCGGGCAGGGAGTCGCTGAAGACAAGGAAAATATCGAAATTTCCGCCCTTGATTTCAGGCACTGTACTGGAAATGGTCATGGGATAGGTCTTCTTTTCGTAGGTGACGGTGGCAGTCTGGCCCGCGCTTATCTTGTCAATATAGAACTCATTGATGCTCAGGTGCATGCGGAACGAGTCAAGACGCTTGACATCGGCAATGGCTGTACCGGCCGATATGCGCTGGCTGGGCTCTACGGCAAGACCGCTCAGCTGACCGCTGGCAGGGGCCGTCACCACCAGGTCGTTCAGGCGGGACTCGGCACGTTCCAGTTTGATGCGGGCCTCGCGCAGCCCGTCCTCAAGTTCCTCACGGCGTATCACGTTCAGCACCGAATCCTGCCGGCGGCTTTCCAGCTGAAGGCGCTGTGATTCGGTCTGGTAGCGGTACTGCTCATCGGCCACTTCCATCTGCGCCTTGCTGCGTATACCCATGCTGTACTCCTCAAGCGCCAGATCATGCTCCTTCTCCAGACGTCCCAGTTCGTATTTGGTCTGCAGCATGCTCTGGCTAAGGGTAAGGCTGCGCTGCTCCATCTCAATCATGCTGGTGCGGTACGAACGGTTCTGGTGGCGCCACGATTCGCGCTCGCTTTCAATGGTACGCTCCAGTTCGGGGTCGCTCATTACAAGAATGGTGTCGCCTTTACTGACCATGGCACCATCGGACTTCAGGACCTGCTCCACATAGCCGCCCTCACGCGTATACACCTTTATGGACTGTATCGGCTGCAGCGTGCCGTCAGCATTCACGTATTCTGAGAACTCGCCGTTCGTGACGGTTGCAAACTGCACGCTTTCGGTATTCACACGCAGCACCTTGGGTCCTGTCGACACCTTGATCATGAGAACAATGAGTCCGATGCCCAGCAGGCCGGCAATAATGTGGATGCGGTACCTTACGTACCATTTCTTTGGGGGAAGCTTATAGTCCATATTCAATCTGATATTCAATTTGCGAATCGTGTTCAAAATCATAACCGGTAATGCTGCGTATGGTATAGTACAGTTGCCAGTAGCGGCTCAGGGCCGATATGTACGCGCGGTAGGCCCCATCCTTGGCGGTGATGGCCTCATTCAATTCCAGCATGGTCGAATTTCCGTTCACATACATGTGGTGCGCCACATCGTAGCGGTGCCGGGCTGTCTGCATGGTGCGGCGTGCAATATCGACCTGACGCTCCTGGCTGTTGAACTCCCTCACCGCACGCTGTATGGTCTTTTCGAACGACACACGGCTTTGATTGTTGCGCATCTTTGTCATGTCCAGATTGTTCTGCGCAATCTTCACGCGTCCGCGACTGCGTCCCCAGTCCAGAATGGGTATGCTCAGAGACACGCTCACCGACTGCTCGTCATTCAGGTTACGCATGCTCTCTGGCAGTTCATCGGCCGTCTGTGCCAGACCGAGACGCATGTAGATGGATGCCTTGAAACCTGTCTGTGACTTGTAGTACGCCAGATTGCTCTCGCTGCTTATCAGGTTCAGTTCCATTGCGTCAATGTCAGGACTGTTCATTTCGGCATATTCAAGCGCCTCGCTGAAAGGAACGGAGAAATGCGGTATGCTGTCATCGGTCACCACCTGGATTTCAACATCGGACGGCAGGTTCAGATAGTTGCGCAGTGCGTCGGCGGCATCGTCCAGTCCGGTCTGCGACGAAATGATTCCTGTCTCGGCATTCAGCAGCCGCAGTTCAAGCTGAAGCAGTTCGTTTTCAGTTATCGTACCAATGTCATAACGGCCTTTGCCCATGGTGTACAGCGTGTCGGCGGCCGCATAATTCAGTTCTGCAATCTCAAGTTCAGTCTGGGCCGATACCAGTCCGAAGAACAGCGATGTAGCCTGGCTGGCAACCAGTTCCAGCGTTTCAGCATACTGTTTGCGCGCCATCCGGTATGACAGGGGTTCGGTCTTGCGTTCCCATTTGAAGCCGTTGTATCCGTTCAGGCTTTGGGAGATGCTCAGCTGCAGCGGCTGCGAATAGTAGTTGTGTGTGCGGCTGTCGCTGAGTTGGTCAAGACGGCTCACCGAACCTGACAGCGAAATTGTGCCGCCTGTGAACCAGATGTTCTGACTGAGATCCATGGATAGGTTCGTGCGCATGCTGTTGCTGCGCGCATATACCTCAGTTCCGTCAGCAAGAGTCACATAATTCGTGCTGCGGTTCAGTGACGGGCTGGATGACAGGGTCAGTGACGGCAGGAATTCGGCCTTGTAGCTTTTGTAGCTGAGCTGTGCCGATTCAAAGCTGCTACGCGCCTGCACGGCCTGCGGCGATGAATCCTGAGCCATGCGCACCACATCGGACATGGTCAGGCTGATGACCCGGGCGCAGGTGCAGGCCGGAAGTGCAGCCAGCACAAGAAGGGATAATTTCAGGCGTTTCATTTTCATGCCCCAAAAGTATCCCGCCCCGACGGCAGATGCCGCATGATTTCTAAAGAATCGTATTTTTCACCCGAAAATCGTCCAATTTTTTGACACTTCCGCATTCATCGTTTTTCAAGTTCCACACCGGCCTGGTCGGGAAAATGCCTTCGTGACGCTGTTTTCAGGCATTTTTTTCAAACAGCACTCAAAATAATGGATAAATACGATTTTTATTCATACCTTCGCATACCGGCCATAATGCCGGTAACCGTATTAACCAATCATCTGATGAGAATATGACAATCAAAGATTTACAGCCAAAAATCGTGTGGGACAACTTTTACGGTATTACCCGCCAGCCGCGTCCCTCAAAACACGAAGAGAAAATACGTGCATACCTGCTCGACTGGGCTGCACAGCGTGGAATTGAAGCATTTGCCGATGAAACCGGCAACGTTATCATGCGCAAACCCGCCACTCCCGGAATGGAGAATCTGAAAGGTGTGGTCATGCAGGGCCACATGGACATGGTCCCGCAGAAGAACAGCGACGTGAAGCACGACTTTGAAAAGGATCCCATTGAGACATGGGTGGACGGCGAATGGCTCAAGGCCAAAGGCACCACGCTTGGCGCCGACAACGGCCTTGGCGTAGCCCTTGCCCTGTCAGTTCTTGAGTCCGATGACATCAAGCACGGCCCGCTGGAACTGCTCGTCACTTACGATGAGGAGACCGGCATGACCGGTGCCGCAGCACTCAAGCCCGGCGTTCTCAAAGGTGAGATACTGCTCAATCTGGACTCTGAAACCGAAGGCGAAATCTATGTGGGCTGCGCAGGCGGTCTTGACGCATCGGCATCAGCAAGCTATGAACGCAAGCCCGAACCTGAAGGCTGGCTGTGCTACAGCCTTGCCGTAAAGGGCTTCCAGGGCGGACACTCAGGCATGGACATAATCCTTTGCCGCGCCAATGCCAACAAGGTTTGCGCACGCGTAATCTACGCTCTTCTCACAAAGGCCGATGCCAAGCTCATCGACATGGAGGGCGGCACACTGCGCAACGCCATACCAAGAGAGTGCTTCGCTTCACTTTACATTGCTCCGGACAAGGTTGAAACCGCCAAGAACGCCGTTGCTGATGTTTTCGCACAGGTCAAGGCCGAATACGCCGTCACCGACCCGGCTGCCAACTGCGTGTTTGAACCGTACCAGTGCGCTGAAGGAGAGACCTGTGATCCTGAGGAATGCCTGTACGTTGAAGAAAAGACGGCACTGCGCTTCATTCAGGCTATCCTTGCCTGCCCCGACGGCGTAGAGCGCATGAGCGACCAGATGCCGGGCCTTGTCGAGACATCGAACAACATGGCAATGGTGAAGATCTACAAGGGCGAATTCTTTGTAAAGAGCCTTCTGCGCAGTTCCGTTGACAGCGCCAAGGACCTCCTTGCCCTGAAGATGAAGAGCGTGTTCGACCTTGCAGGATGTGACATCGAATTTACCGGAGGCTATTCAGGCTGGGCACCCAACGCATCATCCCCCATACTCAAGGTCATGAACAGCGAGTACAGGAAGATGTTCGGTGTTGAACCCAAGGCAATGGCAATACATGCAGGACTTGAGTGCGGAATCTTAGGCGGAGCATATCCTGACTGGGACATGGTTTCGTTCGGCCCCACACTGATGAGCCCGCATTCACCTGACGAACGCTGCTACATTCCTTCCGTTCCCAAGGTCTGGGAATTCCTGAAGGCGGTACTTGCAGCAATACCGGCCAAGTAAACAAAAGAAAAGACCCGCAGGAAAACTTGCGGGTCTTTTCTTTTCAGCAAGTGCCGTATTACCTGTTGATTGCGGCAGCAATCTCTTCGGCACCTATTGAAAGTGTGACGTATGACGGCACGGTACGTGTACAGCATTCGTTCTCACCCCACAGGAACGGATAGTCGTCCTTGTGTTCCAGCAGGTCAGGCTTGAGCAGTACCAGACCCGGAGCAATGCCGCCGGGTATGAACGTATAGTCTGCGCGGTTGTTGCCGTATGCCACCTTCTTGGTGTTCACACCCACAGCGGTGACGAATGAAACGTTCGAATACGGATGGCATCCGTAAATGAAGTTCAGGCCTGAGAGAACCAGGTCGGGATCAATCAGATCCGGATAGTAGCGCCATACCATGTAGTTGTTCTGGGCCCAGCTTATGACACGCTCGCTGCCGCCCCACGTTCCGCCTGCAACCGGAACGCCATAGGGGGTCGATGCGGCTGTACGCTTTGCATCCTCTACGAATACGGGAATTACCTCACGCAGTTTGGCCTTGAAGTCGTCATCCATATAAGGGAGCAGCGAAAGTGCCGTGGTGATGTTCACACGCGGAGCACGCATTGCACTGCCGCCGCCGGTACGGTTGTCCTCAACCCCTTCCGGAGCCTGGCGGGCCGCTTCGATCTGGCGCATGACTCCAGGCAGGAACATGTCCTTGTACTTCTCCTCACCTGTAAGGAGCCACAGCTGTATGGCGGCGCTGGAACGGTCACCTCCGCCGCGGTTGTTACGGGAATTGTTCTGCCTGTTCTGCTGGGGCTGCTGCTGGCTGCGGGCCAGGTATTCGTCCATCTGGTTCCACAGCATGAGAGCGTCCTTCCTGCAGCGCGCAGTTGTCTCAGGCTTGTAAGGCTCCAGTACGCGTGCGGCATGTGCCAGAGCGGCGCATACGCTGACGTTGTTCATGGGATTGCCGGCATTGTTCGTAAAGGCGAAACGGTCGTCCAGCGTGCCGGAATACCTGTTGTCACGGACCTGATAGGGTTTCAGGCTCGGATCATATATGTAGCCGTCAGTTATGTCGACAGCGTCGCCCAGATGATGGTACTGGTGCATGTTGCCCTGTACTATGCCGCCTGCTATGAAGCCTATGTTCTCAATCTGGGCGCAAAGGTTCAGAGCACCGTGCTCCACCTGCTGGACCATGTCAGGCATGCCGTCAGGACGGTGTATGTCAACGAACTGTGTCTCCTGGTCAATGAATGTCTCGTCACGTTCCGGACGCAGAACGTCCCAGACTTCAGCAAGCTGTGAAGTCATGCCTATGACTGTACCTGACTGGATGTCAAAGTCACCGGCATCATACCATGCGCCCACGGCAAGACCGGGTATGTGTTCGTACGGCTTGTATTTCGTATTGGTGCTGTTGCCCATGCGGTAGCCGTCATGCTGCTGGTAGTTGGTGGGGGCCTGGATGGCGTCATCCATGTGTGAACGGCCGTGCCATACGCGGTATGCCTCATTGACCATCATGTGGTCCATCTGCACGGGCAGCCACACGTCCATGGTGTTGTGCCACTTGCCGTCATACACGTTGCGGTTTATGGGGAACGGATTTGTCTTCACGTCCTTATACTGTATGTAATAGGTGCCCGGCTCACGGACATCACTGAAATCACACTGGGCATAATTGTAGCGGTCGTAGAATACGCCCCACTCCTTCACTGCGGGTTCAAGCACCAGAGTGCTGCTTCCGTCAGCGTTCACGCGGAATATCTTAGCCTTCGCTGCAACCGGATCATTGCGGTCCAGTTCAATGACAGCCATCTTCTTCTGTGCGGGGGTGTAGCCAATCTGTGAGAATCCCACATTAGGTTCACGTATCCACTGTGCATCGGGAGTGGGTTCGACATACCATTCCAGCACCGTACCGGTTTTGCCTGATGGTATAAGGGAACGGACCACAAAGGTTCCGTTCTGTGAAAGGTTGCGGCCGTCAAAAAGGTTCAGTTCCGTATCGGACTGGAAGAGCACGCGCAGGGCATCGTCCTCAGGAGCCAGCACCAGCGTATGTCCCTTTGCAATGGGATACGGTACGATGAATTCGTCCAGACCGCGGTCATCGAATGTGGAAAGGCCGTAGAACTGCTTTATCTTCTCGCTTGCAGGACGCATTTCTGTGTCCGATGACGGATAGCGTGGGAATATTTCCGACTGGCCGTCAGCCAGATATGTCTTTCCGAAATAGGTTGCGGGGAAGAATTCCATATTCAGACCTGCCTTGCCAGCCAGATTCTCGGGAAGCGGGCTGTCCATGATGACCTTCAGGCTGAAACCCTTGTCTTTGGGTTCGACTTCCATCCTGTACTTGTAGTTGTAATCGGGATAGCTGAATGAACAGGTTATCCTGTTTCCCAGCGTGTCAACCACACGTTCGGTCATGCTTGCATAAATGTCCCACTGTTCCGGAGTGTTCATGAAACGGACTGCACCGCCTGTAGCAATGCGCACGCCGCGCTGCACCAGTTCTATACCCGCGGTTTTCTCGTCACAGAACACGCCCTGATAATTGTTCGAGTAAACCAGCACATTGACACCGGGCATTTCAAAATACCCCTTGCCGTTAATCTCAAGTTTATCCTGTCCGGACCTGGTCGAACAGGAAGCCAGCACACACAATGCGGTCAGTATTGGCAGTAATTTCTTCATAGCCCCCAAATATAGGAATACCTTGTGAGAATCCGATGTCCGGGAGCGGGAAAATTCGTACCTTTGTAGACAAACAACTGAAGGAAATGGCAAACAACGACAGTCTCCTTGACAAGCTGGACAGTCTTGAAGCACGTTTTCAGGAGGTCAGTCTGCTCATTACGGACCCGGCCGTCATAGCTGACATGAAACGCTTCGTCAGGCTGAACCGCGAATACCGTGACCTGGAACAGATCGTGACTGCAAGGCGTGAGTACATCGGACTCCGGAACAACATCCAGGAAGCACGAACTCTGCTTGCAGATGAAGATGATCCTGAAATGCGCCAGATGGCCCGTGAAGAGCTTGACAGCGCAGAGGGACGCATCAAAGCGCTTGAAGATGAAATCAAATGCATGCTTGTTCCAGCTGATCCGCAGGATGACAAGGACGTGGTCATGGAGATACGCGGCGGCACTGGCGGCGATGAAGCCGCGCTGTTTGCAGGTGACCTTTTCCGCATGTACTGCAGGTATTGTGAGACAAAAGGCTGGAAAACCGCCGTTTCATCCTGTTCCGAGGGCGCTGCCGGAGGGTTCAAGGAAATAATCTTCACTGTGACAGGTGAAAAGGTCTACGGCACGCTCAAATACGAATCAGGCGTACACCGCGTGCAGCGTGTCCCCGTGACTGAAACGCAGGGACGCATCCACACATCGGCAGCCACGGTTGCAGTCCTTCCTGAGGCCGATGCATTCGAAGTGGAAATAAATGAAGGTGAAATAAAATGGGATACGTTCCGCAGCGGCGGTGCCGGCGGACAGAATGTCAACAAGGTGGAATCAGGCGTCCGCCTGCGCTACAACTGGAAGAACCCGAATACCGGAACTGTTGAGGAGATACTCATAGAATGTACCGAAACCCGTGACCAGCCCAAGAACAAGGAGCGCGCCCTTTCGCGCCTGCGCACCATGATTTATGACCGGGAGCACCGCAAATACATGGACGACATAGCCGCCAGGCGCAAGACCATGGTCTCAACCGGTGACCGTTCCGCAAAGATACGGACATACAACTTTCCGCAGGGCCGCATCACCGACCACAGGATAAACTACACCATATACAACCTGCCGGCCTTTATGGACGGCAACATCCAGGAGTGTATTGACCAGCTTACCATAGCCGAGAATACCGAAAGGATGAAAGAAAATGAATTGTAAGAAAATTTCAAATAATTATGACTAGAGACGAACTGTACGGAAACATCATGCGCAAGAAATCCTTCCTGTGCGTGGGACTTGACACTGACATAAGGAAAATTCCCGGACATCTGCTGGACCGTGAAGACCCTGTGTTCGAATTCAACAAAGCCATCATAGACGCGACTGCCGACTGCTGCATAGCATACAAACCCAACCTGGCCTTCTATGAGAGTGACGGGATGAAAGGCATGCAGTCACTCTACAGGACCGTGGCATACATCCGCAAGAATTACCCTGACCAGTTCATAATAGCCGATGCCAAACGCGGCGACATAGGCAACACGTCAAAGATGTATGCCCGCTGTTTCTTTGAAGACATGAAGACCGATGCTGTGACCGTGGCACCTTATATGGGCCAGGACAGCGTGACACCGTTCCTGGGCTATGATGGACGCTGGGTTGTCCTGCTGGCCCTTACCAGCAATGCCGGAGCCGCCGATTTCCAGTATATCCAGGCTCCTGACGGCACGCCGCTTTACCAGAGCGTGCTCCAGAAGTCACTCCAGTGGGGCGGGAACGCTGACAACATGATGTATGTGGTAGGCGCCACACGTGCCGAAATGCTGACTGACATACGCCGTACGGTTCCTGACAGTTTCCTGCTGGTACCCGGCATCGGAGCACAGGGCGGAAGCCTGGCCGATGTATGCAGGTATGGAATGAACAGCAAGTGCGGACTGATAGTAAACAGCAGCCGCGCAATCATTTACGCTGACAGCACAGAGAACTTTGCCGCTGTGGCACGCCAGAAGGCCCAACAGGTACAGCAGGAAATGGCCACTTATTTGAAATAATCATTATATTTGCAGATTGCAAATGTGACTTGATATGGAATTTACAGCAAAACAGATAGCGGATTTCCTGGGTGGACAGATTGACGGTGATGAAAATGCCGCAGTCAGTTCATTCGCCAAGATTGAAGAAGGCAAACCGGGAGCTCTTTCCTTCCTTTCCAATCCCAAATACGCCCATTACCTGTACAGCACCCAGTCCAGCGTAGTTCTGGTGAACAGGGACTTCAAACCCGAACAGCCGGTCAGCGCCACTCTTGTGCGTGTTGACAACGCATATGAAAGCCTTGCCAGGCTGATGGGACTTTACGCGTCAATGAAACCGGCACGCACCGGCATCAGTTCCCTGGCATCGGTCTCCGACAAGGCCCGGCTGGGAAAGGACGTCTATGTGGGGCCGTTCGCGGTCATTGAAGACGGAGCCGTCATTGGTGACAACACGCAGATATATCCTCATGTGACTGTTGGAGAAGGCGCTGTGGTAGGATCAGAATGCATTCTGTACCCCCATGTGACCGTTTATTACGGCTGCAAGGTGGGCAACCGCTGCATTCTTCACGCCGGAAGCGTTTTAGGAGCTGACGGATTCGGTTTCGCGCCATCACCTGCAGGATATCAGAAAATACCGCAAATAGGAATCGCCGAACTTGAGGATGACGTTGAAATAGGCGCCAACACCTGCATTGACCGTTCCACAATGGGACGTACCGTAATCCACAAGGGCGTAAAACTGGACAACATGGTTCAGGTGGCGCACAATGTCGAAGTGGGTGACAATACCGTCATTTCTGCACAGAGCGGCATTGCAGGGTCGGCCAAGATCGGACAGTGGTGCATGGTTGGAGGCCAGAGCGGCATTGCCGGCCACATTACCGTAGGCAACAAGGTCAACGTATGCGCACAGACCGGCGTCATGGGTGACACTCCTGACGGACAGACGCTCATGGGATATCCCGGTTTCGCACTGCGCGGTTTCCTGCGTTCATCAGTCGTGTTCAAGCGTCTGCCTGATATGGAAAAGGAAATGAATGACCTCAAGAAAGAGATTCAGGAACTGAAAGCAAAACTTGAAGAAAAGTAAGCTTACATGTACAAACAGAAGACTTTAAAAGACAGTTTCTCATTAAGCGGAAAGGGACTTCACACAGGTCTGGACCTGACAGTGACATTCAAGCCCGCACCTGCCGACTACGGCTACAAGATACAGAGAATTGACCTTGACAGCCAGCCTGTAATTGAAGCGTTCGCTGAAAACGTCCGTGAAACGCAGCGCGGCACCGTGCTTTTCAAAGGCAACTCAAAGGTAAGCACAGTCGAACATGCTCTGGCCGCACTCTATGCCGCCGGAATAGACAATTGCCACATGGAGGTCAACGGTCCGGAATTCCCGATACTTGACGGCAGCGCCATAGAATACGTGAACTGCATACAGCGTGTGGGGGTCAAGGAACAGGATGCCCTGAAGGATTTCTTCGTCGTAAAGTCGAAGATTGAAGTCAAGGATGACAAGACCGGATCCTCAATCATACTTCTGCCCGACGACGAATTCAGCGTGAATGTGCTCATTTCATTCGATTCCAAGATACTGTACAACCAGTACGCCTCACTGGATGACATGAAGGACTTCCCCAAGGAAATCGCATCGAGCCGCACATTCGTATTCGTACGTGAAATAGAGCCGCTGCTTGCAGCCGGGCTCATCAAAGGCGGAGACCTTGACAACGCGATAGTCATCTACGAGAAGGAAATGCCACAGGAGCGCTATGACAAGCTTTCCGAAATCATGGGAGTGCCCAGGATGGACGCATCAAAACGCGGTTACATCATGCACCGTCCGCTCCAGTGGGACAACGAACCGGCACGTCACAAGCTGCTTGACATAATCGGTGACCTGGCACTGATAGGAAAACCCATCAAGGGCCGCATCATCGCCACGCGCCCCGGCCATACCATCAACAACAAGTTCGCACGCATATTGCGAAAGAACATCAAGCTCAATGACGCCCAGGCACCGGCCTACAACCCCGCCATACCGCCGGTTATGAACCTGCAGCAGATCCAGGCCGTAATGCCGCACCGTTTCCCCATGCTCCTGCTGGACAAGGTGATAGCACTTACAGACCTCTATGCTGAAGGTGTCAAGAATGTGACCAATGACGAATTCTATTTCACAGGCCATTTCCCCGGTCATCCCATAATGCCGGGTGTGCTCATCATTGAGGCAATGGCCCAGCTGGGCGGCACGCTGGCAATGCAGTATTCTGACAACCCGAATGAATACGAAGCCCTGTTCGTCAAGATTGACAATACCAGGTTCCGCCAGTCAGTCATCCCCGGGGACACCATGCTCATGCGTGTTGTAAGGACTGCGCCCATGCGTCATAACATGCTGTCGCTCAAGGGATATGCCTTTGTAGCCGACAAATTGGTTGCAGAATCTGAATTTATGGTACAACTTTCTAAAAAGAACGAAAACGAATGATAAGCCCGCTGGCATACGTGGACCCTTCGGCCCAGATTGGCGAGAACGTGGAAATAGGCCCGTTCTGCTTCATTGACAAGAACGTCGTGATTGGCGACAACAATATAATAATGCCCCATGTGAACATAATGTACGGTTCCAGAATAGGCAACGGCAACCAGTTCCATCCCGGAGCTGTAATCGGCGGCATACCCCAGGACCTGAAGTTCCGCGGGGAAGACACCACGGCTGAAATAGGCGACAACAACCGTATACGTGAAAATGTCACAATCAACCGCGGAACCGCATCGAAAGGCAAAACAGTCATAGGCAACGGCAACCTTCTCATGGAGAACAGCCACGTGGCTCACGACTGTGTGATAGGCAACAGCTGCATAATAGGCAACAGCACCAAGTTTGCAGGTGAAGTGGTTGTTGACGACCACGCCACAGTCAGCGCATGCTGCCTTTTCCACCAGTTCACGCACGTGGGCGGATATGTGATGATCCAGGGCGGTTCCGGCTGCAGCAAGGATATCCCCCCCTACGTGGTGGGAGGACGCAACCCCGTCACCTATTCCGGCATCAATCTGGTGCGCCTGCGCCGCGAAGGTTTCCCGGCTGACACCATCGACGCCATCCACAACGCATACCGCATCATATACCAGCAGGGATTGAACGTATCACAGGCACTGGCTGTTCTGGCTGAAGATCCGATATCCGAAAAGCCTGAAATCCAGTATATAATCAATTTCATCAAGGGCGCCGAGCGCGGCATTATCAGAGACAGATAAAATAAAGACAATATGATTTACAGATTCATTTTCGTATCCGATGAAGCCGATGACTTCTATCGTGAAATCCAGATCAGCTCATCAGCCACATTCCTGGATTTGAGCAATGCCATTCTGGAATCAGTGGGATATCCGGATGACCAGATGACATCATTCTTCATCTGTGAGGACAACTGGGAGAAACGTGAGGAAATAACCCGCGAGGAGATGGATACACGCTCCGATGAAGACAGCTGGGTTATGGGGTCAACCACTCTTGACGAACTCATTGAAGATGAAAAGCAGCGGCTCATCTACATTTTCGATCCGCTGACAGAACGCTGCTTCTTCATGGAGCTGAAAGAGATCATTACAGGAAAGAATCTTACAAAAGCCGTTTGCACAGGCAAGAACGGAGAGGCCCCGAAACAGACCATTGACTTTGATGAGATGGCAAAGGCGACACCCGGACTTGACGTTGATGAAAACTTCTACGGAGATGAAGGTTTTGACGTTGACGAACTTGATCAGGACGGTTTTGACATGGGTGATTCAGGCAGTTCGGACATAAGTATAGACTCATTGGACGACAGTATCTTTTAAGTGAAGACCCTTGTTGTAATACTTGGACCTACCGGCGTGGGGAAGACGGATCTCTGTCTGAACCTCGCCGTTTTGTTTTCATCCCCCATCATATCGGCTGACTCCAGGCAGATGTACGCAGACATACCAATCGGAACGTCAGCTCCCAAACCGGACGAACTGGAACGTGTGCGGCACTATTTTGTGGGAAATCTTGATTTGGACCGGTATTACAGCGCAGCGAAGTACGAAGAAGACGCCTTGACGCTAACAAACACCCTATTCGCAGAACACGACATCCTTTTTGCCGCTGGAGGTTCAATGATGTATATCGATGCCCTGTGCTATGGAATCGACGATTTGCCTACTGTGACTGACGACATCAGGCAGCCGCTTGCAGAAAGATACCGGAACGAAGGCCTTGAACCTCTGCTGCGCGAACTGAAACTGCTTGATCCCGTCTATTACCGGCAGGTCGACATGCGTAATCCCAAGCGTGTTCTCCACGCTCTTGAGATATGCTACATGACAGGCCGCCCCTACTCCGAACTGCGTACAGGTCAGACCAGGCAGCGCCCGTTCAACATACTCCGCATCGGACTTTCCAGACCGCGAGAAGAGCTTTACGACCGCATAAACAGGCGCGTTGACGCCATGATTGGAGAAGGTTTGGTTGAAGAGGCAAGAAAAGTGTATCCCAAGAAGGGCCTGAACTCACTGAACACGGTCGGATACAAGGAACTGTTCAAGTATTTTGATGGTGAACTGACTCCCGACGGACAACCGTGGACGCTTGGATATGCCATAGAAAAAATTAAACAGAACACCAGAATCTATTCGCGCAAGCAGATGACCTGGTTCAAACGTGACACCAATACCGTATGGTTTCATCCTGACGACACTGAAGCAATCATAAATTACATAAAGGAAAAGGCATGCTGATCAGGCTTTATGAAAAAAACACAAGCCAGAGGGATCTGGACCGGGTTCTGGACATTCTGAACGGTGGCGGGGTTGTAATATTCCCCACTGACACCGCATATGCCATGGGCTGCCATGCGCTTAAGGAGCGTCCCATAGAGCGCATATGCCGCATCAAGGGACTCAATCCCGGCAAGCACCGCTTCTCGATAGTATGCAACGACCTGAGCGACATAAGCCGGTACGTGCAGATTGACAACCGGACCTTCAAGACCATGAAGCGTAATCTGCCCGGGCCGTTCACATTCGTCCTGCGCACCGACAGCCGTCTTCCCAAGATATTCAGCAACCGCAAGGAAGTGGGCATACGCGTGCCTGACAACGCCATAACGCGTGAAATCTGCCGCCAGCTGGGTGCCCCCCTGCTTTCGACCACAGTCCCGTATGACGAATCCGATGACATAGGCTATCTGACTGACCCGGAACTCATTGACGAACGTTTCGGCGATGACGTGGACCTGGTCATTGACGGCGGCGCCGGCGGATTCGAATACTCCACAGTGGTATACTGCGCTGACGGCGGTCAGGAAATTATCCGCCAGGGCAAGGGCATTCTTGACGAATGATTTGTAACTTAGCGACTGCAAACGTATATATACAGAAAACAAGGCTTATGAAAAGAATATCCGCACTCATTTTCGCCTCACTGCTGGCACTGGCGGTACAGGCACAGAAACAGATTTCAATGGAGGACATTATAGGCGGAAAGTTCCACTCCTACGGAATATCCGACATCACCCCCATGGCTGACGGCGAACACTATCTTGAAAAGACCGCAGGATACATACTCAAGCATTCGTTCAAGAACACCAATGAAATTGATACCATATTCAATATCAGCACAGTAAAGGGTGAACGTTTAAGCAGTTTCAGCAGTTTCATACTGTCCCCCACTGAAGACATCATACTCCTGGAAACAGACAGCCGGAAGATTTTCCGACACTCTTCCACCGCAGAATGGTACATCTTCACAATAAGGAACAACCGCATTGAACCGCTCTCGAAAGGCGGCCCCCAGCAGGTACCCATGTTCTCACCTGACGGACACAATATCGCATTCGTACGTGACAACAACATATTCCTTGTAAAACTGCTGTTCGGTAATGCCGAATCACAGGTGACCAAGGACGGTGAAATTGGAAAAGTGCGCAACGGCATTCCCGACTGGGCATATGAAGAGGAATTCGGATTCACACGCGCCTATGACTTCAGCGCCGACAGCCGCATGCTGGCATGGATACGCTTTGACGAAAGTGCCGTGGAAAGCTACAACCTGCCCTTCTTCCTGACTCACAATGACAGGAATGCCAATTCGCAGCAGCTTCTGGAATACCGCCCGCAGCAGTACCCCACCTCAGGTGCAGCCAATTCGACCGTATCTGTCCACAGTTTTGACATCAAGAGTTCGGTAATACGCGACATGGACCTCAAGCTGGACAGCACTTGTTACATTCCACGCATCAAGTTTGTTGAAAATGCAGACAACGACCTCTTCATATTCACCCTGAACCGCCGCCAGAACAAGTTGGAGGTCTATTCGGCCAACCCGCGTTCAACAGTCTGCACGCTGACTCTGCGTGAGGAGGATGACCGCTACCTTGACGAATGGGTCTACATGGACACCCGGTTTTTCGGTGACAGGTTCATCATGCAGAGCGAACGTGACGGACACCGCCACCTTTATCTGTATGATTTGAACGGCCGCCTTATCCGCCAGCTGACAAAGGGTGATTTTGAAGTCCTGGAACTTCACGGCTATGATGCGAAGAAGGACGTGACATACTACGAGAGCAATGAGACCGGCATATATGACTGCGCAGTATGGAAAATTGACTCAAAGGGAAAGAAGACGCAGCTCAGCCCCCAGAAATCAGGTACCGCACATGCATCGTTCAGTTCGGACTACAGCTGCTTCATTGAAAACTGGTCCGATATGGATTCTCCGGTACAGACCACATTCCGCAACGCCGCCGGCAAGGCAGTAAACGGTCCGTTCCTGAGTGAGGACATCATTGCAAACGCTAAGGAATACGGAATAGTGAAAAAGGAGCATTTCTCATTCCAGACCGTTGACGGCACCACCCTGTACGGGTATCTTCTCAAGCCCGCCGGAGCCAGTGCCTCCAACCCCTGCCCTGTCATCCTGTACCAGTACAGCGGTCCGGGATCGAACGAACTCATAAACGAATGGGGCGCAGGCTTCTACCCGGGAGGCTCATTTGAAACACTCCTCACCCAGCGCGGATATGCAGTGGCAGTCGTTGACGGGCGCGGCACAGGACGCCGTGGTGCGGACTTCAAGAAACAGACCTACAAGCATCTTGGAGTAATGGAAAGTCAGGACCAGGTGGCGGCAGCAGAATATCTGGGCAGTCAGGACTGGGCCGATGCCGGCAGAATTGCTATCTGGGGCTGGAGTTACGGCGGTTACAATACCCTCATGTCTATGAGTGAAGGAACTCCCGTATTCCGATGCGGTGTTGCAGTTGCCCCGGTAACCGACTGGCGCTACTACGATGCCCCCTACACCGAGCGTTTCATGCAGCAGCCCAAGGAGAACCCTGAAGGCTATTCCGATGCATCGGCCATTGAAAGGATTGACAGACTGCACGGCAGGCTGCTCATTGTCCACGGACTTGATGATGACAACGTGTTCTTCAGCAACACCACTTCATACATTGAAAGGCTCATAGAGAAAGGTGTTGATTTCGACATGCAGGTCTACCCCGGCAAGGAGCACAGCATTACCGGTTACTCACACCGCATGCACCTGTTCACACGCATACTCAGGTTCTTCGACGAGAACTTGAAGTGAGTGCCGTCAATCACTTGTAAATAAGAAAAATAGCAGGAATCTTGGAGAGGTCGGGCAACCGGTCTCTCCATTCTTTTACCGTATGGGTATGAATGTATTCATCCTTAGTTGTAATGCCGGCTGCAATGCACAGACGGGTCTGCGGACGGCATGCCTTGAGAATGTCCGCCATCATTTTCGCATTGCGGTACGGTGTCTCTATGAACAGCTGTGTCTGGTTCTCGGCCATTGCCCTCTGTTCAAGACGTTTCAGGCATTTCTGACGCTCATCCGGTTCAATGGGAAGATAGCCGTTGAACGCGAAACTCTGCCCGTTGAACCCCGATCCCATCACTGCCATTATTATACTTGAAGGTCCCACCAGAGGCACTACCTTCAGGTTTCTGCTCTGTGCAATGGCCACGACATCGGCTCCCGGATCCGCCACAGCGGGACATCCGGCCTCGGAAATGACTCCCATGGGACTCCCCTGCTCCAGCGGCTGCAGCATGCCGGCCAGTTCATCGGCCTTTGTATGCTTGTTCAGCGTATAGAATGTCAGGCTGTCAATGTCAATGCTGCGGTCAACCTGCTTGAGGAAACGGCGTGCCGTACGCACGTCCTCGACTATGAAATGCCTGATCTGCATCACTATGTCATGGTTATATGCAGGAAGCACCTGCTCCACAGGCGTTTCCCCCAGAAGATTGGGAATGAGATATAATGCCGTTTCCATATTGCGGAACAAAGGTAGTGCATTTTGAGTAACTTTGCGGACGTTATGGACAACTTTACGATAAGGCTTGAAAACGGAATAGCCGCCAATCCTGAAGTCAGGCTGGCAGGTCCGGTCAACATATGCATAGAAAACGGCCAGCAGGTAGCCGTCTGCGGCCCGAACGGTGCCGGCAAGACACTGCTGGTCAATATTCTGCTGCGCCAGTACCCACTTCTTGACAAGCGTGAAACTGAATACGGACAGGGCATACGCGGCGGTGACATACGCCACATAACTTTCCGCGACAGCTACGGCAGCGCTGACAGCACCTATTTCTACCAGCAGCGCTGGAACATGACAGAAATGGGCGAATCGCCGGTTGTAGGCGATTCTTTCCCCTACGTTTCCGATTCAGAATGGAAAGACAGCCTTTTCCGCCTCTTTGACCTGGCACTCATATGGGACAAGCAGCTTGTATCCCTGTCCAGCGGCGAAATGCGCAAGTACCAGCTAGCACGCTCGCTTGCCGTCCGTCCCAGAATAGTCATCATAGACAGTCCGTTCATCGGCCTTGACCGCGAAACGCGTGACATGCTGTGCAAGCTTCTTGAAGAGCTCATCGCCAGGTGGAACATGCAGATAATCCTGGTTGTAGCCCGTCCTGAAGATATTCCGTCCTTCATTACGCACGTCATTGAAGTCAAGGACAAGGTCTGCTGCCCCATGAAAGACCTTAAGACATGGCTGTCCACGGCAAAGTCCCATGTCCCCACCCTGTCCGATGAACTGATCCGTCTCATGCACAGCCTTCCCGAGTCCGATATGGACTCTGATGAAATAGTCCGATGCAGCCAGGTTTCACTCCGATACGGCAAGAGATGCATTCTGGACCGCCTTGACTGGACAATAAGGAAAGGAGAGCACTGGGCCCTACTTGGACGCAACGGCAGCGGCAAATCCGCACTGCTCAGCCTTGTATACGCTGACAACCCTCAGGCATACGCATGTGACATCGCACTGTTCGGACGGCCCCGCGGAACAGGTGAAAGCATTTGGGAAATAAAGAGACACATAGGCTATGTCTCACCGGAAATGCACCGCTCCTATTCGCGCCACTATCCGGCCATAGACATTGTCGCATCAGGCCTTCATGACTCAGTAGGTTTGTACAGAAAAATTACCAACGAAGAAAGAGATTCATGCCGTGTCTGGATGAAGATATTCGGTGTATCGGACCTTGAGGAAAGAGATTTCTACAACCTGTCAAGCGGTGAGCAGCGCATGATCCTCTTGGCCCGCGCATTCGTCAAGAACCCGTCGCTCATAATCCTTGACGAACCGTTGCACGGTCTGGACACCCGCAACCGCAGCCTGGCCATGCAGATAATAAAGGCCTTCTGCCAACAGCCGCAGAAGACCATGATCATTGTCACCCACTATCCGGAAGAACTTCCGTCAACCATTGACCACCAGCTGACACTGGTGCGTCACTGATCCATGGGGACTGTCCCCCGTACAACAGGGACTGTCCCCAATGAACATTTGGAATCCGATACCAGTTGTGAATACGTTTTCTGGCGCTTCACATGATACCGCCACAGCAGACTGAAGTCCCCACGCTCAGGAATGTCAGTAAGAGAAGATTCCTCCAGATTCTCCATACGGCTGTCCAGAAATTGCGGTTTCAGACGTTTGAATTCCCTGCGTGCCTTGAACACTGCTTTGGCGTCACCCCAATGGAATTTGAGAATGAACATGAGTGCAGCCAGAGAGTCCAGCCAGAAACGTACGCGCATGACCTTTGAAAGTTCGTCTTCCGGCAGGTTCTTGTAAAGCATGAGCAGATTGTTCCTGAAATTCAGAAATGTCTTGTAGGGATTCGACTTGTCCAGCGTGGCGCCGCCTACATGCAGCACCCTGCTCTCCGGAATGCATACTATTCTGCGGCCTAGGCTGCGCATGCGCCAGCACAGGTCAATCTCCTCCTGGTGAGCGAAAAAACGGTCATCCAGACCTCCTGCAGCCCAATAATCAGCACTGCGCACCATAAGGCAGGCGCCCGTGGCCCAGAATACCGGAGCTATCGTATCATATTGTCCCTCATCCTTCTCAATCGTATCAAAAACCCTGCCGCGGCAGTACATATACCCCCACTTGTCCATATATCCGCCTGCCCCGCCTGCATATTCAAACTTGTCCGGATGCTTCAAATCAATCAGTTTGGGCTGGCATGCGGCAACCTCAGGATGAACATCCATGTAACTGACAAGCGGCACAAGCCAGTCCTGAGTCACCTCCACATCGGAATTCAGGAGTATGTAATATTCAGCCTCTATCTGGCGCAGAGCCATGTTATAACCCTTTGCAAAGCCATAGTTGCGGTCCAGACGTATCAGCGGAACTGACGGAAACTGCTTCTCCATCATCTCAATTGATGCGTCAGTGGAATCATTGTCTGCAACAATGATCTGTGCGCCCTCAACATCGGAACACTTCTGAAGAACCGGCAGATAGCGCTTCAGCATATCCTTGCCGTTCCAGTTCAATATTACAATGGCTATCTTCATATTACAGTTCCGATTAGAGCGTCACCGGCAGCATTGAATCCGCCCAGCATTACATTAACAATCTCATTCTCCTTAACCGTACGTGCATCCATCTCCACGCGGATGTAGTTGCGTGTGAATCCGTGCGCAGGCATTCCGCGACGTGGCCGTTCAACCAGAACCTCGGCCGTCTGTCCAACATGAGCCTCATAGAACGCACGTGTCTTCTGGTCCGATATGGCCAGCAGTCTTTGGCTGCGTTCATGTTTCTGTTGTGGACTGACCTTATATGGAATCTTCAGTGCCGCCGTTCCCGGACGCTCTGAGTAGCTGAATACGTGTAACTGCGTAATATCCAATCCTTCAATGAATTCGCATGCATCCTGGAAGAATTCGTCTGTTTCTCCACGCATTCCTACAATGACATCTACTCCAATGAAAGCACCTGGCATAGACTCCTTTATGCGGCGAACTTTCGATGCGAACACGTCACGGCCATAACGGCGGTGCATGAGTTTGAGCACATCATCGGACCCGCATTGGAGAGGAATATGGAAATGCGGCATGAAAGCCCGTGACTGTGCCACGAAATCAATTATCCCATCAGTCAGCAGATTGGGTTCAATTGATGATATTCTGTATCGGGCTATGCTTTCAATGTCATCAAGGGCACGGCACAGGTCAAAGAACGATTCACCCGTTGTCTTGCCGAAATCACCTATATTGACGCCTGATATGACTATCTCACGACCGCCCTCCGCACCAGCCTGACGAGCCTGCTCAACCAGGCTTGCAATCGGTGCATTGCGGCTGTGACCGCGTGCATAGGGAACAGTACAGTATGTGCAATAGTAGTCACACCCGTCCTGAACCTTAAGGAAGAAACGTGTGCGGTCACCGCGTGAGCATGAAGGAACAAAGTTCTTTATGTCATTCGTACCCACCGTCTTGTATACGCCGTGTTCCCGTTTCTGCAACCCGTTCAGGTTCTCCAGAACACTTCCTTTCAGATCCTGTCCGAGTACTATGTCAACGCCGGGAATGTCAGCGACTACGCCTGGCTGCAGTTGACCGTAGCATCCCGTCACAACCACATAAGCGTCCGGATTCTCCCTGACTATCTTGTGAATGGCCTGACGGCACTTCTTGTCAGCGACCTCTGTAACGGAACATGTATTGATGACGCATATATCGGCCTTCTCACCCTTTGCTGCCTCATGTGCACCGGCCTCAATGAGCTGGCGCATTATGGTCGATGTCTCTGAAAAATTCAGTTTGCATCCCAGGGTAAAGAAAGCGGCGCTTTTCCCGTCAATTCTGTTACAGCAGTTTTCCATACCGCGAATTTAGCAAATAATCAGCAATCAGGTATGACTATTGCCTTTCTGTATCGGATTGTCTGATAAACTGACCTGGCCAGCAGATGTGCAAAATATGCGGCAAGCAGCATGTGGATACAGTTTTCATCCGTATCGGCCCCACACCGGACCAGAAAGAAACGACCCAGGAACCACACTATAAAAAACGCCACCACTGACCATATCATAGTGTTCCTGATGTATCCGGTAGCTGTCGCTCCTATATAAATACCGTCCCAGGTAAATGCTATGACCCCGAATGCTGGCATCAGGAGCAGCCATCCAAGGAACTGGCTGCATGCGCTGACCACTTCAACGTCCTTGGAAAGGATTTTGAGCATAGGCACTCCTGCCAGATAATAAACGCCTATGAACAGCAGTGCAATGGATATGCTCCATATGAACACCCAGCGCATTGTCGCCTTAAGCCTTGCATGGTCACGTGCGCCGATGAACCGCCCTGTCATGGCCTCCCCCGCATATGCGAATCCGTCAGTGAAGTATGAGAAGAGCATCAGCAGTTTCATCATTATTGATGCCGATGCCAGCATCAGGTCACCGTATGCCGCCGAAATGAGCGTATATCCAATATAAATGATGATGAAGCATATGGACCTGACCACCAGATTCGCGTTCATCCTATTGAACGCTTTCCGGTCTGTAGACTTCATTATTTCGCGCAGGTCTCTGAAAGACAGCCCTTTGAACAATTCGCCATATCTGATTATGACAAACAGCATGGCAACAGCCAACCCGGAATACTGGGCAAGGACCGTCCCCCAGGCAATTCCGCTGTACCCCAGTCCGTTCCATCCGGCCAGTCCCATTGCCAGGAATATGCTGCCCATTATGTTCACCACATTCACCACAATGTCCACCGCCATTGAACTGACGGAATCCTGCATACCTATGAACCAGCCCTTGAGAGCCATAAGTCCCAGCGTTGCGGGAGCAGCCCATATCCTTATCCTGAAATACGTTTCAGCCAATGCCTGCACCTGCGGCGTGCAGTCTATGAAAACGAATGCGAATTTCAGGAACAGCCACTGAATGGCAATGAGTATCAGTGAAATCTGCAGTGCAAGTGAAAGACCGCGTGCCAGCATATCCGCACAGCGTCTTCTGTCACCGCTGCCATACGCCTGTGCTGTAAGCCCCCCGGTAGTTGCCCTGAGGAATGCGAAATTCCAATAAAGCAGGTCAAACAGGTTCGTCCCTATGGCTATGCCGCCAATCAGTGCCGCAGACCCGCTCTCTGTCAGATGTCCGGCCACAGCAATGTCAACCATACCTACAAGCGGCACGGTAATGTTGGCCAGAATACTTGGCAGCGCAAGTTTCAGAATATCCCTGTTGATTTCCTTCCGCATAAATGAAAAAAAGAAGGATGACCGGAACTTTCGGCCATCCTTCACTTATATCACTTTAAGCTTATTCAGCGGCCTCGGCAGCAACCTCAAAGGCAACCTGTGCCTTGACGTCCTTGTGAAGGTTGATGACAGCTGTGTATGCACCTACAGCCTTGACAGTTTCAACTGCGATAGCCTTACGGTCAATCTCAAAGCCTTTGGCGGCCAGAGCTTCAGCAATCTGGGCAGCACCTACACCACCGAAAATTACGCCTTCCTCATTGACCTTAGCCTGAAGATTCAGTGAAACACCGTTCAGTTTTGCTGCAAGAGCCTCTGCATCGGCCTTAATCTTGGCAAGCTTGTGAGCGCGCTGACGCTCGTTCTCAGCCAGAACCTTCTTTGCTGACTCAGTTGCAATGACTGCCTTTCCCTGGGGGATCAGATAGTTACGGCCGTAACCGTCCTTAACCTTTACTATATCGTTCTTGTATCCAAGATTGATAACGTCTTCTTTAAGTATAATCTCCATTGTCGTTCTACTTTAAAGATTAGTTCATCATATCAGTTACGTAAGGCAGAAGAGCAATGTGACGTGCCCTCTTCACAGCCTGAGCCACTCTGCGCTGATACTTCAGTGAAGTACCGGTGATACGGCGAGGCAGAAGCTTGCCCTGTTCGTTGAGGAATCTCTTAAGGAATTCAGGATCCTTGTAATCGATATACTTGATGCCTGCCTTCTTGAAACGGCAATACTTTTTCTTCTTGACATCGGCTGTCTGGGGAGCCAGATATCTGATTTCTGATGACTGTTCTGCCATAATTAAGCCTCCTCTGATTTTGAATTTCTAAGACTTCTTCTCTTTGCTGCGTATTCAGCTGCATACTTATCCTGCTTTACAGTGAGGAAACGTATGACGCGCTCGTCACGACGGAAGTTGACTTCCAGCTTCTCAATAACTGACGGCTCAGCATTGAATTCAATAAACTCATAGAAGCCTGTTGACTTCTTCTCAATGGGATAGGCCAGCTTGCGCATGCCCCAGTTCTCTTCATTGACAATCTCTGCACCTTCAGCAGTCAGAATGCCCTTGAACTTTTCTACCGCTTCCTTCATCTGAACATCAGATAAAACGGGAGTTAAAATGAAAACGGTTTCGTACTGATTCATTTGGTTGATTGATAAATGTTGTTTTGCAAAATGCGGATGCAAAGGTACTCAAAATATCCGTTCAAGCAACATCTTTCCACTCATTTTTGTAAAATCCGATGCCTAAAATACAAGTGCGGTCCTTAATTCAGTCAGATTATGTTATTTTTACAATGCAATCTTTATAATTCAAAAAAAAATCAGTTAATTTGCAGTTCGGAAAAAACGAATAAAACAATATAACAATGGAAAATTCCTTCAAGAATTATTTAGGTGCCCTGCTCGTGATCCTGGGAGCCATCGTTCTTATCTGCAGTTTCTTCTTCGGCTGGAACAATTACAATCTGGTCCAGATAGGCGCAATGGTCCTTATGATCGGCGGTATTCTTGTCCACATCTTCACGGCCAAGAAATAAGTTTTAAGGTACCAACAATCGAGTAGGAGGAAAACGAAGTAGTTTTCTTCCTACTTTCGTTTTCCGACCTCTCACAGGCTCAGTCGAAATTTAGTGGGGGAGGAAGTCACCGTTGCCAATATTGCAGCCA
>JAKSIS010000033.1 GCA_024398665.1 Bacteroidaceae bacterium
GCGTATGCAGGTGCCATGAACTTGGATTTGAGTTTGGTGGGAACCTTGTTGTCCCATACCGGCATGAACTGGGTGTATGCCTGTATCTGGGCTGTATAGTTCCAGCTTTTCCAGGCTTTCAGACCCCATTTTGTCGTGAAGCGCAACAGGTCGTCATTGGTCTTGAATTTGGTTTCACCGTCAACATCAGTCGTATAGTAGCCCAGTTTCATTTCCAGCTTGTTGTCCCAGTTGGTGTTCTTTTTCGCATACTTGGCTTCGAGTGTGGTGGATGCCAGCAGCGAGTGGTTGCTTTTGCCGCCCTGATACCAGTTGTCCGAATATTTGCTCTGCGTGTATTTGCCGGAAAACTTTCCGTAGGTTTTCCAGTAGCGGGGTTTGGAAACGACAATTTCAGGACGTTTTTCAAGGGTGGGGCGTACTACACGTGCACGGCTGTCGGCAACATCAATGCCGAAAACCATATCGGAACTGACCTTTTCTATGTTCTTGCTGCCCATCAGTTCGGTTTCTGTGATCTGGACCAGGTCGGGATGGTCAAGATATACCTGTACAAGGGTTTCGTTGATGCGTTTCATCAGGTCATCATCCTGGGCGTTTAGGTCTTCAATGGGCAGCAGGTCATCGGAATCTTCACTCTTGCCGTCATTCTCAGGTTCGATGGCATCGGCAATGGCGGAACGGTATAGAGTCATGGGCATGAAAAGCCTGAAATAAAGAGGGTTGTTGGAGATGTCCATCTCATCGGACCCGAATTCTCCGGCAAAGTCATGTGCGAGCGAATCCAGCCTGGCCCTGTAGGTGTCAATGACGGCCAGCGTGTCAACCGGTGTCTGTGCCTTGAGTCCTATGCACAGGACCGATGCAAATATGAGTGCGGTGAGTTTTTTCATACGCATACAATTGACTTGTTATGGCAAAAATAATGATTTAATTGCTATCTTTGCAACCCGTAATTAGAAATTGTATTAAAGTGGACAGAAAAGCGTATATCGGCGTGCTTGTCATAAGCGCATTGGTGTGTTTCGTGCTCCTTTGGGGCAGTATATCGGGCAAGAAGAATGCGCCCGCACAGAAACAGTACGAACAGAATATTGAACAGAAACAAACTGCGGCACAGACGGCTGAAACGACTGTCTCGGTGCGCACTGATGAAGTGAACGATTCTCTGTCTCCGCTGTTTCCGGCACTGCACGGTGAGGAGAAGACGGTTGTTCTTGACAACGGTCTGGTGAGCATAGGCATTTCAACCAGGGGCGGTGTTCCATGTTCCGCCACTCTGAGCGGATACAGCAACCAGCAGGGCGGCAACGTCACCCTTTTTGACAGAAACGAATCCAGCATAGATTTCAAACTGGATGGAAAGAATCTCAATATCCGTACCCATGACCTCTATTTCCAGCCTCTGCAGGAAAGTGACACCAAGGTGGTAATGCGTCTGAATACAAACGGTTACGGTTATCTTGATTTCGTGTATACGCTGAATCCTGACAGCTACATGCTGAACCTTGACGTCAAGGCTGTGGGCATGGGTGATTTCTTCTCATCGGACTTGAACCGCATGGCCGTTGACTGGATACAGAACCTGCGCCAACAGGAGAAGGGATTCGAATTCGAACAGCGCTACACAACACTGACCTACAAGCGTTCGGACAAGGCCAAGGCCAAGGTGCTGAACATAATGAAGGGAACAAGGAAGTATCAGGTCGAGGAACCGCTGGACTGGGTGGCTTTCAAGAACCAGTTCTTCTCATGCATAATGATTTCATCGCAGACGTTCTCACAGGACAGCGAACTGTCGGGACTGGCGTATGAAAAGGGCAAGGGCTACATGAAGAAGCTCATGGCCAGGACACATGCGCAGTTCGATCCCAGCGGTTCGGAACCTACACAGTTCCAGTTCTACTACGGTCCCAATGACTACAAGATTCTCAAGCAGAACAGCCGTTTGTCCAACGGCGGGCAGAAACTGCGTCTGAACCGTGTAATTGACCTGGGCTGGCCCGTTGTCCGTGAAGTGAACCGTTTCCTGATCATTCCGCTGTTCAACCTTCTGTCGCACTGGAATCTGAACATGGGTCTGGTCATACTGCTCATGACACTGATAGTCAAGACACTGGTCTTCCCGGCACAGTTCAAGTCATATATGTCAAGCGCCAAGATGCGCGCACTGAAACCTTATGTCGATGAGGTCAGTGCAAAGTATCCCAAGCCTGAGGATGCAATGAAGAAACAGCAGGAGACAATGGCTGTTTACAGCAAGTACGGCGTGAGTCCGATGGGCGGCTGCCTGCCTTCACTCATACAGATGCCGGTCTGGATGGCGTTCTTCTTCTTCGTGCCGAACGCAATCGAACTGCGCCAGCAGAGTTTCCTCTGGGCTGAAGACCTTACCGGTTTTGACGACCTGATACACTGGTCGGCAAATATTCCGCTCATAGGAAATCACCTGAGCATATTCTGCATACTGTTCTGTGCAACGAACATCATCAATACAATCTATTCGATGCAGCAGCAACAGCAGGCTCCCGGCCAGGAGGATACAATGAAGATGATGAAGTGGATGATGTATCTCATGCCTGTAATCTTCTTCTTCTCATTCAACAACTATTCGTCAGGACTCTGCTACTACTACTTCATTTCAGGTCTGGTGAGCATAATCACAATGATTTACCTGCGCCGTTCGACAGATGACAAGAAGATTCTTGCCAAGCTTGAGGCCGATTATGAGGCCAGCCGCAATGATCCCACAAAGCGCAAGCAGGGCGGAAGCAACATGATGGCGCGCCTTGAAGCCATGCAGAAGGAGCAGGAACGCCTGAACAGCCAGCGTGGCAACAGGTAACTGTACAAAGAAAATCAGATAGGGTATAGGCCTATTTCTTCAAGCTCGGATCCTTAAGCGATTCGAGCTTGAACATTTCATCACGGTACTGTGCGGCTTCCATGAAGTCCATGCGTGCGGCAGCTTCGTTCATGAGCCTGCGGGTGTGGGCTATGGCCTTGTCCAGCTGTGAAGAGTTCATGTTCATCGATACGGGGTCGGCGACAGCGTGTGTGCGGTCCTCCTGAATGTAGGGCTGTGGACCGCTTTCCTGGGATGATGATACCAGTGCCGATGTGGTAAGCGCCTTGCGGATCTGTCTGGGCGTTATGCCGTTGGCTTTGTTGTAGGCCATCTGCTTTTCACGGCGGCGGTTGGTCTCCCTGATTGTCAGTGCCATGCTTTCGGTTATGCTGTCACCGTACAGGATGACCTTTCCGTTGACATTGCGGGCGGCGCGGCCGGCAGTCTGGGTGAGCGAACGGCGGTCACGCAGAAAGCCCTCCTTGTCAGCGTCGATGATTGCCACAAGCGACACTTCTGGAAGGTCAAGTCCTTCGCGCAGAAGATTGACGCCGACCAGAACATCGTACAGTCCCTTTCTCAAGTCCGTCATTATCTGTATTCGTTCAAGCGTGTCGACGTCACTGTGTATGTAATTGCATCGGACTCCGTTCCTTATAAGGTAATCAGTCAGTTCTTCGGCCATTCTCTTTGTGAGGGTGGTGACCAGAATGCGTTCGTCACGTTCCGAACGGACGGCAATCTCCTCCATGAGGTCGTCAATCTGGTTTTTGGAGGGACGCACTTCAATTTCTGGGTCCAGAAGGCCTGTGGGGCGTATCACCTGGTCAACGACTACACCTTCGCTTTCATTCAGTTCGAAGTCGGCAGGGGTGGCGCTCACGTAAATGGTCTGGCCGGTCAGCTCCATGAATTCTTCAAATTTGAGCGGACGGTTGTCAAGGGCTGCGGGCAGGCGGAATCCGTATTCCACAAGGTTTTTCTTGCGTGCGCGGTCACCGCCGTACATGGCGTGGAGCTGCGGGACACTCACATGGCTTTCGTCAATCACCATAAGGAAATCCTTGGGGAAGAAGTCCAGAAGGCAGTAGGGGCGGGTGCCTTCCTCGCGGCCGTCGAAATAGCGCGAGTAGTTCTCTATTCCGCTGCAGTGCCCCAGTTCGCGGATCATCTCAATGTCATATTCGACACGTTCCTGAAGCCGCTTGGCTTCCAGCGGCCTGCCTGTTTCCTGGAAGTATTCCACGCGCTTCACAAGGTCATCCTGAATGCAGCGTATGGCGCGTTCCTGGCTTTCCTTGGTCGTCATGAACAGGTTGGCGGGATATATCCGGTAACTGTCATAACGGTCAATGCGTTCGCCTGTCAGGACATCGAACTCTTCAATGGAATCTATTTCGTCATCCCAGAACTGTACCCTGACCCCCGTGTCGTTGTAGGCCAGGTTGATGTCTACATTGTCTCCCTTTACCCGGAAACAGCCGCGTGACAGTTCTATGTCGTTGCGTGTGTACAGGCTGTCCACAAGCTTGCGCAGGAACGCATTGCGGTCCATGCGGCCGCCTTTCTTTATTTCAATTACGTTGTCATAGAAGTCTGAAGGGTTTCCCATGCCGTAAATGCATGAGACCGATGACACGACAATGACGTCCTTGCGTCCGGACAGCAGGGCCGATGTCGCGGACAGCCTGAGCTTGTCAATCTCATCGTTGATTGCCAGATCCTTTTCTATGTATGTGTCCGTTGACGGCAGATAAGCTTCAGGCTGGTAGTAGTCGTAATAGGATACGTAGTATTCCACGGCATTTTCTGGAAAGAAGGCCTTGAATTCGCTGTACAGCTGTGCGGCAAGAGTCTTGTTGTGGCTCAGGACCAGAGTCGGACGGCCCACGTTTCTTATCACGTTGGCTATTGTGAAGGTCTTGCCGGAACCGGTGACTCCCAGCAGGGTCTGGGCCCTTGTGCCGTCCATTATGCCACGGGTAAGCTGTTCTATTGCCTGCGGCTGGTCGCCGGTGGGCTGGAAAGGTGATACCAGTTTGAAATCCATTTTTCCGGGTTGTGCGAATCCTGCAAAGTTACATACTTTATACATGCTTTGTCATGTGTCCTTGCAGTCCGATGACGTTTTTTTCATAAATTTGCGCTATGACAGTTGAAGAAAGGGAACAGAAGGCCCGTGATTTCTTTACATCGGGCTATAATTGCTGCCAGGCGGTGGCCATGACATTTTCCGATGTGATAGGACTTCCTGAAAAGGAGATAGCACGTCTTGCCGGCGGTTTCGGCGGTGGTATGGGACGCATGCGTGAAGTGTGCGGGACCGTATCGGGCATGGTTCTCGTGGCGGGTGCCCTGTGTCCGGCCGACGATGTTGCTGACAAGGCAGCAAAGACAGCCAACTATGCATTGGTCCAGGATCTTGCAGCACAGTTCCGTGCTGCCAACGGCAGCATCATCTGCCGTGAACTGCTGGGCCTGTCCAAACCGGAGGGTACTCCCGTTCCGTCAGACAGGACATCGGACTATTACAGAAAACGCCCCTGCAGCGAACTGTGCGCCATTGCAGCCGGTATTGTGGCGCGTAAAATGGAAGAAATGAAACTTGATTGATATGAAGAGATTTGTTGCAGCCATGCTTCTGGGTATGGCGAGCGCAGGCGCGATGGCCTGCACCAACCTGATTGTGACAAGAGGCGCTTCAACAGGCGCATGTAACATGAGCACCTATGCCGCAGATTCGCACCAGCTTTACGGTGAACTGAAGTATGTGCCGGCAAAGGATTGGGAGAAGGGCTCAATGCGTGACATATATGACTGGGACAGTGGTAAATTTCTTGGACAGATACCGCAGGTGGAGCATACGTATTCAGTCATTGGAAACATGAACGAGCACCAGCTTGTCATTGGCGAGACGACGTTCGGCGGACGCGAATTCATTGATACTGCCGCAGTCCTTGACTACGGTTCCCTGATTTATCTGGCTCTTGAACGCTGCAAGACGGCCCGTGAAGCCATTGTACTGATTGATAATCTCATGCAGACATATGGATATGCATCGGAAGGTGAATCATTCACGCTCTGTGACCCTAATGAAATATGGATAATGGAGATTATAGGCAAGAATCCGTCATATGACAGGAAAGGACGCAACGTGAACCGTGGTGCGGTATGGGTTGCAAAGCGTATACCCGACGGTTATATTTCCGGACATGCGAACCAGTCCAGAATCACAACGGTCGATTTTGACGATCCGGAAAACTGCATGTATTCAAAGGATGTCATAAGGCATGCCCGCGAGCAGGGCATTTTCAGCGGCACCGATGCGGAATTCAGTTTCTGTGACGTTTACAATCCGCTTGATTTCGGCGCAGCCCGCGGCTGTGAGGCACGTGTCTGGTCATTCTTCAACCGTTTCGCTGACGGAATGGACGAGTATCTCGATTATGCCATGGGATATGACCTGAAGAAGCATATGCCGCTCTGCGTAAAGCCGAACCGCAAAATAAGCCAAAAGGATCTGGCCGACATGATGCGTGACCATTTTGAGGGCACTCCCATGGACATGACAACTGACATAGGTGCCGGCGGCAGCCATCTGCCTTACCGCTGGCGTCCCATGGAATTCGAATACAACGGCTGGTCATATGTGAACGAACGTGCCATTGCAACCCAGCAGACAGGGTGGTGGTTCGTGGCACAGACTTTCCGTGACAGTGAAACGGGAGTGTTCTGGTTCGGTGTGGACGACGCAGCCACATCGCCGCTCATGCCTTTCTTCAGCTGTGCGGAATCTGTCCCGGAATGTCTTCAGGAAGGCAACGGTTCGCTTATTGAGTATTCTGAAACATCAATGTACTGGGCTGTGAGCCGTATTGCCCAGTTCGCTTATCTGCGCTATGACAGGATAGGCGCTGAGGTGCGTTCCATCATTGACGATTATGAAAGAGACGTAATGGCCAATGTGGAAAAGACGCTTGCGAATGTTGGAAAAATGGCCGCTGGCGAACGCGGAAAGTATCTTGACCGTTATTCCGCTGAAAATGCCTGCTCTCTTTTTGACCGTTGGCAGAAGCTTGACAGATATCTGCTGGTCAAATACATGGACGGCAATATAAAACAGCAGAACCCCGACGGTTCCTTCATGACAAACGGATACAGTGACCGCATTCCTGAATTCCCCATACAGGAGGACTATTCTGACAAATGGAAGGAGAATGTGGTCCGTGACAACGGCGATGTCCTTCGCATACCCAATTGATAACCGAATTTTCGCGTATGAAACTTCAGTTCCAGCGCTCACTGCTGGACCTCCCATGATGGGAGGATGCAGGTGGGGCAGAAAAGAATATTGTCAATTCAAGCTTCGCCTTGATGAGGGCTCACCCGAAAAAGTATGGGGTTTCCCCGCGGACGTGTTGCCATACTTGCAGCTGGAAAGCTCCTGAGGCCGATTCCTTGCAGGTTTGGCAATGAAACAGCCGCCAAAGCGCTTTTTGTTGCCAAACCTGCACGAAAAATGCGCTACAGCCTTTCTGGCTGCAAGTTTGGCAATGGAACCGGGGGGATTGTGCAAACGGCTGATTTGCCAGTGCTGTCCTGCGTCAAATATGCGTTTTTTCCAACGGATTCCCATGGTTCAGGTACAACCTGTGCCAATGCTGACAATATTACCAGGTGCGTATATCCGCTGCTTGCCAATAATGCATCTGCAAGCCTGGTAACGGCATTTCTTTGCATTATTGGCAGACAATTTGCCGTTTTCAGCTGATTTTCCTGCCAATACTGCACATAATCGGATCTACAGGCAATATGGCTGCAATATTGGCAACAATGACTTCCCCCGCAGCCTTGATGAGCTCCGGACAACAGTAATCCGGAACATGCAAACTTGAATTAATAATAAATAACGGGCCAGGGTTTGGAACGTTCGTGAATAATGGGTAATTTTGCAGGCTCCAGAACAAGCCGATGAGTAAAACCGTTGTACATATGCTCTGTCTTGGACTGCTTGCGGCCATGTGCGGCTGCAGCGGCTACAACAAGATTGTGAAGGCATCGGACTACGCGACAAAGTACAGTCTTGCAAAGTCCATGTATGCCAAGGGCAACTATACCAACTGCAGCAGCCTGCTTGAGGAATGCATAACGATGCTGCGCGGAACGACCCAGGATGAGGAGTCCATGTACATGCTGGCTTCATGCTATTACAATCTGGAGGATTATTTTTCAGCCTCACAGTACTATGAGACCTGCTACAAGCGCTTTCCCAACAGCACGTATTCCGAGAACAGCCTTTTCATGAACGGAAAGAGCCTGTTCCTTGACATGCCGGACCCGCGCCTGGATGCCACAAGCACGTACGGTGCCATTTCATCGCTCCAGTTCTTTGTCGAGACTTTCCCGAAGAGCGCTTACCGCCCCGAGGCTGAAGGCATGATAAATGAACTGTATGACAGACTTGTGGAAAAGGAAAAGAGATCAGCTGAACTCTATTACAATCTGGGCAACTATCTGGGAAACAACTACAGGTCCTGCATTATCGTAGCTGAGAATGCGCTCAGGGACTACCCGTACTCAAAGTATCGTGAAGACCTGTCAATCCTGATTCTCAAGGCCAAGTTCCAGATGGCTCAGGAGAGTGTGGCATCTAAGCGTGAGGAACGCTACCGTGATGCCATTGACGAATATTATGCTTTCAGGAACGAATATCCCGAAAGTGATTTCATGAAGGAGGCGGACAAGATGTTCCGCATTTCCACAAAGAGTTTGAAGGAAGAGATTATAAACCAAGAAGATTAATATGGATTTCAAGAAATCAAATGCTCCGACCAACACCGTTACGCGTGATCTGGTTGATTTTGTGAAGGATACTGACAACATCTACGAGAGCGTAGTCATCATGGGCAAGCGTGCCAATCAGATTTCAGTTGAAGTGAAGGATGAACTCAAGGCAAAGCTGGAAGAGTTCAGCACCACTACTGACAACCTTGAGGAAATGTTTGAAAACAGGGAGCAGATTGAAATTTCACGCTATTATGAGCGTCTTCCCAAACCCACGCTCATTGCAGCGCAGGAATTTGAGGATGGAAAGATATATTTCCGCAATCCCGCCAAGGAGAAGGAGAATCTGTAATCCTGCATGTCCCAGCCGGCGGCAGTTGTCCGGCACAGCCAAATGAAGATAGAATTCTACCTGCATCAGATATGGCTGGCTCTCATCTGCATACTGATGGTTGCCAGCCTTGTTCTTCCTACTGCACAGTTCGTGAATGCCGAGGGGGCGTCAGCGCTTCTTACCAATTTCCGCATCAGTTTCATTGAAGGTGACAGCCGTGCCGCTCTTTGGGGATTGGGTGTCATACTGATACTGACACTGTGCGTAGGAGTGTTTGAACTGCTGCTTTCCGGTTTCCGCAATTTCGTGCTCCAGAAACGTCTGCTTGTCTTCATGATGCTCATGACGGCAGGCTATTACATTGTGTACACCATATATGTGCTGGTCCTTAAGGGCGACGCCCAGTTCGTGCCCAAACCCGGTCTTGCCTTTCCTATGGTGTGTCTTGTGCTGGAATTCATGTCACTGCAGGGCGTTGCGCGTGCCGAGGCGTCAATCATTGCCCGTGCCAGCGGTTTCCGTCTCAGAGACTAGAATGTGATCATGTAGGTGGCGCGCAGCGATATGGTGCTGTTGGCGCAGCGTGCGAAATAGTCGCTTTTCGTTATTCCGTAGATATTGCCCAGTCCGAAATAGTAGCGGCCTTCAATTCCGAAGGCTCCCAGTTCTGTTCGCATTTCAACGCCCAGTCCGGCTGCTATTCCGTAGTCCAGTTTGTTTTCAATGGACTTTCCGTATTGTTCCGTGACATTGTTCGGCCTGTTGGATATGTTCCACGGCTGCTGTCCGCCGTATATTTCACGTTCAGATGTAAGGAATGATATTTGCGGTCCGGCGTTCAGGTAACCTTGGAAACCGCGTATTTCACGTCCGAACCCCAAATGTGCGAAGAACGGAATCTCAATGTAATCGGCCACACGCGTGTATTCGTTTCCTGTACCGTCCTCAATGAGTTCTGTCCATCCGCGGCGTGCATAGTTAAGTTCCAGCTGAGTTGCGCATATCAGGAAGAAGTATTTTTCCGATGTGTGCCTGACTGCAATGCCTGCGGTCGGGCCCAGGCTGAGCTGCTGTTTGATTGTCGGGATGAATGAAACGCTGCTGGTGCCGATACCCGCTGATCCTCCTGCGGACCACATGTTGCGCAGGCTGCCCACCTGGGCCGATGCGCCTATGCACATAAATGTTGCCAGTGCCAGTGTCAGAAGCCTTTTCATCGGTCAAAATCAATTTTTTCAACTGTATACTGGTCTGACAGGTGGATGAAGAACACCTTGCGGTTTACGAATCCGCCCCAGTTGTTGACACGTTCGAACTTGAAGCCTGTCTGTACGGGATTGTCGAAAGTGTCGTTGATGTGGCTTTCGAAACCGTTCCCATAGGTTGCCATGCATTTCAGGAAATGGTAGGCCATGTCATAGCCGTATGCAGCAAAACTGGGATAGCTGACCATCATCTGCCGGCTGAACGCCCTTCGGAATGAAGCGCCGAAACTGGCGGCCTCCTGAAGCATGTTGTTCGTGTAGAACGAACTGTAGAACCAGGTGTTCACTTCATAGAACTCTTCAAGGTGGTCCGGTGCGTATATCTGGTATTCGGGATAACCGAACAGCATGGTTCTTACGGACGGGTCCTTCATGCGGCTGACCAGCTGGAGCGTTGGCAGGATGGTGGAAAGTGGGGCGGAGCCGGAAGAATTGATTATGAAGATGTTGTCACGCGTGGGGTCCAGAATGCCGGCAATAGCGTCTGGGGCAGTGTCAATTCCGATTTTCTCATATGACATGCCGCGGTTCTTGAGCTCCCTTTCAAGACCGTCAAGGAATGGGTTGCGGTTGTATTCTTCTGCATCCAGAACAATCACTTTGGGGTTGGGGAACTGTTTGAAGAAATGGTTGTACACTTCCTGCATGAAATATGACTGGGGAGTGTTTATCTGGAAGACATTCGGGTTGTCAAACACTTCGTCAGTGTTGGAATTTGCCGGCAGAATCACAAGAGGAACACCATGTTCCAAGGACCATTCTGATGCCTGGGTTATGTGCTGCGCATACCTTGGACCGAATACTATGTTCACGTCCTTCATCTTGTCGGACGTGAGAATGCCGTTTATGGAATGTGATTCGGAACCGGTGTCGAGAACCTTGAGGTTGACTGAAATGCCCTCATCCTTGAGCCTTTCAAGTGCCAGAAGCACTCCCTGATAGAACTCCACCATCATCTTCTGGTTCACGCTGACGGTGTCGTCCAGGCAGAATGGCATGAGGACTGCAGCAGTGAGGATGTCGGGAAGGTCTGTTTCCTGGGCGGCGTCATTCAGGCTGAAAAGAGTGCTGTCGGGAATGGATTCGATATGACGCATGGCATCTTCAATCTTTTCCTTGATGGCAATCAGTTCGGTGCTGCTGAATGGAATGTTCACAGTCATGCCTTTCCTGAGCTTTGATGATTTCAGTTCAGGGTTGGCATCAAGGAATTCGGCCTGGGTGATTCCGTAGTCTTTACAGATTCTGTAAATGGTCTCACGGCGTTCAACGACATGGGTGGTGCGGTACTTCGGCGTTTCTGAAGCCAGGGTTTCTGTGGCCTGGACCGTTTCCTGGGGCAGATTGCCGGCAGCGGCTTCAAAGGTCGATGCAAGCGGGTCTTCATCAGTTGCAGGAGGGATGACTATTACCTGGCCTATCTTGAAATTTTCAGCGGACAGACCTGGATTGGCGTCGCATATGTCCTTGACTGACACGCGGTTCTCAACAGACAGACGATACAGTGTTTCGCCCTTCTGTACGGTGTGGTATCTCAATGCTCCAACCTGCTGTTCCCTGCGTGGAATCTTCAGTTCCTGACCTGCCCGGATAACCTTTTCGCTCCCGGGATTCAGTTTGATGATGTCGTTTTCAGTCACCCCGTATGTACGGGCAATTGAGTACAGTCCCTGTCCCTGAGCTACTGTGTGAATGAAATATGATTCCTGTGATGAGGCCTGTGCTGCAGGCAGAACGAGCAGAACCAGAGCCAGTATGACATTTTTAATTCGTCCGGTCATCAAGATAATGGTTTATTGTCTGCAAAAATACAAAAAAGCTTCTCAGCCCCGATGAAACAAGATGTAAATGTTTTCAGTAATTTTGCATTATGAAATCAGAACTGTTAAAGAGGTGTGCTGTTGCTGCGTGCGCCATGCTGTTGTGCACGGTGTGCTGTCCGGCCGCCGTTCCTGAAATCCGCGTCAGTCTGCTGCTCATAACGGCAGCCGGTGATTCCACGCTGCTCAAACCGGGCGAATCGGCATCATCGGCATTGGGGGCTCCTCTCAGGGCGGAGTTCTCATCGTCCCTGTCATGTGATGACGGTAAGGATTACGTGCTTTTCCCGCAGTGGAAGGTGACACGTTCATATCAGGAAGACGGGGTCCTGAAGAATCAGGATTATCTGAAACGCATGGAGAGCGACACTGATTTCGAATTCGATGATTACGGCCAGTTTGACGTGTCATTTACCTATTCCTACAGGGAGAAGGATTCCCTTGTGACCATTCCCGGTGCCGATGTGCAGTCCATGAAGTTCACTATTGACGACTCCGTTCTCAAGACTTACAACGCTTTCTCGCCTAACGGTGACGGAATCAATGATGTGCTGAAAATATATGTGAAGTCAATTGTGAAGATGGACATTGCCATATTCAACCGCTGGGGACAGAAACTGAAGACCTTGAGCGGTACCATGGACCGTCTTGTCCCGCCTGGTGAGATGCCTGATGCTGAAGGCGGATATCTCATTGAGATCTGGGACGGCACATACAACGGCAGTGTGGTGAATGACGGTGTCTACTACCTGAACGTCCAGGCTGTGGGTGCCGGAGGAAAGCGGTATGACGAAAAGTCGGACATAAACATTCTGAAAGGTCTGGGATTTGAGTGATAGGGCGATGACTGGGAAAAAAGGCTGCATTGCAGTAACTGGCGCAAGGGCGAACAATCTGAAGAACATTGACGTTGAAATACCGCACCGTTCGCTTACGGTGGTCACCGGTCTCAGCGGCAGCGGCAAGTCGTCACTTGCCTTCAATACCATCTATGCCGAAGGGCAGCGCCGCTATATGGAGACATTTTCGGCATATGCCAGAAATTTTCTTGGTAATCTGCAGCGTCCTGAAGTGGACCGCATAACCGGCCTGAGTCCGGTCATTTCCATTGAACAGAAGACTACGAACCGCAATCCGCGTTCCACGGTGGGGACGGTGACTGAAATATATGACTATCTGCGCCTGCTTTTCGCCCGTGCCGGTGAAGCCTATTCCTATCTTTCAGGCGAGAAGATGGTGAAGTTCACTGAAGAGCAGATCATCGGACTTATAATGGAACAGTATGCGGGGCAGAAGATTTATGTGCTTTCTCCGCTGGTCCGCGGCAGGAAAGGCCATTACAAGGAACTCTTCGAGAGCATACGCAGGAAGGGTTACCTGAATGTGCGCGTGGACGGCGAGATGCGTGAGGTCAGGCCCGGAATGAAACTGGACCGCTACCGCAACCATGACATTGAGGTTGTCATAGAAAAGCTGGTGGTGAACGAGAAGTACCGCAGGCGTCTTGTGGACAGTGTGGCTCTGGCCATGAAGCAGGGTGACGGGCTCATGATGATACTGTCCATGCCCGAAGAGACCATTCCGGGACGCACTGAGCCAGGCGTTCTCAGACATTACAGCAAGCGGCTCATGTGTCCTGTGACCGGATTATCATACCGGGAACCGGCGCCGCACAATTTTTCCTTCAATTCACCGCAGGGTTTCTGTCCCAAGTGCAAAGGCCTGGGGTATGTGTCAGTCGTCGATGAGGACAAGGTGTTCCCGGACCGCACGCTTTCTGTGAAGCAGGGCGGAATAGCGCCTTTGGGACCGTATAAGAACACGCTTATATTCAGGCAGATAACAGCACTGCTGAACAAGTATGACTATACGCTTGACACACCGCTGGACATGATGTCCGATGATGTCATAGATGAGATACTGAACGGTTGTGATGAAAGGATAAAGGTTCAGATCACCGGTATAAACAGTGAGGCTGATGCCGTATTCATGGAATATGACGGCATAGCCAAATACATACGTTCACTGCAGCAGCAGACTGACCTGAGCGCTGCCGAGCAGAAATGGGTGGACCAGTTCGCTGCCACCCGCGTATGTCCTGAATGCGGCGGAGCAAGGCTTAACCGTGAGGCCCTCCATTTCAGGATTGACGGGAAGAACATATCGGAACTGGCGTCGATGGACCTGTCAGACCTGTACCGGTGGGCGCAGGAAGCAGGGACGCGCATGAGTGAAAAGCAGCGCAGCATTGCGCAGGAGATTCTCAAGGAGATATGCACACGCCTCAAGTTCATGCTTGATGTCGGGCTGGACTATCTTTCCCTGAACCGCCAGTCCGAATCGCTGTCCGGCGGTGAGGAGCAGAGAATACGTCTTGCTACGCAGATAGGTTCGAAACTGGTGAATGTGCTTTACATACTTGATGAACCCAGCATCGGACTCCACCAGCGTGACAATGTGCGTCTTATAAATTCTCTCAAGACATTGCGTGATGCCGGCAATACGGTTCTGGTCGTGGAGCATGACCGTGACATGATGCTGGCATCGGACTGGATCATTGACCTGGGTCCGCGAGCAGGGCGCAAGGGCGGTGAAGTGGTCTTTCAGGGTACTCCTGAACGGTTGCTCGAGACTGACACACTGACGGCCGGATATCTGAACGGGAGGCTGGATACAGCCGCCTGCCGGAATGCGGAAAGACGCGTGGGCAACGGTCACAGCATAGTTCTGCACGGCTGCCGCGGCAACAATCTGAAGAACATTGACGCCGAATTCCCTCTGGGCAGGCTTATCTGCGTGACCGGTGTTTCAGGCAGCGGCAAATCGTCACTGGTGAATGAGACGCTGCAGCCTATTCTGTCAGGAAAATTCTACCGTTCGCTGAAGGAACCGCTGGAGTTTGATTCCATAGAAGGTGTGGAATTCATTGACAAAGTGGTCGATGTGGACCAGTCGCCGCTGGGCCGTTCGCCGCGTTCCAATCCGGCCACATACACAGGTGTGTTCAGCGACATACGCCAGCTGTTCACTGAACTGCCGGAATCGAAGATACGCGCCTACAAGGCCGGCCGTTTCTCATTCAATGTGTCCGGAGGACGATGTGAAGCATGTGGAGGAAACGGCTACAAGACCATTGAGATGAATTTCCTTCCCGATGTCATGGTGCCCTGTGAAGTGTGCGGCGGCAAACGCTACAACCGCGAAACGCTTGAAGTCCGATACAAGGGAAAGTCCATTGCCGATATCCTGGACATGACAATCAACATGGCTGTAGAATTCTTTGAGAACGTGCCGTCAATCCTTTCCAAGATAAAGGTCCTGCAGGAGGTGGGGCTGGGATATCTGAAACTGGGCCAGCCTTCTTCAACCATATCGGGCGGTGAAAGCCAGCGTGTGAAACTGGCAACTGAACTGGCAAAGAAGGATACCGGAAGGACCCTGTACATTCTTGACGAACCTACGACCGGACTGCACTTTGAGGACATACGTGTTCTCATGAACGTTCTTAACCGTCTGGTGGACAAGGGTAACACCGTTATTGTGATTGAGCACAACATGGACGTCATCAGGCAGGCTGACTGGATCATCGATGTCGGACCGGAAGGAGGCCGTGGCGGCGGACAGATAGTTGCCACAGGAACGCCTGAAGAGGTGGCGTCACAGGGCAGGGGGTATACATCGGAATTTCTTGCTGCAGAACTGGCCCGCTAGATACGTTCCATATCCAGAATGACTTTTGATCCGTCAGCTGTAGTGCATCCGCACAGGTAGCGGCTGCCTCCGTCACTTGTTTTCAATTTCTGCTGGAGCTGCGTGGCGGAAAGCGGAAAATTGCGGACGGAAACGTTGGCCCGGCATTTCAACAGGGGGGCTGTGCCGCGTTTGTCGAACGGTATAGCCTGGACCAGTCTGAAGACACGGCCGGGAAAGTCCGGACGGATTTCCCTTGAGTGGAACAGGTGGGTGTCAGGGTGAAGGATTGAGGTACCTGTCTCTTTTGCAAGAGTGCGGAAAAGTCCGCTTTTCATCAGTGCCGCATGCGGTTCGCAAATGAAGTCTCCGGGGCTGAGCCCATCCGTTATCGGCAGGGGCAGCGAGATATCCATGCCGTGGGTTGATGAAATCATCATTCCGGGTTTGCCGTACCTGTCAATGTCAATGGCGGAAATGACGGTTTCACCGGAAAAACCGCGGTCAATGAGCAGGGTCATCTCCTTGCATTCGCCCTCAAGTGAGATTACCAGAACCTGACGCACATTCTTCATCTCCGAAAGCGCACGTTTCATGTCGAGCATGGGTGAGAGTTTGACCATGACATAGCGTGCCATGGCTTTCAGGTCCTCCTGCATTGCAACGGCGTCGGGCCGGCAGTCGCTTATGGAGACCAGTTTCCGGCCGGAATCGTCGCGGCGGGCAGGATCCAGATAAATCAGGTCAAACATGCGGCGGGGACTGTCCCCACTGAGCGAGGGACTGTCCCCATTGATCACCTCGATGTCGGGGCGTCCCAGAACGGCGAAGTTGCGGCGCGCCAGTTCGCACAGTTCAGGCTGTATTTCACAGTACACCGTACGTCCGGCGTTACGTGAAATGAAGAAGCAGTCAATACCCATTCCTCCGGTGAAATCGGCCATGCTGAAACCGGAGCCCAGCAGATTTTCAACGAATCCGGCCTTGTACTGTGCCACGTACTGGCTGGTACACTGTTCAAGGGACAGGTGCCGGGGGTATATGATACCGTCAGCCTGTGCCCATAACGGCACTTTGGTGCGCGCAACCTGCCATCCGGATATCTGGGTCAGGGCGTACTGCATGTCTACGCCGGCAGGATGGGAGCTGAGTGCCAGGCGGCGGACATCGTCTGTGCGGTGTTCCCTGATGTATGATTCCGTTTCGCTTACCATTTGGGTTCCATGTCTTTTCCGGGATGGCATATTGCCTTGAAATCACAATACCGGCAGGCTTTTTCGTCCTGTGCCGGGGCGAACGGCGTTTCCGGGTTGAAAATGTCACGCACAATGGCGTTCAGCCTGGTTTCAAATTCGCGGCACTGTGCCGAAAAGTCCATGATCTGATGATCGCCTATCCTGTAGTACAGGTCATCGGGATTGGGCTTTGAGGTACTGCGCGTGTACAGCAGTGTGGGAGCTATTTTCCTGTCCTTGAATTCTTCCTGACAGCACAGCACGTATGCGTAGTAGAATATCTGGAATGCGTGTTCGTGGAACTTTTCAGTCGAGAACATTTCTTCAAAGTTCTTGGGACAGTCATGCTTTGTGCCTGTCTTGTAGTCCACTATCCTGTATACGTCACCTTTACGGTCCATACGGTCTATGATGCCTTTAAGACGGATCCTGTATGTCCTGCCTGTCTCCAGGGGGTGGGGTATCTCCAGAAAATGTTCATACCGGTCAGTTTCGCCTTCAATGTAGTCGAACGGGGCATAGCACCTGGCGTCCAGTGTCAGAATCTGTTTCAGATATTTCAGTATGACGCCATGGTTGACTGACTGTGTGCCGCTGTAGTCCTGAAGTTTCACTGTCTTCCCGTTGAAGAAACAGTCATTGAACGCCTGGCACACTATTCCGTTCAGCGCATCACTGTCACCAAGCAGTCTGTCCAATGAGTCCGATGTCACGGTGCCGTCTTCCTTAAGCCGGTCGTATGCAAGTTCAGCGGACCTGTGCAGCAGTGTGCCGAATTTGGCGGCATCGATTTCTGTGTCGCTTTCATCGGGCTTTTTCAGGCGGCAGACCTGTGACAGGTAGAAACTCAGGGGACAGGTCACATATTTCTTCAAGGCCGATGGGGACAGGTAGGTCCTGGGGTTGCTGCAGTCGTATCTTTCACAGAGCCGCCTGAGTATTTCAGGAGTCTTTTCCACTGATACGGGCTGTGTGACACTGTCCGTCCTGTCTGACATGAGCGAAATGCGCCTTATGGGGCGGCCGCTGACTGTCAGCTGCAGCAGGTATCTGGATATCAGTCCTTTACCTATGCCGGGGGCATCGGAATTGCCGTTGTACACCATTGTGACGTTTTCCGCTCTTTGGAGAAGATGGTAGAAATTGTACGATGAAACGGCACTTTTGTCCTGCATGCTGGTCAGATTGAACGCTTTGCGTACATTGTACGGTATGAATGATGCGTTTCCGCCCGCTGACGGCAGCGAACCTTCCCCCGCAGACAGCACGAGAACGTTCCTGAAGTCAAGATTGCGCGTTTCAATGAGTCCCATGATCTGCATGCCCACAGCCGGTTCGCCGTGGAACGGTACGGTCGTCGAAGCAAGCATGGTGCGGACCAGGCGGCACAGGGTTTCAGTCTGTATGTTCAGACGTCCTTCCTCAATAAGCGTGCGCAGCCGGTTGGTCTGGGTGTATGTCCTGTACAGCGACTCCTGCATGAGCGGTTTGAACGGGGTGTCTTCCTGGCTGTCCAATACCGGGACAAGTGATTTGAGAATGTCCAGGATATACTGTAGCAGGGACGTGTTGTCAGTCGTGACACGGAACAGAGAGCTGAGCACGGGATCATTCTGCAGGTCACCGGTCTCAGGATACATACGGCGGGCGGCGCGCAGTTCCTCAAGGGTTTCAAGCGCCTTGCCGGACAGGCAGCTGACAAGCGGGTTGGCCAGCACGCGGCTGACAAGGGCCAGTGTGAAGCGCCCGCCGTTTGCGGCGGCGGTTCTCTGCATTTCAAGAAGTGCGGAAACGAGACTGAAGAGCGGAGTCTGCGACATGGGGTAGCCCATGGTTATGTTGACTCCTGCGGTCCTGTCTGCCGGAATGCAGTGCAGGACAGGCTGCAGCAGCGTTTCGTCACATAGTACGATGGCTGTCTCACTTCCGGCTTTGTCACCGAGCGATTCCAGCCACTGCGGGATGTAGCGCGCCTGGGCGTTGTCTGTCGAGGTTTCGACAATGGTCAGCTGTTTTTCCTTGCCCAGATTGTCAAACAGGGGCAGTCCGTCCAGTTCACCCGGGAACATTGTCAGATTCTCACGCATGAAACGTCCGGCTTCATGGACACTGTGACGTCCGGTGTAGAATTCGTCATGGTCCCAGTAGAATACCGCTTTGCCGGCATCGCGCAAGGCGCTGAACAATGCTTTCTCGGCCTTGTCAAGACTGTTGAACCCTATGAAAGCGTACCTGTCAGATGTGAATCTGTCCGTGTCAAGGTTTTCAATTACCCGGCGCTGCAGCATTCCGCTGTATGCCAGGCCGCGGGCTGACAGTTCGGCGGAAAAGGAAGTGTATATTTCACCCAGCGACTTCCATATGCGGTCATATTCCTTTTTCAGTTTGCCGGGACCTGCGGCACAGTCCTTCATCTCACCGAAGAACCTTGTCAGGGCATCGGCCTGTTCTTCAGTAAGGAATGACATGTCGGACAGTTCCTTCTGGTCGCTGAGAGCCTGGAACAGCTGGCCGGACAGGGCCATGTTGCGGTCTATGTCATCGAAGTCACTGATCATGAGTTCACCCCAGGACCAGAAACTGTCCAGGGACTCAGTGCTGTGCATTATCCTGCAGTATATGTCATAGAGTATTGTGACCAGTTCGACGCGGTCGGCAATGCGCAGGTCCGACTGGGACTGGAACAGGTCGCTGATGGTGGTGTATTCCGGTGACCAGACGGGAGTGGTGCAGCAGCGGGACAGTTCTTCATCAAAGAACAGCCGGGCACGCCGGTTGGGAAAGACTGCGGTGATGCCGGACAGGCCTTTCTGCGGGTCAAGGTAATTGTCAAACAGATGTCTTGCTGTAAGTTTCAGAAATGAGTCCATAGTGTCAGATGTCAGTCAGTTTGTTTCTGTATACGTACCAGATATGGCCTTCAACCTTATCGAAGCCCATCTTCCTTAAAAGTTCCATGTATTCCTGAACCTGATGGATATATTCTTCCCGTTCGTTGCCGAACTTGAAGTCAACCACAACGGCACGTCCGTCAGGCATGACCATAACGCGGTCCGGACGGCGTTTCTGCATGACCCCATTGTCGCGGAACAGTATGGATGTCTCGTTGAAAAGGCGGCAATTGCCGTCGAACCATGCCTTGACGCCTGATTTTGAGATGTGGGAACGGATTTCATCTTTCAGTTCTTCCGCCTGGGCGGGACTGTCAATCAGCCCTTCGCCGAACATGCGGTCCACCTGGGGTGCGATATCGGATTCAGTCCTGATTGTCGAGAAGAGGTCATGCAGGAGACAGCCTCTTTTTATGTAATCTTCCTGGCGGTCGCCGGAATCAGCGGCGGATTGGGTGAAACGTACGGATTCACCTGACTGGCGGAACAGGAATCCTGATGGCAGGGAGAGCATGGAGACATTCCCATATTTCGCGGTGAAATCGAAAGGATTGTCACTCTTTATCTCCTTCTTTTCCTGATGCGGGTGGATAGTACCGCATTCATATGTGATGTCTCCGTCACTTTTACCGCAGAATGAACTGTCTGAAAGGCAGCTGCCCAGAATGTTGCAGACTGAGTTCCCGGAGCGGCTGCGGCGGCTCGAGAATACTATGAGATTGCCGACTGCACGCGTGAATGCCACATACAGCAGATTCATGTTGTCAACAGCCTGCTGTCCGGCTTCAGTGGTGTATATTTCTTCAAAAACCGATGTATGGAGGCTTTCGCTGAAACTTACCGGAAGAAGCGGAATGAGTGAAAACGGTTCGGATTCAGGCTTTACCCATAGCCTGTCGCCTGATTTGGTGATGGCCCAGTCGCAGAACGGGACAATCACGGTATGGAACTCCAGTCCTTTGGACTTGTGTATGGTAAGCAACCGGATTCCGTCAGCCTGTGTTGACGGAACAGTGGTGCTGTGCAGTTTTTCATCCCAGTCGTCAAGGAACATGCCTATGTCACCAGGATTGTGTTTCAGCCAGTCGCTTACCGTATCGAGAAAAGTGAATATGTACTGGTCCTGTCCTTCGGCCCTGTCCAGCTGGAACGCTGTGTACAGTTTCTCGACAAGTTCATAAAGGGGCATCTGCCTGAGCTGCTCCCACTGGGATGCCAGACCGCAGGGAAGTGATTCTTCCATGTTTCCGCCAATGATTCCGCTTATTGTGTCATCGGACTTCATTACGGCTTTTTTCCATTCCCACAGTGCCGCTGCCAGGGATACCCTGTCCTTGCGGTCAGCTATCCACCGCATGGCTCCGGTCAGTATGCGCACCGGCGCCGATGAGTCAAGGCGGAAGGCTTCACCCGATATCATGCGGTACTGGGGCCTGTTTTCCGCGAACCATGAGGCAACGGACACTATCTCTTTTCCGGTACGCATGAGTATGGCAATGTCAGTCTGTCTGACACCTGCTCCGGTGAGACGGTCCAGAGAGTCTGCAATGCGGCTGCATATGTCATCGGTCAGTTCCTGACCTTTCAGCTTGCTGTCAAGGACGCTTACGGATACGAAACCGTCATCACAGTCCCTGGCGCAGTTCTGCCTTACATCGGAATAGGCCTTGTCCATAGCCGGGTATTCCATGCCTGTCAGACCTTCCATATAATGCTGCATTTCCCTGACGGCCAGCGGGAACAGCCTGTTGTTGAAATCTATGACAGCCCTGCAGCTGCGGTGGTTGTCGCTCATGGGTTCTATATGGCACCAGTCGGAGAGCGATTCCTCAAGCCCCGTGTTGAGAATGTTCCAGTCGCTGTTGCGCCAGCGGTATATGGACTGTTTCACGTCACCTACTACCAGACATTCCTTTCCGCGTGACAGACATTCCAGAAGCAGCAGGTACAGATTGCTCCACTGCAGGCATGATGTGTCCTGGAATTCGTCAATCATGATATGGTCTGTGAAACTGCCGGTCTTTTCGAAAACGAAAGACGTGTCGCTTGTCTTCAGCCCGTCAAGCAGCTGGGCGGTGTCGGCAAGAACGAAGCGGCCCAGTTCAACGCTATGGCGGTCAATGCAGCCGCGTATCTGCATGAGCAGACTCAGTTCATGCAGGTACTGAAGTGCTGCCGCGTATGAATGGGCCAGACGTGTATAGTCCTTGTGAATGTCTCTGACATATGCGAATATTGGACATAGCCTGTCTGCGGCGAATCCCAGAAGGTACGGTCTGGCTTTGAGAGTGTCTTTTGTGAAGAATTTCGATGCTTCGTCACATGCGCTGAGCATTGTGGCGGAAAGGCCGCTGTCAAGTATGTCGCCGCTTATTATACCTTTCAGAGGGGTTCTTATGTTCTTCTGGAAATCATCGGCTGACAGTCCGGCTGCGGACATGGCATTTGAAATGTCACGTCCGGCTTCCAGTACCTTCTCCTTCATGGGCGGCAATACGGAATCGCGCGCTGAAATGAGGTTTTCCTGATAGTCCCTTATTGCATCGGGCTCTTCCAGAATCTTCTTCAGATCACCGCCTTTCTGCATGAATATTTCGCTGAACAGCTCCTTTGAGAATTTCTTCAGGCTGGAGCTTATGTCCCAGCCGGAGTCGTTTTCTATGTTTCCCATTATGAAGCGCATCACATTCTTCCTGTCCTGGGAATCAGGTCCGATATCGGCCAGAAAAGAGTCTACGGCATCACTTATGACTTTGTCCGTATCCAGTTCGACGGAAAGGCCTGCCCCAAGCTGGAGTTCGCGTGCCAGACCGCGCAGAATGCACTGAAAGAAACTGTCAATTGTCTCCACCCGGAAATGGCCGTAGTCCTGAAGTATAAGGTCCAGGGCCAGGGTGGCATTGTGGCGTATGGTCTCTTCTGTCAGGGTGGGGACCAGCCTGCGTATTTCATTGTAGTAGTGCTTTGAACTGTCCAGCCTGTGTCCTATCCCGTACAGCTGTGACAGTATGCGCTGCTTCATTTCCGCAGTGGCCTTGTTGGTGAATGTCACGGCAAGTATGCTGCTGTATGACTGTGGGGCACGTACCAGCAGGGCAATGTACCGCACCGCCAGCCGGAATGTCTTGCCTGACCCGGCTGAAGCCTTGTAGATTGTGAGAAGAGACTTTGTGTCCATATCCGTATTAAGTATCCAAAATTAGTGAATCGACTTGATAATTGAGTATCTTTGCGCCTGAAACATATACGCTCCATGCGTATTTTCCTTTCTTGAAAAATGGGATATATTACAGAAGACAAGAGAAAAGTGACCACACAGCGTCTCAGAGAGATGAAACAGCGTGGCGAAAAGATTTCAATGCTGACATCATATGACTACACCATGGCAAAGATTGTTGACGGTGCGGGCATTGACGTCATTCTGGTGGGTGATTCGGCTTCGAACGTGATGGCCGGCAACCAGACCACACTGCCAATCACGCTTGACCAGATGATTTACCACGCCAAGTCAGTGGTGCGTGGCGTACAGCGTGCACTGGTGGTTGTTGACATGCCTTTCGGCACATATCAGATCAATGATTCCGAGGCTGTCACCAATGCTATAAGAATAATGAAGGTGTCACACGCCGATGCCCTGAAACTGGAAGGCGGTGTCGAGATACTTCCTTCAGTACGTCACATAATTGATGCCGGCATACCAGTCATGGGACATCTTGGACTTACCCCACAGTCAATCAACAAGTTCGGTACATATGCAGTACGTGCCAAGGAAGAGGCCGAGGCTGCAAAGCTCATATCCGATGCGCATGCTCTTGAAGAGGCCGGATGCTTTTCGCTGGTGCTGGAAAAGATACCCGCAACCCTGGCAGCAAGGGTGGCCGCTGAGGTCTCCATACCGGTTATAGGAATAGGTGCAGGCGGTGGCGTTGACGGTCAGGTCCTGGTCGTGGCTGACATGCTTGGAATGAACACCGATTTCAGTCCGCGTTTCCTTCGCCGTTATGCCAACCTGTTTGAAATCATCACCCAGGCGGTAGGACAGTACGTTGAGGACGTGAAGAACTGCGATTTTCCAAACGAAAAGGAACAGTATTGACTTTTACAACTATCTGCCATCAGTACAGCCGGTCTCATCTGACCGGCTTTTTTAGTTATTTTTTTACGGTGGAATTGTGTCAGACGATAAAAACTTATATATTTGCAATGTACTGCAGGTGCGGTACGGGGGTAACCTGAAAACCCTATAGAGTAAGGAGACAACTAACTTAATCAAACTATACTGATATGAAGAAATTGCTTGTCGCAGTTGCGGCACTGTTAACCTGCGTTGGAATGAATGCCCAGTTCTGGGCCGGTGGATCACTTGGTTTCAATATGACCAATTATGATTTTGACGGGGCTGAAACCCAGATGGATTTCAATCTGGCTCCCACTGTCGGTTATGCTCTGAGTGACAATCTGGAAGTTGGCCTGTCATTCTCATATGGCATGACAAACAACATGTACGGTATCAAGGACGCTGATTGGTCAAAGATCAGCATCACTCCGTTTGCCCGTTACACTTTCCTCCAGGAGGGTAAGATAGGACTGTTCGTGGACGGCATGATAGGTTATGAGAAGTTCGGTGATGACATATCGGTTGCCGGTCCCACATACAACCAGTACTTCCATGACCCCATCACCTACAACAGGGAAATCGGTGACGGTTCACAGATCAAGGTAGGAGTTGCTCCCGGTGTGAAGATTGCACTTACTGACGAACTTACACTTGCTTCCACTTTCGGTTTCTTCGGCTTCTCACATCATGCCGGCACCGATACCGGAACTGTTGACAACAACAAGTTCGGCATTGACGCAAACACCACATTTTCATTCGGACTCTATTACGCATTCTAATTCGGGAAGGTTATGAAAAAATTGTTTTTAGCTGCAACAGCGCTTCTTACATGCCTGGCTGCGGGTGCGCAGACCTGGATTGGAGGAAGTGTCGGCTTGGGCCTCAACGGCTATGGAATTTCGGAGGAGACCATAACGGACAGTCATAACAATGTACAGACAAGTTCCCGCGTCTATCCCTGGAGCGAAACGGAAAAGGTCCTCTCAGTCAGTCCCACAATAGGACGTGTCATCAATGAGAATGTGGATGCCGGCGCATCAGTCAGTTTCGCGCATTTCAGAAACATAAACGGTTTCCGCGGTTCGAAATATACAGACATCACCGTTTCACCGTTCGTTCGTTACACATTCTGGGACAACGGAGTGCGTTTTGAAAAGGGCGATGTCACCGCATTCGTGCAGGCCAACGTGTTTTTTTCCACAAACCTTCAGCGCAATGACTTCCCCATGCTGTACGGATCAGTCAGCAGTTTCCATACATCGGAAGCTGACTGCAAGTCATACGGTCTGGGCGTGGCTCCCGGCATCAAGTACCAGATGACTGAAAGGATTTCATGGGCTGCCACATTCGGCTGGCTGGGCTGGCAGACACACAATGTCACTGCAAAGCCTTATACCGGAACTGAAAGAGCGGAAAGAAAGACATACAAGACCAGCATGTTCGGTCTGGACCTTTCATCGGCCCTCAATATAGGCATGTACTATTCGTTCTGACAGCGAATGCCGCAAAAAAGAAAAAGACCGGTTCAATCCGGTCTTTTTTTTGTGGTCTGTTTCTTCCTGCCGTGGAATCCGCGTCCCTTGCCCTTGCCTTGTGACCTGTGCGGCTGTGAAGAGTATTCAGGCGCCTGGCCCAGTTCTTCAGGCAGAGGCATCTTGTAGACCTCCTTTCCCAGGAACTGTTCTATGCGGCGGAACAGTGGCTGATCATCGACACTGACGAAAGTCAGGGCGCAGCCTTCAGCACCGGCACGTGCGGTGCGTCCAATGCGGTGCACGTAGTCTTCAGGATCATGCGGAACGTCATAGTTCAGGACAAGGTCAATGTCGTCAATGTCAATTCCGCGGGACACTATG
>JAKSIS010000034.1 GCA_024398665.1 Bacteroidaceae bacterium
TTGACCTGTGAATCAAAAAACTTGCAGAAATCATCGGCAAGACAGAATATTTCAGTAATTTTATCGTCGGTGAACATAGCGAGGGTTTGTTGTGGGTTTTTGTTTATTCCACTTTAAATTTACAACAAATCCCGCTAATCACCAAATTATCAATCAATTATATTTCATCGAACTCACGTTAGTTATATAGAAAATATGGATTATTTGAATAATGGTTTTCGAGTTCTTCAAATACAGATATTGTTTCAGGTCCACCTCCAGAAATGGCTCTGTATGGTGTGGCCATATCGACCGTATTCAGTCGCGCATCAATGGTCATTCCGGTAATCATGTCATATCTTTTCATATCAGGCAGCGAAAAGCCCCGGTGGCTGCCCATTCTGCTGGTGCTGGTGGCTATGGTCCTGACAATATGGACAGGCAGTTCCCGCAAGTCGGGCCGCAGGCTGACAGCCGGTGACATTATGGCTCCTGTCATTGTGTTCATTACGTTCGGTATGAGCAACTCCATACTGAAGATTATCCAGGACCGTGTTTCAGCGGCGCGTGCCGGGTGGCCTGAAGAGCGCCTGAACGCCGCACTCTCACTTGTAACATCATGCATCTTCCTGGTCGCTCTGCTCATGTGCGTGGCCGCCGTGATAATGAAGCACATCTACAGCAGCCACCCCACCAGGGTCACCTGGAAGAACATCCTGGGCGGTGTAGGCCTTGGTACTGCCAACTATTTCTGCACCTACATGCTCATGCTGGCCATGATGACCATTGATTCATCAGTGCTTTTCCCCATACACAACATAGGAATCGTGGCTATAGGAGCCGTTGCCGGGTGGTTGTGCTTCAAGGAAAAACTGCGTCCGCAGCAGATTGCCGGCATTGTCCTGGCCGGTGCCGCAATAGCCTGGCTCTGCTTCTGACAGCATTTGGTCCGTCGTCACCCAACCAAATGGATATGGTCCTACCACGCATCATGCCCTTTCGTCCAGACTTCAATATATCCATTTCTTGCACGTGTTCCCCACATCTTAGTGGCAGCTTCACCTCTAAGGACTTTTATTTTTGTTATACTGTCTGCTTCAATTCCAAGCAAATGGGCAATCTCTGTCTCGTTGTATGAATCTTTTGTATAATCAAGCCCTTCCCAGTCAGTTTTGGCTGGATTGAATGTAATACCGTCCAAATATATTAATGGGTGAATGTCATCATATTTAAAACCAGTCCTGTCATGGACAGTACTTCCTCTGCGATCTTTAAAAGTGACAGGATTTCTCTGTAATAAAATATCATATTGACTTTCAGATATTGGGAATTGAATGGTATAATATCCCTGAGAGAAAACTTCAAATGAATCCGCCGGATTAACCAGCTTTAATGTAAAATGTCCATCCTTATCGGCAATTGCCCATTCAACGTTTTTATTCTTGAAATTTATCTCTTTGATAACTGCGGCTGATATGGGACCGACAGAATCCCGGATAACGCCTTGAATTCTATCGCCAGCTTTGGGCTTGCCGCCATAAGACTTTATTTCATACTGTGCATATGCACTTGTCATAAGTGTGGCAAATAACATGAAGAATAGTAGTCGTTTCATAATTGAATGTTGTTTTGCTATTATGAATATTAATTGAATCAATAGATATTAATAGTACCGTTTTGGGCGTGCCTCAAGTGAAATACTGAATAACAATGGCTTACGAATTTGTTACATAGAGGTATACATAATAAATGGGAAACATCTTTAAATATGCATTGATAATTATCAGAATTGATATTTAGTACCATACACCAGTAATTTCATTAAAATTATGCGATTGACCGTCTCCGTTCTGATCTTTAATATATATGAGCCAAATGCAATGTTCATTATCTTTCCACACACGCTGCAAAACACCATAATGAATACTATCTAGCTCAATTATTACATCATTATCATAGTTCTTGAATTCTACAAAATATTTTGGTTTAAGATCTTCCTTTGAAGAAGTATGGTTTGATGCGCTAACTGAAGCACTTATAATAGATTCGACTTGATCATCTGATAATAGCACGCCATTTCCCTGCGTAACTGACAAATAATATGGATATTGCCAGTCTTCCCCATATCTTATTCTCCCTACATATTGCCTCATTTGATAGCGGGTATTGTTCAAACTCTTTGCTACGGAATAATTATACAAAGCACAAGCAAGGCATTCAGATTCGTTACTTGCAAAATCATGGATATTAGCCCAGTTGTCTGCAAATAACTTATTACCAATGCTTTCTATCTGGGGATTATATTCCTTACCTCTTTTTATACGAGGCAATAGCCATTCGTCTGAATTCTCGTATATATCATCAAACCAGTCACCTTGTACACATGATGTGGTGAACATAGAAGCGACACACATGAGCATAACACTCATCAAGAGATTCTTCACTTTCATTAAAACTGTAATAATTCTATTGCTATTAACTATACTTATTAACGTGAGTTTTGCAGTCTTCTTGTACAAATTATGGTTCAAAATTTGCTTATTTTTTGTTCGGTCAATTATTTGGCAAATATAATAATATTTCATTCGCTTGTTTTATTATTTCTTGAATTACTTTTGAACGTTCAACTTTAATATCCATGGAAAGTATTTTTTCGGCTATTTCAGTAGCATGGATAGTATCCCTCATATCAAGATAAAGGTTCATAATACAATAGTGTGGTAAGAATTTGCTCGGTATCATCTTAGAGGCGTGGGAATAATAGCCTATTGCAGACAATTTGTCGCCCATTTTCTGGCAGTTATCACCTAATAGCATCTGAACATCATAATCATTCAACACGGCCAAACATTCCTTCATTATTTCCTGACTTTCCTTATAATGGCTTGTAAAATGCAATTCTGCACCATAGTTGTACATGAACTGACCATTGTCGTGCAATTTTGCATAAAGTTTTTCATATTCTGGCAGCAAATCTTCGGTCTTACCTTCCAATGATTCCTGCATTACCATTTTCCAATGCCTTTCATCCAAAAATCTAGGAACAGACACGGTAATAGCTATTATGCAGATTATTGGAATGAGCACACTGATCTTGAATTTTCGTGGCATTAAAGCTGTAATAATGATTAATCCGGCCACAATCCAGATGAAAGGCTCACTGAATGGATATGAGAATGCACTGATGACCATCACTACAACAGTTATACTGAAGAGTAATATTTTATTGTCACTACCAAGAATGCTTAACACTCGTATTACATGAATGATTAATGCTAGTAGACATACAATGCCGCATAGACCATAGTTTATCAGCACAAGAATATATTCGTTGAATGGGTTGTTTACATTGTCGGCGAGCAACAGGAACGGGTTATCCGGATGGTTTGACAGGTAGCTTGCCTGATAGTCCATATAATGTGCCTGAAACCCGTTTGGGCCAAAGCCAAATATAGGTTTATCGCTGAACATATCCATAGAAACACGCCATATAAGCAGTCTGCCATTTGCCGAATCAGCCTTAAAACCGTAAATTAAAAAAAGAAGTAAAAGGAACGATGGAACACTAACAACAAGAACTTGCTTGCTTAGCAGCATTTTCTTTACTTTTTTGTTGTCAAGAAGAATTACAATAACCGATGCGGATGCGGCCAACAGACTTGCTCTTGATTCAGAAAAACAGATAAAAACAAAATAGGACAATGCGACAAGCCACCACACTATAAATCCTTTCTTATGTTGGAATGCATAATAAACTGCTATCGGAACGCAGACTGCCAGCAACATAGCAAATACTGCCGGATTATCAAAACTACCCGTATACGAGAAGTATCTGTTATAGGTTGGTATTATTTTAAAAAATTGGGCAAGCGCGTAAACTGATTCCAGTATTCCTGTCAGACAGATTGTCTTGAAAACACCATCAGGTGCTCTCTTGCACTCTGGTACTGCAGTGTAGACCGCCATAAATATCAGACCTAAAATTATGGTAAAATATTTTCTATAGGTTTCTGACAAATCGTATTGACTTGGAAAAGCTATGAATACGCAACCAAGAAACAATACCGCAAACAACAGTGTTATTGCTATATTTCTATTCTCGTGTTCCATAGCAAAAGTTATACCAGTCTGTCAAAGAATACAACAAGTCGTAGTATGAATTCGTTCCAGGAATGTATGAACTTAATCCTGAGAAATGGTATACTTTTAACATATTTTCTGGAAAGGCCGATGAGCTATATATATATGGTGTTGAAACCTTGTAAATAACAGTTTTTTTCAGCTGTTCATTGAATGCTTCAAACTGTTTCGCATTCCTTGCAATGGCAGCTGCGTATTGCCCAAAATCATAATAAAGATGGCTAAAAGGACCGTCAAATGATTGGATTGAGTCGTGGTCGTTATGTAAAGAAATACTACTGTTGATTATGCTTTTGAATGCTGATGCAAGAGAATCCATTTGGGAACAGTCTGTCAGTGATGCCATACCTGAAATCTGTCCATCTTGATAATAGTCCGAATAGCAGAACTCCAAATAATTGTCCAAAGACTTTATCATTGACTGTTTGGTGCCATTAACTAGTTCAGGAATCATTGTGTGATAAGGAAAACAAACTCCATATGTTTCAGCAGGGCTGGAAATAAGATAACCTGTAGCATTGCGTAATTCGTAAGCAACTTCTACGCTTCCCATAAAGCAGGCATCAAGAACTGTAAAGAGTGGTATTTTTGTATTTGATATGACACTGGCAAAATCACCGAGGTTCATACTATATGCTCCATCTGCTCCAAGTGATCTGGTTGATGAATTATTTGTTTGGTCTGGGTAAAGACCAGATAGCCAACCATTGCCGTGTGACCAATAGAACAGGCCATACTGCCTTCCCGACGAATTATCAATCATGGTAAACAGAATATTACGAAATACACTTGGAGAAGTGGAGCATTGCTCTTCATAATTCCAGGTTCTCTTGATTGCTACTTGACCGGATTCAAGGAGAACCAAATGAATCAGTGTCGGATTTTCAAACTGACGGTCAACATATAGAAACATCTCAGTACCTACTGGACAACCTTTCAACCCACGCACGAAATCATTTTCAATATAGTCCGTGTGATCATCAAGATCATTGTCAGAAATAATGAAAGCAAACAATGAAATGTCTTTATTCAATGATAACTCATCTCGTTTTAAACACGAAGATTGTAATAAAAGGACACCCGAAAATATTATTAAATTCCATATCTTTATTAATTTTATTATTTGCATGGGAATAACGTAAATGCAAGAGGTTAACAAACAGTAGACATTAGTGCTATTAATGTATTACTCAATAATCAATCATTCTGATGATGATGGTATCATTAACCACTCTTATCAAATCACCAGTATTTATTCTCGGTGACTGAATGTAAGGAAAAATATCAGTCTCTTCCAATTTGTCAGACTTCTTTAAATCTTTCTTTATCCATTCCTTGTATGGGGTCCTTAAAAAGCCGTGACCAAGACCACTTCCAAACATGACACGTTTGGGTTGACCGTCTTCAGCCCAGATTTCAACTAATGCCGCAAAATTGAATTTCAAATTCTCTTTTGATTTGTCATACAGGTAGGTCACAGTGTAGTACTTCCTTCCATACAGATTCTTGTCTTTAAGATCCGGATCCTCTGAATAGTGTTCAAGAACTGTCTGAATCTCAGATATTACAGGTTCTTTATAATCCCTGAAATAATCAGGCCCAAAAGTCATGATTACCTCTTTTGACTTTTCTATAAGGTATTCGTTACGTTTTGACTCCTCTTTCCTGTCCAGATGTCTCATCTGCGGAAAACATGGAGAACACAGTAATAACAGAACGGATGCTATCAGAAAATGTTTCATAATATTGATGTGTAAGTTGAATATCAATGAGGGAAATAAGATGGTCGTGGATTATAATATCCATAAGTGTAAACACGATGGTCGGTCAAATTTTCTCCGCCTTCCACAATACTTTGAGTATAATCATAAACTAGTCCGGGAATATGGAAACTGTCAGCCGCATTGATATCACAGTCAGATGGTCCGGTAGTGCGTTCATAATAATATGGCATATATTTATACGAAGTGTGTGCATGAAAGACTGCACAAAGATCATCTGGATTCCTATCAACAACCAAATTAATTGTAGACGTAGAGCCATCATTTGGTGTAAATGGCCCATGCTGCATTTCCCCCAAATAAATAGTTCCGTTGGAATTGAGATATATGCAAAAACCGTATTCATACCTTCCGGCAGAAGTGCAGTGTTCTAGCATCATATCCCATGCTTCATCCATCTTAGCCTTGACAACATCCAATTCTTTAATAACTGTCGCCGATGGAAAAACACGGAGATCAGTTAAAGGTGGTTCTCCAGTTCTCAAAAGTCTTCGTTCCGCCAATGTCAGGTCATCACTATCAAATGACGGAAAAAATAACGAATCCGAATTGCAACTGACGGTAAATATAACCATTGCAAACATGACAATTACGTTGCTTGATATCTTGATAATATTCATGTTAATTCTTTTCACAATAATACTTCATACTCTTGTTACAGCAAAAATATAAATATTTTTCAAGGATTAACCCATTATGCAATTTTTCAATTGTAATGTATATTAAGCCTATTCTTATTTACACTTTTCTTTTATACGCACAATATCAGAAGACATGACTTTAACTTTCTTTGCTGCTATGATGTCGGCAATTCGTTGCTTTTCCAACTGATTGCCAGTAGCTTCAAATACCTTATAAAGCCCTTCTAATGGTGCGAATCTACATGGACACATGTACAATGCATTCTCATAATATACTCCAGCCTCTTCATATTTATGTTGATGGTAGTATATGTCTCCAGAAATCAATTCAAGATTATACGATGACATTATATGGTGAAGTCGTTTTGATAATTCTGCTGCTTTATCCAAATTACCTGAATAAAACGACTCGGACATATAGTTATATAGAAAATATGGATTATTTGAATAATGGTTTTCGAGTTCTTCAAATACAGATATTGTTTCAGGTCCACCTCCAGAAATGGCTCTGTATGCAGCTTTATTCCACTTATAACAATATGAGAATTGAATCATAAGAACAATAGTTCCGCAAATAGCTCCAACTCCAGATAGCAATATCAAGATTTTTCTATACTTGGTTTTTAAAATCTTCATTCTTGAAACTAATGGATGAAGTATATAGTTAAGTGAATCAATATTTGCAAACAAAAGAAAAAGGACAGGCAAAGGATACAGGAATGGATATGAGAAAAAAGAAAATATTAATATCGTACATAAGGCACATAACAAATTGATTTGTCTTCTTAATACAGTAACCACAATAGGAAAACATACAATTAATATCAATAATACAAGACCTAGCAATCCATGATTAATCCAAATGTTGATAAACTCATTTAGGGGGTGAGAAATTTCATCGGCCAGTTCTGCATATTTGCTGTTTGGATTACTTCGAAAATACTCTGCTTGTTTGTTCATGTATACCTTGAGAAAACCATTTGGTGGATAACCAGAGATAGGCCTATCCTTAATTAGTTCAACGGAATTTGATAGTATAAAATATCTGCCGTTGCTTGAGTTCTGTTTCGTACTATTCAAATTGAGAATCACAAATACGGACAATGAAACAATTATGATTGCCATTTTTATTTTGGCATTATGATTATGCCGCTTGAAAAGAAATTCAATCAGAATAAAAGTCAATATACATAAGATTCCGGTCCTGCTATGTGTAAAGAATACTGTTACTATAGATAATGTTACAACAACTATTGAAATATGCCATTCTATCCTATTTACACTCTTTGAGTTAACACTAATTTGTTTTTTATCAGCAAAGACAAATGGAAGCAAAAGACAGATATGGATGGCAAGTCCTGTTGAATTGTCCATAGTTCCGACAACAGGTAGAATTCTGACCGCAAAAGCAATGTCATGAAATATAACGAACAAACATTCCAAAGCCAGCACAAAAGTCGTAGCTCGGGTTAAAGTTTTCTTGTATTGTCTGATAATTTTATCATTCTTTACCCATTCTATCAGGAAATAAAAAAACAACAATATCAAAAAGAACGCACACACATACCATTGTTGTGCTAATTGGTCGTAATCAAAATAGGAAAGTGCTGGGGATAGACCTCCGGCAAGAAAACAAAATACTAATATGTATCTTGTTAATCTGTTAGCTTTTACATTTGTAATCATCTGACAATAAAGCTATTCCGTGCAAGTTACCATGTAATCTTTGTGCTCAGGGAGAGTGTGCGGGGGGCGCCCCAGTAGCCGCGGAAGGTGGCAAGGTCATTGCCTGAACCGTCCTTGCCGCGTTCTATGTAGAATGAATCAGTCAGATTGCGGCATGTTGCGAATATGTCAATATGCATGCTTCCGGACAGCTGGCCGCTCCAGCCTGCGGTGGCATCGACAATATGCCATGACGGGAAACGGTATGCGTCAGGTGAAGACTGTGACGTGCGTGTGTTGGGTTCGAAGTCAGCGTACATGCGGTCATTGTACTGCCATGAAAGGTTGGCGTAGAAGCCGCGGGGAAGTGAGAAATCGGACTGCAGGCCAATCTGGGTCTGGGGTGCGTCACCTACATGCAGGCCGTCGCAGTAAATTCTGTATGTCTGCAGGGTCTCGCTGCTGTAGCTGTCATATGAGATGGCATTGCCGGAACTGGTCCATTTCCATGATGCCAGGTTGGCGAACGCATCGACCTTCATCCATGGGGCAATCTGCTGGCTGACTGACAGTTCCACGCCCATATGCCTGGCATCAAGACCTGTTATCTGGTATTTTTCAGCCTGTTCGTTGGCACGTTTGGCAATGCTCTGGGTAAGAGTCTTGTTCTTCCAGTCAGCAAGGTAACCGCTCAGTTCCATAGAACCGCCATGCCAGTTCATGCGCATGCCGGCTTCAGTCAGGAGATTCTCTTCATTGGTGATGCCGCCGGCCAGCGGGTGTCCGTTAGACTGCAGATAGACACCGGCATACGGAAGGCGGTTGTTGTACCCCATGTTCAGGAAAGCCCCGGTATTTCCGGTCAGGTGGTAAAGTGCACCAGCCTTGAGTGTCATGCCCCACCCGTGCACCCAGTCGCTCATTTCACCGTTCACGTCATTGTGATAGCGGTAATTGCCGTTGAACACGCTTGCGCCAAGTCTGGCGTTCAGTCTGCGGCCGTCATAGAGAATCTGTCCGTAGCCCGATGCAAGATGTGTGGTGCGTCCGTAGCGTGACCCTATATAGTCGCCAACTCCAAGGCCCTGGAACGAACTGCCGCCAAGCAGGTCCAGTATGACCATCTTTGACCATGTGTCATAGTACTGGTACTGGAGTCCTGCGGACAGTTTCCAGCTGTCGCTGAGCATGTAGTCACTGGAAATGACTGCACCGGCCTGCGTGTGGCCCGAAAGATAATCCAGAATGACGTTGTGTGAGACCCCGGTGGCGCTGTTCTCAGCTATGACAGCATCAAAGTCAATGTGTCCGTCAGGGGTCTGATGGTCAATTACAGCCGGCATTGTGCGGTCATTGTAAGTGGAGCGGCCGCCGCCGTCGGCAAGCGCCAGATAAAGGGAATTCTTCATTGTAAGTTTTCCCTTGTCCAGATGGTGCTGCAGCGTGAAATACGGCTTGAAATAATGGTTGCGGGCAATTGAGTACCTTTCACCGTTCAGCCAGCCCCAGTTCTTGCTGTATCCGCGGCCGTATCGGTCTGTTTCGTTCTTTGAAAGTTCCGTGTTGCGCTGGTCGTGCTGTTCGGGTGATCCCAGTGCCGTAAAGGTCAGGGTGTTGCGGCTGTCCAGTATTCTGCTCACGGAAAGCAGGTATGACACTGATTTCACTTCCGATGTTTCGACATAGCCGTCACCTTTCACTCCGCTCACCATGAGACTGGTGTTCCAGCCGCGTTTTGTCTGCCCTGAAGAGTAGCTGAGCATGCCCTTCCATGTGCCGTACTCAACGAATGACGCCGATGCTTTCCATTCAGGCAGACCTTCGCCGGTCTTGGTGATTATATTGACCGTTCCGCCCATGGCGCAGTCAGTCAGCATGGATGCGCCCATACCTTTCTGAACCTGTATCGAATAGGTGGCTTCAGCCAGTCCCATCCAGTTGCTCCAGTACATGGAACCCGATGTCAGACCCTGAATTGGAATGCCGTTCAGCAGCACGGCAATGTTCTCCTGCTTGAATCCGCGCATGTTCAGAGACGCATCGCCGTATGTGCCGGCCTGTGACGTGGCATAAACGCCGGGAATGCCCTGCATCATCTCAACATAGTTGGGTGCACTGGCGTAAGTCCTTATACGGCCCGGAGTCAGCGTGGTCATGCTGAGCGGCGTTACGTCCGAATGGCTGAAATTGTCACTGATGACAATCTCCTGAAGGTTGACTGTCGAATCGTTGGGTATCACGCTCTGGGCATGTACCGCAAGTGCCGGCATCATGATGCCAAGGCACAGAAATGCTTTCTTTTCCATAATTCTTCTTTCATCCGGACTGTCACTGTCGGTACCGTAGTTGCAACGGTTCTGCCTTTCGGCTCGCGGACTTTACCGCCGGTCGGGAATTCCACCCTGCCCTGAAGAGGTGTGTATAATTCTTATTCCTTTACGTCAACTTTAAGACAGAGTTCGTCCAGCTGGCTTGGATCAAGCTGACCCGGAGCGTCAAGCATGACGTCACGTCCTGAATTGTTCTTGGGGAATGCTATGCAGTCACGTATGCTGTCAAGCTTTGCGAATATGCTTACGAAACGGTCCAGACCGAATGCAAGACCTCCGTGAGGGGGTGCACCGAACTTGAATGCGTTCATCAGGAAGCCGAACTTTTCCTGGGCCTGTTCAGGTGTGAAGCCCAGAATCCTGAATATGGTAGCCTGCAGCTTGCTGTCGTGGATACGGATTGAACCGCCGCCCACTTCAATGCCGTTTATGACCATATCATATGCGTTGGCACGCACACTTGCGGGATCAGTGTCAAGCAGCGGAATGTCTTCGGGCTTGGGGCTGGTGAACGGATGGTGCATGGCCATGAGACGGTTCTCCTCATCACTCCACTCATACATTGGGAAGTCAATGACCCACAGGCACTTGAACTGGTTCTTGTCACGCAGGCCCAGTTCTTCGGCCACCTTCAGGCGCAGTTCTGAAAGCTGCTTGCGTGTCTTCATTGCGTCATCACCGCTCAGAATGAGAATAAGGTCACCGGCCTCAGCGCCGAACGCCTCCTTCATCTTCTGCAGCACATCCTGGCTGTAGAACTTGTCAACGCTGGACTTTACGCTGCCATCGGATTCGACACGTGCGTAGACCATGCCCTTGGCACCGATCTGCGGACGCTTCACGTATTCGGTAAGGGCGTCAATCTGCTTGCGTGTATAGACGGCGGCTCCCTTTGCGCAAATGCCGCCTATGTATGCCGCATTGTCAAACACTCCGAATCCGCAACCCTTCATAACATCCATCAGTTCAACGAAATGCATGTCGAACCTTAAATCAGGTTTGTCACTTCCGTAGTATTTCATGGCGTCCTGCCAGGTCATGCGCTGGAAGGGTTCGTCCATTTCAATGCCCAGAATGCTCTTGAACAGGTGCTTGGCCATGGCTTCAAAGATCTGAAGTATGTCCTCCTGCTCCACGAATGACATTTCGCAGTCAATCTGCGTGAATTCAGGCTGGCGGTCAGCGCGCAGGTCTTCGTCACGGAAACACTTGGCTATCTGGAAGTAACGGTCAAAGCCCGATACCATGAGCAGCTGCTTCAGGATCTGGGGGCTCTGCGGCAGAGCGTAGAACTGGCCCGGATTCATGCGTGAGGGGACAACAAAGTCGCGTGCGCCCTCAGGTGTGGAGTTGATGAGTATGGGGGTTTCCACTTCCATGAAGTTCAGTTTGTCAAGGAAATTCCTGATTTCCATGACCATCTTGTGGCGCAGTTCAAGATTGCTGCGCACGCACTGGCGGCGCAGGTCAAGATAACGGTACTTCATGCGCAGGTCATCACCGCCGTCAGTATCGTCTTCAATTGTGAAGGGTGGCGTGTCAGCTGCATTGATTATGTTCATGCTGGCAACCAGAATTTCAATCTCTCCAGTAGCTATCTTCTGGTTCTTGTTTGACCTTTCGCTTACGGTGCCGGTGACCTGGATGACGTATTCGCGTCCCAGGCGGTTCGCATTTCCGCAAAGCTCCGGGTCTGAACTTTCATTGAATACCAGCTGGGTTATGCCATAGCGGTCACGAAGGTCAACGAAGACCATTCCGCCCATTTTCCTTACTCTCTGCACCCATCCTGCAAGTGTAACGCTTTTTCCTGCGTCTGCAAGCCTGAGTTCTCCACAAGTGTTTGTTCTGAACATGACTGTTTCTGTATTGACGCGCAAATTTACCCTTTTTTTGCTTAACTTCGCATTCCAATCAATATATTAGAAAAAAATACAAAAGAGGATATGGGAAAAAGAATGCTCCGGCTCTCAATTGCCCTGGCCGCGGTGCTCCTGCTGTTCTCCGCATGCAGTAAAAAGAAGGAATTCGATGAGGATATGATTGTGGGTTCGTGGGACTGTTCGGACGGATTGCGCTATGACTTCAATTCGGACCATACAGGCCAGTCCGGAAACCGCAAGTATCTGCCGTTCACATGGGAACTTGATGATGACGAACTGACCCTGAGATATACCGGCAGCGGTGAGGGTGAAGCGGATATTGTGGCATTTGACAGGATGATAATAGATGACCTGACACCATCTTCAATCAAGGCGCATGACTATGTGACCGATGAAACCATAACATTCAAGAGGATATGATGGGAAAGGGAAAGGAAACGCTCAAGATAGCAGGCATAGCTTTAGGTTCACTTCTTGGCGTGGTGCTGCTTGCCGCAGGACTGGCATGTTGGATAATATTCACTCCCGGCCGTCTTACAAAAGTGGCACAGAAGGCCATAGACAGGTATGTCCCGTGCAGGACTGAGATGGACAGGATAGACCTTACACTTGTTGACACCTACCCCTTCCTGGCATTCCGCCTGAACGGTCTGAAGGTATATGACGATATGGAGGATTCGCCGTATGAAATACTCACATCGGTAGGCGAACTGGCTGTGACCGTTGATTTCAAGACCCTGTGGAAGGAACGCAGGATAATAGTCACCAACCTGTTCGTTGACGGTGTGCAGGCCAACATGTTCACTGCAGCTGACGGGCGTACCAACATAGACGTCTTCCTTGGGGAGGAGTCTGATGACACGGATACTGAGACACAGGACTTCAATCTCTATCTTGACCTTCAGAAAGTGGCCATAAACAATGTGGGCGCTTCATATGATGACCGCAGCAGCGGAACAGCAGCCTGCCTGAAGGATCTTGACATTACGTTGAAGGGACTGCTCAAACCTGATTCGCTCCAGGCCGGGGTCAGCATGAATATTGCTGAAATAAGCGCAGGAATAAAGAATGACACCACTGACATCAGCGCAAGTACAGGAGGCATAGAATTCAAGGGCAATGCAGCCAAATACCATGACAGGGTAAGCGGAAACGCCGGAATAACCCTGGGCGTAACAAACTGTTCAATGGACGGCATGACAGCGGGAATAGGTTCCCTGGAACTTGATGTTCCGGTCTTTTCATGCTGTGTAGGACAGGATGGAATAAGTGACATAAGAGCCTCCATAGGCAGGCTGGACAGCCGCAGCGTTGATTTCTCGCTTGACGGAATGAAGGCCGCCATTGAATCGCTGGTATTCAACGCTTCACAGGCGACATATGAGAACGGCTATGCCCAGGTGAAGGAACTTGACGCCGATATTGCCGATATAGAGTTTTCCATGTCGGACAGCACAGGTGAAGACCCTATGACGGCATACATAGGAAAGCTTTCGCTTCTCTCCGATGCTGATCTTGACATTGAAACCCTGAACACTGCCAGTGACAACAGCTTTGTACTTGAAGACGTCAGTTTCAGTACGGGTGGCGATACGGCATTCATTGTAAAATCGCCCGATGTCAGTCTGCACGTGACAGCTGACATTCAGGGTGACAGGATGAACGCCTTCCCCATTCTTGAAAGTACCAGTTTCAGTCTGAATCTGGGTGATGACGTATACATTGATGCGCTTCCGGTCTGTTTCGCGGTCAACGCCAGCACGAACAAGGATATGAGCTGGTTTGACATATCGGAAGGGTCACGTGTTGACCTGGACGGACAGAAGGTCAGCTTTACCGCAAACGGTTCGATCAAGGATTCCGAACTGGCCGGTACCGCCACCGTAAATGCCCCGGACCTTAATCTTGACCATCTCATCAGTCTGGTTCCCGACTGTTTCAAAGACCTGCTTGACGGTATTGACATACACGGCAAGTTCGGCATAAACGGCCGTTTCAAGGGAGCAGTAAGGGAAGATGGGAATGAACTGGAACTGGCTGTCGCCGACATTTCGTTCCGTGATCTTGACGCCCACCTGTATGACACCCTGGAGGCAAAGACCCAGAAGTTCCAGGCACATGTCAACTATCCCAGCACGCAGACCGATGTCAGGGACAGTGAGACGGCCGATGTGAGCGTTCTGGCACAGGACATATTCTTTTCCATGGACGGCATGACAAAACTTGCCGCCAGCCTTACCGAAGTTGATCTGAACGCATCGGCAGCCGGCATAACGGACACCATCACTGAAATGTCAGGTGTGGCAGACATACGTTTCTCAAAGCTTGACGCCACCATGGACACCATCAGCCTGAAAATGGACAATTCATCGGTCAGCGCCACTCTGGCACCGGCTGACGGACGTCCGGCATTCATGGCCAACGTCACTTTCGATGACCTGACCGCAGCAATGGGACAGGCTATGGCTGCCAGCCTGGGACGCACTGAAATGCTGGCCATGGCATGCTATGACGACACCAGGGATGACCTGCTGCTCAAATGGAATCCGCGCCTGAAACTGACGCTTGAAGACGGACAGCTTGACATGCTTGAGGCGCCGGTTGAGATCCCCACCCTTGACATGGACTTCTCACTGGGTACATTCAACATCAACGACAGCCGTTTCGTCATGGGCAATTCGGACATCGTACTCTGGGGCGACGTATATAATATAGGTGCCTTCCTTGAGGATACCGGACTGCTGACCGGCGAACTGTTCCTTGAATCGGACTATGCCGATGTGACACAGCTCATGGGCTGGTTCAGCGATGACAGCGGCGAGGCTGAAGAGACAGCTGAAGAAATGGCGCAGGAACTTGAGGCCGGAAAGGATACCGTAACTTCCGGTCCGTTCATGGTACCCAAGGGAATTGACCTTACAATGTACACCAATCTCAGCCAGATCAATTTCAACGACCATATTTTCAATGATGTGGGCGGCGACGTTACCATCAAGGACGGAACGGCGGTGCTTCAGGAACTGGGCTTCTCGTCCGATGCGGCTGAAATGCAGCTTACCGCAATCTACAAGACACAGAGCATTGACGACATATTCACCCAGCTGGATTTCCATCTGCTGGACATTGAGATTGACCAGTTGATTGACCTTATCCCGGCAGTCGATTCGATTGTCCCCATGCTGAAGTCCTTCTCGGGCCAGGCCAATTTCCACCTTACGGCTGAAACCTTCATGGAGCCCGGTTACATGCCCATTATGGAATCGCTCATAGGCGCTGCGGCAATTGACGGAAAGAACCTGACAGTTCTTGACAGCGAACTGTTTGACGGCATAAAGGGCAAGCTGCTCATGAGCAAGGACGCAAGGAACGTCATTGACAGTCTGGACGTTGAAATGCAGGTTCTGCGCAACAAGGTTGACGTCTATCCATTCGTGATACATATGGACCGCTATACGGTCGCTCTTGGAGGCAGGCACAACATCAATTCGGCTCTGGACTGCCAGTACCATATCTCAGTGATAGACACGCCTCTTCCCATACGTCTTGGCGTGGATATAGAGGGCGCGCTGGAAGACATTGCCGAGCATCCGCTGAAGCACATCAAACTGGTCAGGCCCAAGTATGACAAGATGTTCACACCTGAAAAGCAGGGCGTTGCTGACGGCAAGGTCCTGGACATGAAGAAGGCAATTCAGGAAACCCTGAGATCAAACGTCAGGTAAATCAGATATTTATGGAAAGCCCGTCGTACGCGAACCGGACGTGCGGCGGGAATTTCCCGTTCATGACGGCATGCAGTCCGGCGCGGTGGCTCATGTGTATGAAATAGGTTTCCCTGGCCCCTATCCGTTCAGCGAACAGCACAGCCTGACGCACGTTCTGGTGCGTGGGGTGTTCCTTGGTGTGAAGCGCGTTGACGACAAGCGTGCCGGTGCCTTCCACAAGCCGTATCTGGCTTTCATCCATTGACTTCATGTCAGTGATATAGGTAAGGTCACCCATGCGGAATCCGAGAATGGGAATGCTGCCGTGCATGACGCGCAGCGGGAGGATGTCAATGTCACCCACCCTGAACGTCACACCTGGACTTATCTCATGCAGTTCCATTGTAGGGGTGCGCGGCTTCTTGTCCTTTCCGAAACAGTACGGAATACGCTGCATTATGTCTTCAATGACGTTCCTTTCAGCATAGATGGGAATGACGCGGTCCGTGCAGTACGGCCTCAGGTCATCCAGTCCGCCCACATGGTCATAATGTTCATGCGTAAGAATCACGGCATCGATCTCATCGACCCCCGCCCTGAGTGTCTGCTGGCGGAAATCCGGCCCGCAGTCAATTATCAGGCTGGTCTTTGCAGTCTGAATCCATGCCGATGAGCGCAGACGCCTGTCATGCGGATCCTGCGACATGCATGTGGGGCAGTGGCAGCGCATCTCAGGCACGCCGATTGATGTTCCCGTTCCAAGAAATGTAAGTTTCATATGTAGTTCACCTCAGTGCTCAAAGTGATTCCGAAAAGGTTTCTGACATCGGCAGTGATGGTATCGGCCAGGCGACGTATGTCAGCGCCGGTGGCGCCGCCTGTATTGACCAGGACCAGTGCCTGTTTCTCATAACAGCGTGCAGGACCCAGCGAACGCCCCTTCCAGCCTGCCTTCTCAATCATCCAGCCTGCCGGCACCTTGACCATGCCTTCCCCGGCGGGATAAGACGGCACATCGGGGTACATCTCCCTTATCCTTTCAAAGTCCGATTCCGGCACGACCGGGTTCATGAAGAAACTGCCTGCATTGCCAAGTACCTGAGGGTCAGGCAGTTTGCTGTTTCGGATGGCGATGACCGCAGAACGTATATTCTTCAAAGTGGGATCCTCCACAGCCTGCCGCAGCGCACCGTATCCAAGTTTCGGACAGGGTTTCAGACCAAGCCGGAAGATCACGTATGTGACTGCATACCGGCCTTTCAGGCTGTTCTTGAAAATGCTCTGACGGTAGGCATATTCACATTCCTCCATGCTGAAGTCACGGCAGGTGCCGTCCTCAAGACTGACTGTCTGAACGGTTTCAATCACATCTTTTATCTCAACGCCGTAGGCGCCTATGTTCTGGACCGCGCCGGCCCCCACGTCTCCGGGTATGGCCGAAAGGTTTTCTATGCCCCACCAGCCCTTCAGGACAGCATACGCCACGAAATCGTCCCAAGTGACACCTGAACCTACACGAACGTATACGCTGTCATCGGATTCTCCTGCAATTTCAATGCCTTCAATCAGCGAATGCAGTATTGTGCCCTTGAAATCATCCATGAACAGCAGATTGCTGCCGCCGCCCATGACAAGAACAGGCTGCTGCAGTTCTCCGGCAAGTGCCTGAAGATCCTCAGGGCAGGAATAGTCAATCAGACAACGGGCCGTGACATCCATGCCGAACGTGTTGCGTCCTTTCAGCGGGCAGTTTTCCGTTATTTTCATACCGCTGCAAAATTACTCAATTATTTTACTAATTTTGCAGTCCGGTAAAAGTATAAGCGATGATAGAGAAAATTGAAAAACTGATCAGCGAGATTGAAGGACTGAAAGCCGCAACTGCCGAAGAACTTGAAACGCTGCGTCTCAAATATCTCAGCAAGAAGGGTCTCATAAATGACCTCATGGCTGATTTCCGTAATGTTCCTGCTGAAAGCAAGCGTGAGGTCGGTCAGAAACTGAACGTGCTCAAGCAGATGGCTCAGGACAAGATCAACGCCCTGAAGGAACAGTTCGAGAACAGTAAGGCTGAAGCTGAAAAGCCTGATCTGACCCGTACCGCCTACCCCGTGGAACTGGGCACACGCCACCCGCTGACAATCGTGAAGAACGAAATCATTGACATCTTCTCCCGTCTGGGATTCGTCCTGGCTGACGGTCCTGAAGTTGAAGATGACTGGCACGTGTTCTCTTCAATGAATTTTGCCGAGGACCATCCGGCACGTGACATGCAGGACACATTCTTTGTAGAGTCACACCCGGACATCATACTGCGCACGCACACGTCATCGGTCCAGAGCCGCGTCATGGAGGTGTCACAGCCCCCTATCCGCATAATCTGCCCTGGCCGCGTGTACCGCAATGAGGCCATCAGCTACCGCGCACACTGCTTCTTCCATCAGGTCGAGGCCCTGTACGTTGACAGGAACGTAAGTTTCAGTGACCTCAAGCAGGTCCTGCTGTACTTTGCCCAGGAAATGTTCGGCGCTGACACCAAGATACGCCTGCGTCCCAGCTACTTCCCGTTCACCGAACCTAGTGCTGAAATGGACATAAGCTGCAACATTTGCGGCGGCAAGGGCTGTCCGTTCTGCAAGGGAACCGGATGGGTCGAGATTCTTGGCTGCGGCATGGTTGACCCCAACGTGCTGGAACTGAACGGCATAAACAGCAAGGAATACAGCGGATTCGCTCTTGGTATGGGCATTGAGCGCATTACCAACCTCAAGTATCAGGTCAAGGACCTGCGCATGTTCTCAGAAAACGATGTCCGCTTCCTGAAGGAATTCGAATCGGCAAATTGACCAAACGCGAATTATATAAAAGGTGCAGTTCGTGGTTCAGCCAGGCCTATCCCAAAGCTGAAACCGAACTGCATTTTTCGTCTCCGTACGAACTGCTGGTGGCTGTGATGCTGTCCGCCCAGTGCACGGACCGCCGCGTGAACATGGTCACCCCCGCCCTGTTCAAGGCATATCCCACGGTGCAGGATATGGCCGGGGCCGATGCAGGTGACATCCTGCCATATGTAAGCAGCATTTCATATCCGAATGCCAAGGCTGCACATCTTGCTGAAATGGCGCGCCAGGTGGTTTCACGCTTTGGCGGTGAGATTCCCCGTGACATGGATGACCTGCAGTCGCTGCCCGGTGTAGGCCGCAAGACCGCAAATGTCATGACTGCAGTAGCGTTCGGCGGTCAGGCCATGCCGGTTGACACGCATGTGTTCCGCGTGAGCCACCGCATAGGACTTGTTCCCGACAGCTGCACCACCCCGCTCAGCGTTGAAAAGGAGCTTGTAAAGCATTTTCCTGCTGAAATGCTGTCAACGGCGCACCACTGGCTCATTCTGCACGGACGCTACGTGTGCAAGGCACGAAATCCTGAATGCGACAGGTGCGGACTGACGGATGTATGCAAGTCTTCTTCCGGGAAAACTCATTGAACCGCTTCCAAATACTTGCATATTCATGCAGCGGATATACGTATATGCAAGGATTAATTTCTTAATAAATGTATAAATGACGATTGCCAAAGGATATTTTGTAACTTTGCATTTTCGAATTTAGTTTTATGAGTAAAAGCAAATATCTCTTTCTTGCATTTCTGCTTGCCTTTTCGTTTTCAGTATCGGCACAGAATGCATCGAAAGATTCCAAAGCTGCGAAACATACTGTCAGCGGAAAGATTGTTGATGCCGAAAACGGTTCGGCAATGGAACTTGTCAACATAGTATTTGAAAACGGTGCGTTCTGGGCTGTAAGTGACCTGTCTGGCAAATTCAGCATAGAACTTACTGACGGTGAGTACCATTATGAGGTGTCATACGTAGGCTATGAAACGGCCAAGGGAACTGTAAAGGTCAACGGGAAGAACATTTCATCACTGACAATCAAGCTCCAGTCATCAAGCCTGGCGTTGGATGAAGTTGTCGTGACCGCAAAACAGAAGGCCATGGGGTCGTCATCAGTCATTGACCAGTCAGCACTGAGCCATCTGCAGCCCAAGAGCGTGGAGGACATTCTTCAGCTCATGCCCGGCAACCTGACACAGAATCCTTCTTTGGGAAGTGTGGGACAAGCCAACCTGCGTGAAGTGTCGGATCCCAGCAAAAAAGGCGGTGACTACAACAACGCTATGGGTGCATCGGTCATTGTTGACGGTGCTCCAGTCATGAACGATGCCACAATGCAGCTGCTCTCCACTGCAAAGAACGGTGTCAAGTCATATGATTCTGACAATACTGCCAACAACACCACAGGCCGTGGAGCGGACCTGAGAACAATATCGACAGACAACATTGAGAGCATTGAAGTGATTCGCGGCATACCGTCAGTGGAATACGGAAACCTTACGTCAGGCGCAGTCATCATAAAGACCAAAAAGGGAGCCACACCGCTTGAAGTCAAGGGCAAGGCTGACCCCAATTCCAAAATGGCCTACATGGGCAAAGGTTTCACCCTTGGTACCGGCGGAACAGTCAATATGGCTCTGGACTATTCCGAATCATATGACGACATACGTTTTCAGGCCGAGGGCTTTGAACGTGTTACAGGAGACGTTGGTTACAGCCACACTTTCTTCCAGAACTACCCGCTCAGCCTGAACGCCACACTTGCCTATTACAGGAACATCAACAGCGTGCGTGTAGACAAACAGCAGTATCAGAACGAAACCACTGAAAGCAAGAACCGCGGCATCAGGTTCGGTCTTAACGGAGACTGGAACATAAAGCGCGCCCTTGTATCGAACCTCAGTTACAACCTGTCAGTGAACTACAGCCGCCAGGATGACTACCAGCTGCAGCAGGTTGTGCTGTCTACAGGTGCCACACCTGTTGCCGTATCAATGGTTCCGGGTGAATTCCAGTCTTACATACTGAATGGTACATATGAATCCGAACATACGGTCAGCGGCCGTCCTCTGGACGTTTTTGCACAGCTTAAAGGCAGCAGAACGATATTCGTCAACGAAGGTTTCACATCGACTTTCAAGGAAGGTCTGGAATACAAGTATGATATCAATCATGGCGAAGGATTGTCATATGACCCCAAATATCCACCATTCGTAAGGAGCGTGCAGACCGTACGTCCCCGTCCGTATACCGATATTCCTGCAATGAAGACATGGTCCGGATTCATCGAGAACAAGACTATGGCTCCGATAGGTACAACCAGTCTTAACGTACAGGCCGGTGTCCGCGCCAATTACATGCTTATTGACCGTAACTACATGGACGCTGACAACATGTTCACATTAGATCCGCGCGTCAATGCCGAATGGTCACTGCTCACCCCACGGAACAACAGTCTTTTTGACAAGCTCAGTGTGAGTGCCGGATGGGGGCTGACATCAAAGATGCCGCCATTGGTATATCTGTACCCTGACAAGGCTTATTTTGATGAAAAGTCATTCAGTTTCATTGACCCGGGAATGGATATGGACAAGAGTCTTTCCGTCATGACTACATCTGTCGTGGAAAAGACATCGAACCCTGATCTCAAGCCGTCAACCGGACGCAAGTTGGAATTCGGCCTGAACTTTGATGTGAAGAAGATTTCAGGAAACGTGACATTCTTCATGGAACATTATGAAAATGAGTTCGCATACCGGTCAACCCCATACATTTTCACGTACCGTTATTATAATACTGCTGACGATGCGCGGAATTTCAGATATGAGAACGGGAACCTCATTTATGACACCGCTGCCCAGACCGGAGTACAGGCCACTTACAGGAATGATTCCACGTTCCAGTCATATGCCGTTCCCGTGAACTACTACACGACTGACAAGATGGGCATCGAGTACAGCGTTGACCTGGGCCAGATCAGGGCAATAAGGACATCGGTTGTAATTGACGGAGCATGGCTTTGGGTGAAACGTGTCTCCACCCAGCCGTCATGGAGCGTAATTTCCACACCTGACCCTGTTACTGATGAGATTACGAACTACAGGAAACTGTTCCCGTATATGGTCATGTATCCTGCCGGTGATGGCAGCATTTCATCACGCACCAACACCAATGTCCGTTTCATCACCCATATTCCCAGTCTTTCAATGGTGTTCTCCACCACTGCCCAGATTGTCTGGAGCCAGTGGGATCAGGATATATGGCAGGACGAATCAGGTAACGACCTGTGGTATATGGCACGCAACCAGCAGTCAACGGACCCCAATGACATAAGGCCATGTATTGACCCTATAGGATACCGTGACTATTCAGGCAACTGGTATGAATGGAATACTGACTATCGTGACATCAACACCAGCCGTCGCGGCTTTGAGATGGTGCAGCAGTACAGCTATCCCAAGTATTTCGAACCGGAACACTATCCCGGTTATGTCATATTCAATTTCCGTCTCACAAAGCAGTTCGGCAGCAGGTTCGAACTGTCTTTCATGGCGAACAACATGTTCAACAGCCAGAAGATTTACAAGAAGGAAAATTCAGCCGGTTATTCCAAACTGGCCATTCCGCAGTATTTCGGTGCTGAAATCAAACTCAAGATCTGACAAGATTATCTTATTTTCCAACATTAACTCTATTTTTATGAAAAAACAATTGATTTTTGCCATGTGTGCCGCTCTGGCATTCGTGGGATGCGATGAAGATGAAGTAGCCAAGAAGTATCAGGTTACTGTAAATGTAAGCTGTGAAACCGCAAGCATTGCTGACATGAGCAATCTGGCAGCAACTGCAGTAGGTGACAACGGCAGCGAGATTGCCGGTACCGTTCAGGACAGCACAATCACATTCAATCTGGCAGCCGGTGCCTACAACGTTACAGTTACAGCACAGGATGATTTCTACAACTATGCAGGTTCTGCCAAGATTACAGTAGCAGACAAGGACCTTGACGGTATTACAATCACCCTTGGACAGTCAAAGCCCGCCGGCACCATAATCTTCAAGGAAATCTACACCACAGGTGTGCAGAATTTCTACTGGACTGACGGTTTCTATGAGCTTGTCAACAATTCTGATGAGATCCAGTATCTTGACGGCATTATCATGGGTATCGTCACAAACGGTTACGGTGATGTAAGCTCATGGGCTGATTCACTTGGCAACCTTCCCGACTACTACCCCATGACCAACAGCACCGTATACTTCCCCGGTACCGGTACTGACTATCCGCTCATGCCCGGCCAGAGCGTTGTATGCGCAACACGTCCTCTGAACCATGCCGCACGTGAACTTACCGAAGCTGACACACAGTCACCCGTTGACCTGAGCACTGCTGACTGGGACATTTACATCCCACAGTCTGCACAGGACACCGATGTTCCCAACATTCCCAACATGCTTGTCGCATACAGGACATTCGGATTTGACTTCATGCCTGCAACTGCCGGCCAGTCACTCATTCTTGCCAAGCTTCCCGCTGGCCAGACCGTTGAGGATTTCGTTGCAGATCCTGAAAACATCAAGAAGCCCGCTTACTCTGCAGCTCTCTGCATTCCTTCAGATTATGTGATCGACGCTGTCGAAATCCTTTACTACAATAAGGATCTTGCTATCAACAAGGTTATCCTTGACAAGGACGATGCCGGTTATACATATTACAGCGGATCAGAAGGTGAATGGACTGATCCCACCTATACAGGCCGCAGCCTGCGCCGCAAGTGCACCAAGGTTGAAAACGGCCGCGCATATTTTGCCGACACCAACAACTCAAGCAATGACTTCATTCTTGGAGGTCAGACCGCAGTTGTACGCAGACAGTTCACTGAAGCTGACTGATTCTGATCATTTAACTGCAGGGCAGGTCCATTCCTGCCTGCCCTGCAGTATTGTTTTTTCAATCATTTTGTCATTTTCCTTATATTTATTGCAATGAACAAGTTACTTCCGACCATTTTTCTAGCAGCCCTGTCAGTTCCCACTTTTTCACAGGCTGGAACAGTAACGGAGTCCGCGACACAGACATTCGAATTATGGTACACGGAAGGACTGTACCTGAACAACCTGACAAACGGGTCTGCCAATCCTGCCCATGTCAGGAATATTCCTGTAGGCAGCTATAACAGCATAGAACTGTCATATGACATGCAGGACGGTGCATTCAAGCCAATAGACGGCGCAATGCACAAAAGAGCCGTCGATGCTGACATCTACGGCACAAAGAAACTTGAACGCACCTTCTTTGAAGGGTCGTTGAAATATTCCAACCATAAACTTGACGATATGCGCTGGAATGCCACGGTACTTACATCGGAACAGAATCCTTTCCTGATAGCTGACACCTTGAGATATGATTCCCTTACCAATGACGCAGAAAGGGAACAGTTCATTCTTAAGGGATCAGTAGCCTACCAGTTGGGTGAAAGGATAACGCTGGGTCTTGGTGCCGTGTACAATGTTGCCAGCAAGGCTGACCAGTCGGATCCCAGACTGATAGCCAATGCTGCCAGAACTGCCGTCATGCCTGGCATGGATTTCAGTTTCGGCAGCCGTTTTTCCGCCGGTCTTTCCGGAAATTATGAAATCTATCATGAGAACATAAAGTCTACAGTTCAAGACAATCAGATAGGCGAACACAACAACGTCTACATATTTAAAGCGCTTGGTGTATATGAAGGCAAGGATGCGATAGGCTATAAACGCCGTTATGACGGCAATAGGATCGGTGCCTCACTTCAGACGACCTACAATGGAAAGCGCATGGGCAATTTTACCCAGATCAGTTTTGAAAGCATCAGTGAAGACGCCGAAGACGGTGAAACCGAATACCAGTACAAAGGCGGCGACTTCAAACAGATATCAGCCGGACTCTCCAGCCGTTTCCTTATTGCTGGCGACAGGTTTGTGCACAATGTGACACTGAAAGCTGGAATGGACAACGGTTCTGGCACCTGGTACACCCAGAGACAGATCCTGGACGAATGGAGAATGATGAACTATACAGTCGTCTCAAAGGATGTCATACACAAGCAGAAGGACCTGAATGCCGGTCTCACCTACCGCATGGACGCAATGAAGGACGGCATTTCGTCATTTTCTGTAGCTGCCGATGCCCTGTACGGCAAGCATGACATAAACCAGTATCCTGACGAGAACCAGGCCCATTATTCCACGCTTCATGCCGGACTGTCCCTTACAAAACGTTTCAATTCAGGCAGACTGAAATATGAAGCCATGGCATCAGGCGGCACGGACATGGCAATAGGTGAACTGGACATGACAGTTGCCGCTCCGAACGTTGCAAAGCAGCGCTTCTACAACAGGTACATACTTCCCAAATACAGCTATCTGGCATCGGACAGCTACAATGCTGCTCTTGGCGCTTCAGTATGCTGTCCTTTGAATTCAAAAGGCATGGATTCCGCACTTAAGCTGTCAGCGCTGGTTTCATACAG
>JAKSIS010000035.1 GCA_024398665.1 Bacteroidaceae bacterium
GGCCACGCGTGTACAAAAGAGCCGGATTCCGTTCACAAAGCAAACCGCCAAAGGCAACGCGTGTACAAAAGAGCCGGATTCCGTTCACAAAGCAAACCGCCAAAGGCCACGCGTGTACAAAAGAGCCGGATTCCGTTCACAGTCCCTGCCCAGGGGAGCCGCCCGTGAACAAAACCAGGCCCATTTGTGTACAGCCGCAAAAAAGCCGGACGGAAATCCGCCCGGCCTTCTTTTCTTGTCAGGGGGGAACGGGGTGTCCGGCCCTGAGAGAGGCTTAGTGCACGGCAGGATGAAGGGGTGCCTGTGCACATCAGGTGAGAAGCATCACTCTACGGTGAAGTCAAGTGACTGCAGGTCCTTGTCTGCCGATGATGATCCGTACAGCAGCTGGTAGCGGCCGCTGAAGGTTGAAACCTCATCGATCTTCTCGTCATAGTACTGGAAGTTCTTGCCGGTCAGTTCGATGACTGCATTGCCGGTTTCGCCGGACTTCAGAGCGAGACGCTGGAAGCCCTGCAGGCCCTTGATGGGAGCGGCGGGGTTGTCAAGGCTCTTGACATAGACCTGGACGATTTCAGTACCGTCAACCTTGCCTGTGTTGGTGACAGGGATGGTGATGGTGACCTTGCCGTTCTTCTTCATGCTGTCCTTTGAAAGGGTAGCCTGTCCGTACTTGTATGATGTGTAGCTGAGTCCGTAGCCGAAGGGGTACAGGGGCTCGCCGCGGAAGTAGCGGTAGGTGCGGCCTTCCATTGAATAGTCTGTGAATTCGGGAAGCTGGTCAGTTGACTTGTAGAATGTGACGGGGAGCTTGGCGCTGGGGTTGCAGGTACCGTTCAGGATTTCTGCAAGGGCCTGTGAACCGCCTTCTCCCGGATACCATGCCTGGATGAGTGCGTCATACTGGTCTTCAATGCTGCCGAATCCCATGCATGAGCCTGCGCAGTCAACGAAGATGACGGGCTTGCCGGTGGCGTGCATGGCACGGACAAGGCGCTGCTGGACAGCGGGGATTTCAATGTCGGGCTTGTCACCGCCTTCACCTTCCATTGAAGGAGTGATACCTCCGATGATGATGATGGCGTCTACGTTCTGTTCTGCAATGCTCTGTGCCAGTTCGGTGAATTCAGCCACCTTCTGCTGGCAGAACTGTGCGTTGAGACGTGCGAAGTTGCCGGTGGTGTGTGTGTATTCGACCTTGATGTCATAGGTCTGGCCCTTCTTCACGTCAAAGGACTTGAGCTGCTGAGCGCCTCCACGGCCAAAGCCGCCGAATCCGCCGAATCCGCCGCCAAATCCGCCACGGCCGCCCTGCTGGCCACCTTTCTGTTCTTCAATGAGCCTGCCGTTGACATACAGCTTGAAGCCGTTGTCACCTGATATGCTGTATTCCATCTTGCCGGTGTAGGTTGCAGTGTACTTGCCGGTGAGGCGGACTGAGATGTTCTCCTTTTCAACGCCTTCTGCAAAGTCATAGGCGCCGAAGGTTGAGAAGTTGACTTCCTTGTAGTCACCGGTGGTGACGGGCTTGCCGCTGAATGATGTGTTGTTCCAGAATTCGGCCTTGATACCCTTGCCGCCGTTGAACTGGGGCAGGTACTGCTGGGTCATGTATTCGTTGCGGATCTCGCAGGCACGGTCGTAGACGATTTCGGTGTTGGGGAAATTGTCACGTATACCCTGCAGGAGTGAACGTGAGTGTTCCTGGATGGGGCTGCCGCCGTATTCGCCGTTCAGCATGCCGCGGTCATCGGCATTCGGGCCCAGGACAGCAATCTTCCTGATGTCCTTCTTCAGGGGCAGGACACCGTTGTTCTTGAGCAGGACCATTGCCTGACGTGCAGCCTCAACTGCAAGTTCGTGGTTCTTTTCGCTGCTGATCACGTCTTCACCAAGGTTGTTCCAGGGAATCATCTCTTCAGGATCGAACATACCCAGTTCGAAGCGGCCTGTGAGGACGCGGCGGAGTGCCACGTCAATGTCAGCTTCGTTGATGCTGCCGTCTTCAAGAGCCTTCTGCAGGTTCATGAATGCGCGGCCGCACTCCAGGTCAGTACCTGACAGGACAGCGTCAACCGATGCGGTTTCAGCGTTCTCATGGGTGCCGTGCTGGTTCTTGTTGTAGAAGTTGTTGATGGCGTCACAGTCTGTGAGTACGATGGCCTTGTAGCCCCACTTCTCACGCAGGATGTTGGTGAGAAGACGGTCGCTGGCGCAGCAGGGCTCACCTTCGTAACGGTTGTATGCGCACATGACTTCACGTACGTCACCTTCCTGGACAAGGGCCTTGAATGCGGGCAGGTAGGTCTCCCACAGGTCACGCATGGAAACGACTGCATCATAGCGGTGGCGCTGTGATTCGGGACCGCTGTGCACTGCGTAATGCTTTGCGCAGGCATGGGTCTTGTAGTACTTCTTGTCATTGCCCTGCATGCCCTTTACATTGGCAACGCCAAGGACGCTCATGTGGTAGGGGTCCTCACCGTATGCCTCCTGGCCGCGGCCCCAGCGGGGATCACGGAAGATGTTCACATTGGGGCACCAGAATGTCAGTTCGGGGTTGCCGGGAACGTAGTTGGCTCCCATCTGTACGTTGAACACCCTCTCGGAACGGTTCCAGTTGGCGCGGGCCTCATCGGATACGGCCGAGAAGACGTCATAGACAAGTCCCTCATTGAATGAAGCACCCATGCCGATAGGCTGAGGGAACACGGTGTAACCGCCCTGGCGTACGCCATGGCAGGCCTCGGACCACCAGTTGTATGAAGGTATGCCCAGGCTGTCCACTGAAATGGACTTGTTCATGATAAGGCCTACCTTCTCCTGGGGTGTCAGGAGTGACATCAGGTTGTCAACACGCTTCTCAATTGAGAGCTTTGGGTTCTGGAAGGGATATTCATACCCTCCGTTGCCGCATGATGACAGTGCAAGTGCACATGCGGCTACAGCAATGATGCTGGAAATTTTTCTCATAATCTGACTTTTTGTTGGTTACTGAAGTTTATTCTATGTTTATCTTTTTGGTTATCACTGATTTGCTGTCATCGGAGAAGGTGACATGGGCCTGTATCACATTCTCTCCGCTGTGCAGTGTCACCTTTCCGGCAGCTGCAGGCGCTCCGTCAAAGGTCCACCGGCAGGATGTGACAGGCATGTCACCGCGGGTGAGTCTCAGTTCCAGGACATCGCCGGCGGAACAGAGGCTGCCGGCAATGATAAGCGGGTCCGATGTAACTCCGCATACGGCCAGGCTCCCTTCATCAAATGCGCTCTGGTCCAGCGTGACCGGGGCCCAGGTCCCGTCAGCCCTGCGGTAGAACAGCTGGAAATAGTCTGTGAACTGCGGGGTGAGGGTCATGGACGATTCAAGTGTGAAGACACGGCCGTTCTTGGTGTCAACGGTGACGGGCTCTTCATCGGTCACCTGTTCCCTCTCAACACCATCGGCATCCATAAGACATACCTTGAGTGCGGTCGTGAAGCTCTCAGCTCCGGAACAGGACAGGTAGTATGCCACAAATTCAGCGTCACCGTCAGGACCCATGCGCGTTGCGCTGAATGACAGGCCGGGGCTGAGCATACCGAATGCAGCCGTAACCCGCGGTTCGGTCTTCCCGACAGGTTCTGAAGATGGCGCAATGCCTATGACTGCGGCCTGGTTTGAATTGAATGTCAGGTCTTCAACCATCAGGTCCATGGAATAGAATGCGTTGGCATAGCCGTCCCAGCCCCAGTTTATGTGCAGCATGTTGCCGGCAGTGTCATAGCCGTCACACACGAATGCGTGCCCACCCTCTTCACATACGGCTGAATAGAGCACCAGCCTGCCGGCATCGATTTCACTGCGTATGGCACTGAACCAGCTGTCTGAGGTGTAGCCGGCACGGAGTATCTGCGAGGCGCCTGAAGAATAGGACATGTGTTCGACCAGGGGGCGTACCACATCGGCTGAGTAGGCCGATGACCCGCTTTCACCATATTCCATGCCGACCATGACGCCACAGTCGTGAAGGAGCATGGCCACGGCTGAGCGGTTCCTGGCACTCCACCTTTTCGAAGCGCTGGTCAGCGGCATGCTGTCCCAGTCGTATTCATGGGTGTCTATGGAATATGAAGGTATGTTCACGCTGTTCATTCCGCTGCCTGAAACATACCCGCCAATCACACCCGTACCGTGCTGCGGCCATGAGTAATGGCGCATGACTATGCCCATGGCAGTGGCCAGGCAGCCGGTAACGGCAGGTGCTATGTCAATCGGAGCCACAGGGCAGTACATGTTATATGGATACTCCTGTCCCCATTTGGCGGTCTCGATGACTGAACTTTCACCGCTGTCAGGAGCGGAGTCCAAGGCGGACATGGCATTCCACATTTCCGTGATACGTTCATCGGCCTTTATGCCTGATTCATCAAGTTCCAGGACCGATGCGCTGACCTGGCCCAGCCAGTATTCAAGCCCCGGTGCCAGATTGCCGCTGGGGAAACTGCCGGTGTCAGAATAGGCCAGAAGCGGGGTTACACGGTCGTCGGCCGCAATGATGACCCATCCGCCTGACGGGTTGTTGAATATGTAGTATTCCTGCCCGGCAGTCTGCTGGCCGCGGCCGGGAACCCTGACAGCGGGCACGCTTACCTGTTCCATTTCATTACGGGTGCCGAAAAAGCCCGATGCCAGGTTGCCTGCCTTCTGAAGCGGCACCCTGTCAGCGCTGGCTGCGGCCGATACAAGTACAGCCAGTATAAGAAGTGCTGCTTTTCTCATAGTCCTGAAGGAATTATGAATCCCAGACGGGAGGTTTCGTCAACAAGCCATACCATGCCCCCGGACAGTTTCACGCATGTGGTCAGGAAGCTGCCGTGCGGCAGTTCCACATCACCGTTGGTCCCGAGATAGGTTTCGTATATGTGTCCGGGCTGATAGTCATATTCGTAGTTCGCCACTATGACCGCACGGCCCGCGTCAAAGTCCGCCCACTGCATGGACACGTAGTCGGGACTGGTGCGGAACGATGTCTGTATGCTGCCTGAATCAGATATCAGCGCTGCCGGCAATCCGGGATCGGACAGGTCATACACGCCCGTAACGGCAATGGAGCCGAATGCCCCGGCGGAATCAGTCCTGTTGACCGTACTGAACGATTCGGGGTCATAGACCATTATTGACGGGGTATTTCCAACGTAAGCCGGGAACCCTGTAAGATCACCGCTTGTCCCCACACTCATGGCGGGACCGCCGGCGGGACATATGACAGGCAGGGTCACGCCACCCTGGATGAATTGGGCGCGGTCACCTTCAAAGGCCTGCGTCAGTGTCACGTCACGGAACAGCATGCGTCTGTATGACAGGGAGTCGATGCGGTCGTTTACAGAGCCGAACGTCCCTTCCTGAAGCGGCAGGGTTGCATTGGGTTCACTTACCGACGCGTCTTCAAGATACAGGTACGATACGGTCAGTTCACCGTCAGGAGTGCTGCTCATGTAGCCCTGTACGAATCCTGACACACGGCAGCCCACTTCAACTTCAGTACCCGGATAGAGCCATATGAACCTGGCCATGCTTTCATCCTCGAGTATCACGCCCATGGGACCGTCCCCTATCCTTTCGGTATGGGTGACTGTCACCGGTTTGAGATATGCTGAGAAATAGCCGTCCTCATCAGTAGTGATGTCACTCAAGTGCAGCAGGTCCACACGCGGACCGGACTGCGGGAAAGCAGGCACTCCGTCAGTGTTCCAGGCGGAAAGTCCGGCAGTGTAGTCATCCAGGATATTGGCCTCGGGGGTGTCTTCGGCTATTATTATGTCCGATTTGTGCATGACTTTTCCCGGATAGGGACTGATGGGTGTGCTGTATGTGAAGGTATATTTCTTTCCGGACTTCATTGTGATGGAATAGCGCGGTGTGGACGACTGCGGTATGAAAAGGAAGCAGTATGTGTCATCACCGGCAGGGGACTTCATGGGCGTTATCAGTCCGGTCACACCGCTGGCCGTGAGCGATCCGGTAAGCAGGTCCAGTTTTCCGTCCACAATCAGGCCGCTCACTGCGACGCTGCTTATTTCGTCATCGGTCCTGTTGTCAAAGATGACCTGCATGGCGCACATGACATGTTTCATGTTTATGCTCAGGCTACGGGTCTGCGGATTTCCGGATGTCATGCCTACCATGAGATTGGCCGCTGCGAAGCCCTTTTCCGTGCTCTGGTCAGTCTCCATCTTGAAAACGGCAGGCTGCTGGTCCTCAGTGTAGCCGGCATTATAGGGCGAATAGGCCAGGAAGACCGAATTGGATGACTGGTCGTAGCCCCAGTTGAAATCCCTTTCCGATGTAAGCAGACCCTTTCCGGCCACCTTGCATTCAAGATTGTAGGCTTCAATGGGATAACCGGCTGTCACTCCGACTGCGGTTCCGTCCTGCATTGCTACACCTGATACGCCAAAGACCTTGAGCGATACTGGCGTGCCGGTCTTTCCCGATTTTCCGCCACGGGAATCCCTGCAGCCGGCAGCCAGAAGGGCCGCGGACACAAGAAGCGCAAATACCAGTTTTTTCCTTTTCACCTTATACAAATAAATTATTGCCGCGAAGATAAATTAAAAATTCATAATATCACGAACAAAAGTGTAGCAATACGGCTATTTCAACGTCAAATTTGCAAATGCTGTCCCATGGAGGAGAAACCGGCGGACGGCATACGGCAAAAAAAAGTTAAAGTCCCGGCTTTACCATTGCGGTTAAGCATATTCGTTATACCTTTGCAGTGCACTATTAAGCTAAGACACCTAAAAACCAACTGTACAAACGCATCGCAGCATGCTGATAGAACTGAAAGACCTTAACAAAACCTACTCCGGAGCGCAGCCTCTGCACGTTCTGAAGGGTATTGACCTGAGCATTGACAAAGGCGAATTCGTCTCGATAATGGGCGCATCGGGTTCGGGAAAATCGACCCTGCTTAACATTCTTGGCATTCTTGACAACTACGAATCAGGCGAATACTGGCTGGGAGGCAGGCTCATAAAGGACCTGACGGAAAGACAGGCGGCCGAATACCGCAACCGCATGATAGGTTTCATTTTCCAGTCGTTCAACCTGATTTCATTCAAGACGGCTGTGGAAAATGTGGAACTGCCGCTGTTCTACCAGGGCTGGGGACGCAAGCAGCGCCACCAGCTGGCCATGGAATATCTGGAACGGCTGGGCCTGAAGGACTGGTCGCACCACTACCCCAACGAACTGTCAGGCGGACAGAAGCAGCGTGTGGCCATTGCACGCGCACTGATCACACATCCGGAAATAATCCTGGCTGACGAACCGACAGGTGCTCTGGATTCGAAGACTTCAGTTGAAGTGATGGACCTGCTGGGGCGCATGAACCGCGAACAGGGGGTGACGATAATAGTTGTCACGCATGAGAGCGGGGTCGCCAACTGCACAAATAAAATCATACATATCAAGGACGGGCTGATTGGTCGGATTGAAGAGAACGCGCACCATGACGCATCAGTTTTCGGAACATCGACAATAATGAAGTGATGCACGACCTGTTTGAAGAGATATTGGAGAGTGTCAGGCGCAACCGGCTGCGCACCTGCCTGACCGGCTTTTCGGTAGCCTGGGGCATATTCATGATAATTGTGCTGCTGGGCGCCGGCAACGGCCTGATGAATTCGTTCAACCAGGACAGCGAGGGCTTTGCATCGAACACCATGGAGATTTACGGTGGCCGCACCTCAAAGCCGTATGAGGGCTACAGGGAAGGCCGGTCCATACAGCTCAGGCAGGCTGACCTGGATATGGTGTCAAAGCAGTTCCCGGACATTATTGACCAGATATCGACCAGCATTTCACGCAGCGGATTCACAATGGCATATGGGAAAAAGTATTACAACAATGTGAGCATAAACGGAACTTTTCCCGGTCATGCGGCAATGAACCGCATTGAAATGCATGCCGGACGGTTCATCAATTCCAATGACATAGCGGAAAGGCGCAAGGTCATCGTACTGACACACCTGGCGGCCAAAAACCTGCTTGAAGGCGGAACGGACTATGAATCGCTGGTTGGCCGGCGCGTCAAAGTGGGCAATCTGTCATTCAAGATAATAGGTGTGAGACATGCTGCGGAAAACATGGATGACCGTGACCTGTACATTCCGTTCACCACGTCACAGGCCATATTCGGACTGGACGACTCACTTGACCAGATTTCATTCACGTTCACTGGGCTTGACAGCGAGGAGGCCAATGAGGCGTTTGAAAAGCGTCTGAAACAGGCGCTTGGCAGTATCCATCATGTGGCACCCGATGACGAAGGCGCATTCTGGATAAACAATTACTTCACCCAGAACCTGCAGATGCAGAAAGGCAGCAGCGCACTGCGAAAAGGACTGTGGATAGTGGGTCTGTTCACCCTGCTTGGAGGCATTGTAGGCGTGAGCAACATCATGCTGATTACGGTCAAGGAACGCACGCACGAATTCGGAATACGCAAGGCGCTGGGTGCAAAGCCTTGGAACATTACCGTGCTGATAATTGCGGAGAGCGTTGCCATTACAGCATTCTTCGGATACGTGGGCATGCTGCTGGGACTGGGGGCATGTGAAATAATGGACCGGACTGTGGGGCAGACAAGCGTTGACGTGTTCGGACAGAGCATACGGCTGCTGGTCAATCCCAAGGTGGGCATTGATGTGGCCGTTGAAGCGACCGTGCTGCTGGTTGTCTCCGGGACGCTGGCAGGTCTCATACCCGCACGCAAGGCGGCCAGGGTACGTCCCATTGAAGCATTAAGAGCTGACTGACATGAGATTCGACATTGATTCACTGCGCGAAATAGGCGATTCGCTTGTACGCAACAAGCGACGCACGCTGCTCACCGGTTTCGGGGTGTTCTGGGGGCTGTTCATGCTGCTGTTCATGATTGGCGGCGGAGAGGGGCTGAAAGGCGTGCTTTCCAAAATATTCGACGGCTTTGCCACCAATACAGTAGTCATTTTCTCAGAAACGACTTCAAAGCCTTACAAGGGACTGCCCGAGGGACGGTACTGGGATATGGACCACACTGATGTGGCACGTCTGGAGACTATGATGCCGGAACTTGAGACAGTAAGTCCCATGATATGCCGATGGGGCGATGCCATAGAATACGGCAGCAACACGTTCAATTCATCGGCCTCAATAAAAGGCGTCATGCCCAACTACATGAAGATTGAGACTCCCAGACTGAAATACGGACGGTACATCAATCAGGTTGACATAGACCTGGAACGCAAGGTATGCGTCATAGGCAAGCGCATATACCAGTCGCTGTTCCCCGACGGAGGTGACCCGTGCGGCACATTCATCAGGGTGGGATCAGTCTACATGCAGGTTGTGGGTGTGGACTACAACAACGGGCAGATAAGCATAAACGGAACCGCTGACTGCACTGTAGCAATTCCCATGTCAGTGGCGGCAAAGCTCTACAACCGCGGCAACACTGTGGACATGATATGTGTTACCGGCCGCAGCGGAATAAAGATGAGCAGCCTGGAAGGGCACATACGTTCCATCATGGCGCACCAGCACAAGTTCGATGAGTCCGATGAGTCAGCACTGATGTACCTGAACACGGAGCAGATATTCCAGATTGTGGACAACCTGTTCCGCGGCCTGAACTTCCTGATATGGCTTGTTGGGCTGGGCACTCTGATAGCCGGCTGCATAGGCGTAAGCAACATCATGATGGTGACTGTGAAGGAACGCACCACGGAAATAGGCATAAGGCGCGCGATAGGTGCCATGCCGGGCGAGATCCTGTCACAGATCATTTCTGAAAGCATAGCCCTGACACTGGCGGCCGGCAGCGGCGGCATAGTGTTCGCGGTCCTGCTGCTCCAGATATTCGAGAAGGCCGTGAATGACGGGACGGTCTTCCAGATAAGTTTCAGCACCGCGGTCCTGGCGGCCGCCATGCTGGCAGTGCTGGGTGCGCTGGCCGGTCTGGCCCCCGCCCTGAGGGCCATGGCCATAAAGCCCGTCGATGCAATGCGTGACGAATAACAAAAACAAGACAATATGAAAAGAGTTATCAAGTACATCATTGTGATCCTGATTGCAGCAGTGCTGGTAGGAACATTCGTATTCCTTTTCAGGAAGTCCAAGCCTGCGGAAGTGAGATACAGCGAACTGACGGCCACACGTACGGACATAGCCCGCACCACTGTGATCACCGGCAGGATTGTGCCGCGCAACGAAGTGAACATCAAACCCCAGATCAACGGAATCATTGCTGAAATATTCAAGGAGGCCGGCCAGACTGTCCAGAAGGACGAGGTCATTGCACGTCTTACGGTGATTCCCGACATGAACTCGCTGTCAGCCGCACAGAGCCGCGTTCGCCTGTCGGACATCAACCTCAAGCAGGTCCAGTCAAATTATGACCGCGAAAAGGCCCTGTATGACAAGAATCTGGTGAGCACTGAAGAATTCGAAAAGGCCGAACAGTCCCTTTTCCAGGCAAAGGAAGAGCGTGCGGCCGCCCAGGAGGCGCTGGAAGTGATACGTGACGGCGTGTCGTCAAGCAATGCCACATCAAGCTCCACGCTGATACGTTCAACCATATCGGGTCTCATTCTGGACATTCCGGTAAAGGTGGGAAATTCCGTGATCCAGGCCAACACGCTGAACGACGGCACCACCGTGGCCACAATCGCCAACATGAACGACCTCATATTTGAAGGCCAGATCGATGAGACCGAAGTGGGGTCACTCTATGAAAGCATGCCCCTGAAGATCACCATTGGCGCCCTGCCCGATTTCAGCTGTGACGCCAGTCTGGAATACATTTCGCCCAAGGCTGTTGAAAGCAACGGTTCGAACCAGTTCAAGGTCAAGGCCGCGGTAAGCGTGGACGGCAGCCGCACCATACGCTCAGGTTACAGCGCAAATGCCGAAATAGAGCTTGAAAAGCTGGAGAACGTGCTGTCCGTCCCCGAGAGCGCGCTTGAATTCATCAGGGAGGGTACTTTCGTCCAGGTCAGGCAGGAGAACGGAACCTACAGGCCGGTGTCCATTGAAACAGGAATCAGCGACGGTATCAACATACAGGTCAAGTCAGGACTTGAGGAAGGTGATGTCGTACGCGGTCCTATAATCATTGAAGACGACGAAGAAGAAAAAGAAACCCCATCAGAAGAGTAAGCCATGAATACTTCCACCATAACGGCGGCACTGATAGCCGTAGCGCTCATTCCGGCAGCACCCGTGCAGGCACAGAAGGCCTGGACGCTTCAGGACTGCATGGAATATGCGCTTGAAAACAACATCCAGATACGTCAGGGAGCCATTCAGGCCGACCAGCGTTCCATTGATTATGAAAACGCCCGCAACAACCGCCTTCCGGGACTGTCGGCAGGTGCATCGGAGAACCTGTCGTTCGGACGCGGCCTTACGGCCAACAACACCTATGACAACACCAACACCACCAGCACGTCATTCAGTCTGGGAGCGGACATGACTCTGTTTGCAGGACGCAGGCTGGCCGGCAACCAGGAGCTGGCGCGTCTCAGCCTGGAGTCGGCGAAGACTGATCTGGAGCGCATCAGGGACGATGTGCGCGTGCAGGTGGCCCAGGCTTTCATCCAGATTATCTACGACAGGAGCATACTTGATGTGGCACGCGGCCAGGTGGGCATTGACTCCCTGCAGGTGGAACGTCTGCTGGTCCTGGAAAGCACAGGCCGCGCCAGTGCAGCCGAAGTGGCGTCACAGAAGGCCGCGCTGGCCCAGAGCCGTCTGTCGGTGACCCAGGCTGAAAACAGTCTGGAACTGGCCAGGCTTACCCTGACACAGCTGCTTGAACTGCCGTCACCTGAAGGGTTCGATGTAACCGCGCCCCTTGATGAGGAGCTTGCGTTCGGCACACTTGACACCCCTGAAAGCATCTACGCTCAGGCCGTAGGCATAAAGCCGTCCATAAGGTCCGAAGAACTGCGTCTGGAGCAGGCCGGAAAGAGCATAGACATTGCAAAGGGCGCGTTCTACCCCAGCCTCTCGCTGAGCGGCGGTGCCGGCACGAACTACTACACCACGTCAAAATTCTCATCGGATCCGTTCGGAACACAGCTGAAGAACAATTTCAGCCAATACATCGGCCTGAACATGAGCATTCCCATATATAACCGCGGCCAGAACCGCAACAGCGTGCGTTCCGCCAGGCTGAACTACGACAACCAGCAGCTGCAGCTTGATGCCGCAAGAAAGAGCCTCTACAAGGAGATACAGCAGGCATACTACAACGCGGTGGCGTCACAGAACCGCTACGAAAGCAGCCTTGTGGTGGAAAACAGCGCTGAAGAATCATTCGAACTGGTACGCGCAAAGTATGAAGGCGGAGGGGCCAGCATAACCGAATTCAACGAATCCAAGAACCGCCTGGTCACCGCCCAGGCCGATGTCCTGAAGTACAAGTACGAATACCTGTTCAACACAGCCCTGCTGAACTTCTACAAGAGTACGGCATTCGAATTCTGACAGCCGGACCGCGGGCCTGTTGCATATTCCGCATAATTTGTATACTTTTGGCAGGTTTACAATGCAGATTATGAAACAGTACATAGCCGAAAACAGGGAACGCTTCTTCCAGGAGCTGTTCTCACTGCTCAGAATACCGTCAATCAGTGCAAAGCCGGAACACAAGCCGGACATGCTGCGTTGTGCGGAGCTTCTTGTCGAACTGCTGAAAGAAGCGGGAGCCGACAGCGCTGAAGTCATGCCCACCGCAGGCAACCCCGTGGTGTTCGGGCAGAAGATGGTAAATCCGGCTTACAAGACGGTTCTGATTTACGGTCACTACGACGTGCAGCCACCCGAACCGCTGGAAAAGTGGAACACGGATCCTTTCGAGCCGGTGATTCATGACGATGCCATATGGTGCCGCGGCGCGAATGACGACAAGGGCCAGCTGTTCATGCATATCAAGGCATTCGAATATCTTGTCCGCACCGGCAAACTCAGGCATAACGTCAAGTTCATATTCGAAGGTGAGGAGGAAACCGGAAGCGCATCGCTGCCGGCATTCATCAGAACGCACAAGGAACTGCTCAAGGCTGACATCTGCCTGGTATCGGACACCACAATGATATCGGACAAGGTGCCGTCCATAAACTGCGGAATGCGCGGCCTGTCTTATCTGGAGATTACGGTCACGGGACCGAACAAGGACCTGCACTCCGGCCATTACGGCGGTGCGGTGGCAAACCCCATAAACGTGCTGTGCGAGATGATTGCATCACTCATGGACGCTGACAACCGCGTGACAGTGCCGGGATTCTACGACAAGGTCGTGGAACTTTCGCAATCCGACCGCGACATGCTGGCACGTGCCCCGTTCGACATGGGTGAATACAAGAAATTTCTTGACATCAACGAAGTCAAGGGAGAGAAGGGATACACCACCCTTGAACGCACCGGCATACGCCCGTCACTTGACGTGTGCGGCATATGGGGCGGCTACACGGGCCAGGGCGCCAAGACCGTGCTGCCCAGCACAGCCCACGCCAAGATATCAGCCCGTCTGGTCCCCAACCAGAAGAGCGCTGAAATCACGGAACTGATATCTGACCACCTTAAGAGAATTGCCCCGCCCTACGTCAAGGTCGAAGTGACCCCGTTCGAAAGCGGTGACGGTTTTCTTATCCCCATAACTTCCGATGCATACAAGGCCGCTTCACGCGCCATGGCTGAGGTATACGGCATAGAACCCGTTCCGAGCCGCGGCGGCGGAAGCATTCCCATTCTTGCCGAATTCCAGAAGGAGCTGGGCATGGACCCGCTGCTGATGGGTTTCGGGCTGGAGCGTGACACCATACACAGCCCCAACGAAAGCTACCTGCTGCGCCAGTTCTTTGCAGGAATCGAATGCATCGGACTTTTCTATGAATATTACAAATGACAAAATATTACAGCACAATGAAAAAATTTTTACTTGGCCTGATGGCCGCCGCATGTGTCCTGACATCATGTGACCTGCTTGAAGAGCTTGAAGACGAACTGACTGACAACCAGGAGCCCACAATGGTCGATTCCAAGGACGGAATGAAGACTACCGTATCATTCAAGGTAGCCGGGGTCGTGGAATATTCATACGTTGTCGACTACATGATAAACGAAAAGGGCGATACGGTCTGCAAGAGCGCCACATCAGTCCAGAAGTACTTCCTTCAGACACTGGCTGACCAGGCATGGGAGGAGGTTCTGGCTGCAAAGGCCATGCTTCAGGAGGAGCTTGACAGGATCAACTCCGAAATACGCGATTGCCAGGATGAGGAGAAGCTTGAGGAACTTCGGTGGGAGGCTGATCTCTACCGGACTGAAATTGAGAACTTTGATGCCAGCTACGTCAAGGACGGCAAGACAATCACCTATACGGACACTGACATCAGCATACTTTCAAAGATGGAGATGAAGGAAGCTCTGGAAGTGATCCTGGAGGATTACCAGATCCTCTACAAGAAGTTCAAGGCCATGGAAGGGAAGGAGTGACATTCCGCCTTTCTCCCTACATAAAATCACGAAACAATGAAAAGAACGCTGACCATTATGGCACTGCTGTGTGCCGTTGTGACAATGAACGCAGAAGATGTGTTCACAGTAAAGTCGCCTGACAGGAACATCGCATTCAGCCTGAAGCTGGACGGCACGCTACAGTATTCGGTATCAGTTGACGGAAAGACCATTGTTGACTGGTCCGGTCTGGGCTATACACTCGGAAGCACGTCTGACGGACTTGCAGAATTTCTTGTTCCGCCTGCCAGAAAGCCCGAAAGGAAAAAGGAAGTATGGCATCCGCTGTGGGGAAAGCGTTCCACTGTAAAGGCCGAATTCAACGAACAGATATTCGCTGTAGGACACGGTGCCGATGAATACGTTCTGGTACGCGTCTACAATGACGGTGCGGCATTCCGTCTGTGCACCAGTACTGACGGTGTCCGCGAGAATACCGAATTCAACTTTGCCGGTGACTACACGGCATGGTATTACAACGGCGAGCGGCACAACATAGGCCCGGAACTTCTGTCCGATGCCAGCGGAGAACGCCTTCCGCTGGCAACGATAAAGGTGTCCGATGACCTGTACCTGGCACTGCACGAGGCTGACCTTCCCTATGACGGATGGCCCATGCGCCTGCTGGCGGAAAAGGGAACGACATCTCTTAAGATTGCACCGGAAAGGATATCGGGCTTCAACGGCACATTCAAAGGTGCATGGCGCGTGCTGATGGTTGGAAAGACACCGGGAGAGCTGGTCGATTCGCATCTGCTGGAGCTTCTCAACCCCGATGCCGAAGGCGATTTCAGCTGGGTGACACCAGGCGTGGACCTGTGGGACTGGCGCATTGACGGTGCCGTTTGGGACGGCTACCGCTACGGCATGAACTACGATTCATGGGTGCGCATGGTGAACTTCGCTGCTGAGAACGGATTCCGCAACCTGGTGCTTGACGCCAACTGGTACGGTCCCGAATTCGAGAAGGATTCCGACCCCACGAAGGGTGACAAGGCACGTGACGTTCAGCGCATTATAAAATACGGTAAGGAGAAGGGCGTGGGCCTGTGGCTCTACCTGAATGACGTTGCCGGCACGAACTATCCCATTGAGGAGACTCTTGCACAGTATGAGCAGTGGGGCGCTGCGGGTGTAAAGTACGGTTTCATGAACGGCAGCCCGCTTGAAAAGAACCGCCACACGCAGGACATCACACGGCTGTGCGCAAAGCACCACCTCATGGTGGACTACCACGACTACCCCGTGCATCCGTTCGGACAGATGCGCACATGGCCGAACGCCGTCACCCGCGAATACTGCAAGGCACAGCTTGACGGCCGGCAGATATTCCAGCCCAAGACATTCGTGACATCGGCCTTTGTCAATATGGTGGCCGGACCGGTTGACATGAACAACGGTTTCATGGAACTGCACCAGGGCCGCACCACACGCAAGGACAACAACCAGGAGGTACCCACAACTGTGACCGGTGAGATTGCACGCACCCTGATAACATGGTCCGGAGCAACGGTTATACCCGACATACCGGAATACTACCGCAAGTACCCGCGCCTGCTGGAGTTCCTGGCCGCTGAAAAGCAGCCCTGGCAGGAGAGCATAACGCTTCAGGGGGAGATTGGAGAATACATTGTCATGGCGCGTCAGAACGCTGACGGCGACTGGCTGGTCGCTGCGGCCACGGATGAGGAGTCACGCACAGTGAGCGTTCCGCTGGATTTCCTGGGCAGGGGCCGTTTCCTGGCAACAGTCAATACTGATGCCGATGACACCGACTACCGCACCAACCGCGAGACTTTCGAGAACACTGAGATGGAGGTGACCCGCAAATCCACAATCAAACTGAAACTGGCACCCGGCGGCGGAGCCTGCGTGCTGATTACCCGCAAGTGATGAAAAGACTGGCATGCATGCTGTTGGCAGCCGTCTGCACCGCAGTGCTGACGGCTGCTGAACCGTATGTGTGCACACGTCCCGGCACCACCCTGCACTATGTGCGCCGCTATGCGGAAAACGGCAGGGTAAAGTGGGTGCATGACCTTAAGGTGAGCCGCGTGGAACACAGCGCTGACGGCAGCCTGCGCGTGTTCACATCAAGCACGTTCACAAAGGAGAACGGCAGGCCGTACTACAGGAATACGGTCCGCGAACAGGCCACGGTCAGTGCTGACGGCACAGTGACATCGGACTTCGGGGATGCGGCGGCCGCATTCGCATCGGCTGTGGCCGGAATAACCATGAAAGGCAGCGGCAGCACCACAGCCATGGCGCCGGACCTCAAGCCGGGCGATGCCCTGCCCGACCTTCAGGCCACATTCGGTCTGGGACCAGTACGTTACAACGTACGCGTGACAGAGCGCAAGGTCCTGCGCAGGGAAACCATTACCGTTCCTGCCGGAACTTTTGACTGCATTGTCATAAGCGAGAGCAAGTCTGAAGACGGACCGGCTCACCACCGCCTTGTCACCACCCTCTCCTGGTACGCGCCAGGTACCGGCTATGTACGCCACGACACATTTGCCGGCGGGAGTCTGGAAACGACAGAACAGCTGGAATGAGAGGCTGCTGCATAAGCCCATCATTAAAAAAAGGTTAAGAAGCACATCAGGAGCACATTCCACCGCGATTTTTCTTAAATTTGCGCAAATACTGCCAAATTTATATGAAAAAGTCTGTCAAATGGATTATCATAGCCGTCATCGTCATAGGGCTGGCTGTGCTGGGAATCTACCGTTTCAAACCTAAAGCCAACAGTGACATTTCCGCTCCGGGTGCTCCCGCCGGTGCACCTGCAGCCGCACAAGGCGCACCTGGTGCCGCGCTGGGTCGTGGCGGCGGTCCGCTTCTGGTACGCTACACAGTCATAAAGACCACTGAACTGATTGACGGAATCAACATAAGCGGCAGCCTTATCCCCAATGAAGAGGTTGACCTTTCATTTGAGACTTCAGGCAAAATAACCGACATCTTCTTTGAGGAGGGTTCATCGGTCAGGAAGGGACAGGTTCTGGCCAAGATCAATGACGCCCCCCTGCAGGCCCAGCTCAAGAAACTCGAGGCGCAGTACCAGTCAACTGAAGACCGTCTGTCGCGCCAGAAGGCCCTGTATGAGAAGGAAGCCGTCAGCAAGGAGGCCTACCAGGACGCCGAGGCCAATTTCAACAAGCTCCAGGCCGATATCGAAGAGGTGAAGGCCAAGCTGGAACAGACAGAACTGAAGGCTCCCTTTGACGGAATCATCGGACTGCGTCAGGTAAGCGTAGGCGCATATGCGTCACCCAACACCACCGTAGCCACCCTGACAAGCGTGAAAAAGCTGAAGATCGAATTCGCCATACCGGAACGCTATGCAGGCGTACTGCAGAACGGTGCCGGACTGACATTCACCGTTGAAGGCAGTGACGAAGTCTACAACGCAAAGGTGTACGCCACCAATTCGAAGGTCGACCAGGGAACCCGCACATTCCTGGTCCGCGCCATTTATGACAATTCTGACGGAAAACTGGTTCCCGGCCGCTACGTCAGCGTCAGTCTGAACACACGCACCTTCCCCGACGCCATTGCGGTGCCCAGTGAAGCAATCGTATCGGAAATGGGCATAGACAAGGTGTTCCTCTTCAAGGCCGGCAGGGCCGTACCGCAGGAAATCACGAAGGGTCTGCGCACCGACGCTGAAGTCCAGGTGCTGAGCGGTCTTGGCGTGGGTGACACCGTAATAACCAGCGGCACCATGCAGCTGCGTACAGGAATGGCTGTTGAACTGAAGAACTGATACCGGCATGAACATTTCCGAAACCAGCATACGCCGCCCGGTTCTTTCAACCGTGCTTGTGCTAATAATAATCCTGTTCGGTGTGGTGGGATATTCCAGCCTGGGCGTGCGTGAATACCCGTCAGTCGACAATCCCATCATATCGGTATCGGCATCATATCCTGGTGCCAACGCTGAAGTGATAGAAAACCAGATCACCGAACCGCTTGAGCAGCAGATAAACGGCATTCCCGGTATCCGCTCGCTGTCATCGGTAAGCCAGTACGGCAGCAGCCGCATAACAGTTGAATTCGAACTGTCAGTGGACCTTGAGACCGCCGCAAATGACGTGCGTGACAAGGTGTCGCGTGCCCAGCGCATGCTTCCGCGTGACTGTGATCCCCCAACGGTATCCAAGGCCGATGCCGATGCAATGCCCATACTCATGGTGGCCCTGCACAGCGACAAGCGCTCGCTGCTGGAACTGAGCGAACTGGCGGACCTTGTCGTCAAGGAGCAGCTCCAGACAATCCAGGACGTGAGTTCGGTGGGCATATGGGGTGAAAAGAAGTACTGCATGCGCCTGTGGCTTGACCCGGTCAAGATGTCGGGCTACGGCATAACCCCCATGGACGTGAAGAACGCTCTGGACAAGGAGAACGTTGAACTTCCGTCAGGAACCATTGAAGGCAACACGACCGAACTGGAGATACGTACCCTGGGCCAGATGCACACGACCGAGGAATTCAACAATCTGGTCATAAGGCATGACGGCACGCGCGTGATCCGTTTCAGCGACATAGGCCAGGCCGAACTCAGTCCGCGTGACATAAAGAGCTACATGAAGATGAACGGCATACCCATGGTGGGCGTGGCAGTCACGCCGCAGCCGGGCGCCAACCACATCAACATTGCCAATGCCGTGTACGAACGCATGAGAATCATGGAGAAGGACCTCCCTGAGGACGTGAAGTACGAATACGGCTTTGACAACACAAAGTACATACGCGCCAGCATCAACGAAGTCAAGAGCACACTGTTTGAAGCATTCCTGCTTGTCATACTCATCATCTTCCTGTTCCTGCGCGACTGGCGTGTAACCCTTATCCCCTGTCTTGTCATTCCGGTATCCATCATCGGATCATTCTTCGTGATGTACCTGATGGGATTCAGCATAAACGTGCTGTCCATGCTGGCCGTGGTGCTGTCCGTGGGACTTGTTGTCGATGACGCCATAGTCATGACTGAAAACATCTACAACCGCATAGAAAGGGGCATGACTCCCATGCAGGCCGGTATTGAAGGCTCCAAGGAGATCCTATTCGCTGTAATATCGACTTCCATCACCCTGCTGTGCGTGTTCATCCCCATCGTGTTCATGGAAGGCCAGACAGGACGCCTGTTCCGTGAATTCGCTTTCGTGATTGCCGGCGCCGTGGTCATATCGACCTTTGCCGCCCTGACATTCACCCCAATGCTGTCCACCAAGATTCTGATCAAGCGTGAAAGGCAGAGCCGCTTCTACAACTGGACCGAACCGTTTTTTGAAGGCATGAACCGCGGCTACAGCAAAAGCCTTGACTTCATACTGCGCAACCGCTGGATAGCCATGGTGCTCATGATCCTGGCCATTGCAGGCTGCGTATGGATGTGGAGCGCAACGCCTTCGGAAATGGCGCCCATGGAGGACCGTTCACAGGTGACCGTGCGCACGCAGGGTCCTGAAGGCGTGACTTATGAATATATGCGCGACTACACCGAACGCATAAATGACATTGTGGATTCGATAATGCCTGACGCCAAGTTCGTGACCGCACGCGTACAGAGCGGCGGCGGCAACATACAGATTACACTCAAGGACATTGCTGACCGCGACTACACGCAGATGCAGGTCTACGAAAAGCTGTCGGCAGCCGTTCGCCGTGAAAACGATGCCCGTTCGTTCGTACAGCAGCAGTCGTCATTCGGAGGTGGCCGTGGAGGCATGCCGGTGCGTTATGTAATACAGGCCACCAACATTGAAAAACTGCAGGACGTCCTGCCCACCTTCCTGCAGAAGGTCAATGACAATCCCGCCTTCCAGATGGCCGATGCAGACCTGAAGTTCTCCAAGCCTGAAGTCCGGATCTCAATCAACCGTGAAAAGGCAAATCTGCTGGGCGTCAGCACCCGTGACATTGCACAGACACTCCAGTACGGTCTGAGCGGCCAGCGCATGGGCTATCTGTACATGAACGGAAAGCAGTATGACATTGTTGGCGAAATAAACCGCCAGCAGCGCAACACCACCCAGAACCTCAAATCCATCTACATGCGTTCCGGCAGCGGGGACATGATACAGATGGAGAACCTGGTGGAACTCAAGGAGGACATAGCACCTCCCAAGCTGTACCGCTACAACCGTTTCGTATCGGCCACAGTTTCAGCCGGTCTGGGCAAAGGCTATACGCTGGGACAGGCGCTTGACGAAATGGACAAGATAGCCAAGGAGACCCTAGACGACACATTCCGTACCGCACTGACAGGCGAATCAAAGGACTTCCGCGAAAGTTCAAACAGCCTGCTGTTCGCCTTCGGTCTGGCCCTGCTTCTCATATACCTTATTCTGGCAGCCCAGTTCGAAAGTTTCAAGGATCCCGTCATTGTCATGCTCACCGTTCCCCTGGCCGTATGCGGTGCACTGATATTCATCAGGGCCGGAGGACAGACCATGAACATATTCAGCGAAATCGGTATAATCATGCTTGTGGGACTGGTGGCGAAGAACGGTATTCTGATTGTGGAGTTCGCCAACCAGAAACAGGAGGCCGGCATTGACAAGGCCACGGCCATACGCCAGGCATCGGTACAGCGTCTGCGCCCCATCCTGATGACAAGCACATCGACCATTCTTGGTCTGCTGCCGCTCATGTTCGCACACGGTGAGGGAAGCGCCGGACGAATTGCCATGGGTACCGCCGTAGTGGGCGGCATGCTCATTTCGACATTCTTCACCATGTACGTGGTCCCGGCCATCTACACCTACATTTCAACCGCACGCAAACCGAAAGAGGAATGAAAAGAACAGTACTGACCATAGCGGGCGCAGCGCTTGCAGTATGCGCGCCGGCCCAGACAATGACACTGAAGGAATGTCTTGAAAGAGGTGTAAGGGACAGCTACCAGATACAGCTGGTCAGAATGCAGGAAGAGCAGTCCGCCAACAATGACAGCTGGTCCTATGCCGGAGGCATGCCTACGGTAAGCCTTCAGGGCAGTTATTCCGGTTCAATGTCCAGCACTGACTATACCATGGCCGATGACGGGTCAACCGTTTCCAACCGTGATGTGCTGGACCACACTTTGAACGCTTCACTGCGTGCTGACTGGACCGTATTTGACGGATTCAGCATACAGTCCACACGTGACCGCATGGAGGAACTGCACAATCAGGGCACCATACAGACACGCGTCACCATTGAGGACTACGTGGCAAGCCTGACATCGGAATACTTCAATCTGGTCAAGCAGACCATCCATCTGAAGAATCTTGACTATGCCACCGCCCTTTCCAAGGAACGTCTGCGCATTGTAAGACAGCGTTACGAGATGGGCGGCAGTTCACGTCTGGAACTCCAGCAGACACAGGTCTACTTCAATTCCGACAGCGCGCAGAGCCTGAAACAGCACGAAGCGCTGGCATCGGCCAACATAAAGATAAACAGGCTGATGTCCAACCGGGACCTGCGCCAGGTACATGAGGCCGCCGACACCGCAATAACGCTGATTGAAGGACTTGACTACGAATCGCTGCTGACCGATATGCTGGAGACCAACTCGTCACTGCTGAAAGCTGAAAGCAGCCGTGCACTGGCCGGTCTTGACCGCAGAACGGTTCAGGCACGCAATTATCCCTACCTGAAACTGAACGCCGCATACGGATTCACCCACAACATATACGGTAACAGCACCTATTCAAGCCGCAACAACTGGGGACCCAGTTTCGGTGCGACAATGGGCATGAACCTTGTCACCGGCAAACAGCGAGTACAGGAACGCAATGCCATTCTGGATGAGATGAACGCCGATATCACAATTGAACAGCTGGAACTGCAGCTGCGTGCGAATCTGGATGATTTCTGGCAGGCGTACTGCAACAACCTTCTTCTGCTGGAACTGCAGCAGCAGAATCTTGAGACCGCACAGGAGACAATGAGGATTGCACAGGAACGCTACATGCTGGGCGACCTGTCAGGTCTGGAGATGCGTGAAGCGCAGAAATCGCTTCTCGACGCTGAAGAAAGCCTTCTTCAGGCACAATATGACACCAAGATATGCGAAATATCACTGCTTCAGATAAGCGGACGCATACTTCAGTATCTGGAATAATATCAGTCTTTCAATAACAATCAATCATTTCAACTAACCATTATGAACCTGAAGTATTCACTCATTGCAGTCAGTGCAATGGCATTTCTATCCGCATGCGGACAGAAGTATGAAGGGAATGACGCTTTCCAGGTCGAACCGCTGAAGGACATACTTGCCCCCATCAAGGTCGGTGCGGCTATCGACAACTGGACACTGCGCAGCGAAGAGAACATGAAAATGTTCAGTTACCATTTCAACAGCGCGACATGCGAAAACAGCATGAAGCCCATTGAAACAGAACGCACCCAGGGCGTTTTCACCTATGAGACTCCTGACAAGGTCACCGATTTCGTTCTCAGCAACAAGGGTGCCGTAATGCGCGGACACTGCCTGATATGGCACTCACAGTGCCCTGCATGGCTCACTGAAGACTCGACTCAGGTATTCCAGCGCATGAAAGAACATATCTTTGCAGTGATGGAACACTACAAAGGAAAGGTGTACTGCTATGATGTGGTCAACGAAGCCATTGACGACGGCGGCGGATTCCTGCGCAATTCACAGTGGTTGAAGGTCGCCGGTGAACACTTCATTGATTCGGCTTTCGTATATGCACATCAGGCCGATCCCGATGCTCTGCTGTTCTACAATGACTACGGCCTGAACAACCCGGCAAAGAGGGAGAAGTGCTACAAGCTGGTCAAGGGCATGCTTGAACGCGGAATTCCCATTCACGGAATAGGCATGCAGGGCCACTATAACGTAAACATGGACTATAATACCGTTGACGAATCACTGACACGTTTCGAGGAACTTGGCGTGCTTATCCAGTTCACTGAACTTGACATTGCCGGCGGCGGACCTCGCAGGCAGATGGCACAGGGACAGCGCCAGCAGCGTCCTCAGGGCCAGATGGGCCAGGGACAGCAGGGTCAGCGTCCGCAGGGACAGCAGGGTCAGCGTCCACAGGGACAGCAGGGACAGCGTCCGCAGGGCCAGCAGGGTCAGCAGGGACAGGGACAGCAGGGTCAGGTTGACCAGATGGCCGGTTTCGGCGGATACTCCGGCAACGGCGGTCTTGCAATGCCCGAACTAACAGAAGAGGAAAAGGCACATCAGGATTCTCTGGTTACTGAAGCCTACAAGAAGTTCTTTGCAGTTGTCAAAAAACACAAGAAAAGCATACACACTATCACATTCTGGGGACTCACCGACAACTATTCATGGCTGAATTCACGCAGCCGCCAGAATGCCCCGTTCCTATTTGACGGAGAATATAAGGCCAAACCGGCCTATTTCGCAGTCAAGGAACTGTGGCGCAGCAAGGATAAATAAAAAACGGCTCAGTGGAAATTTAGTGGGGAGTCATTGAAACGGCTATCTGGAATTGTGTGACATACCTGCTGAGAACAATATGAGAATGCTTCCAGTTCGCCAAAACGAGAAACAGTGGACCTGCCCAGAAAAGCTGCAGGTCCGCTCCCGGTCCCTCTACCCTCTAATTTTCTAGTTAGAGAAACACGCAGGTGCGTCCTGTTTTCCGCAATGGGACACCCATTTTAGCAGTTGGCTGAGATGAGGTCTAG